>CAZKRB010000080.1:0-11118 GCA_964555065.1 uncultured Syntrophus sp.
CCGACGATTTACGAGCCTTTCAGCAACGTGTGCATCGAAGCCATGGCGGCGGGTCTGCCGGTCGTCACCTCCCGGATCAACGGGGCCTCGGAAGTGCTGATCGAGGGGGAAAACGGCTATGGGATCGACAATCCTCTCGACCCGGCTGAAATCGCGGCCAAGATCCGGTTGGGACTGGAAATTTCCCGAACCCGGGTGGCGGAAACCAACGGCGATCTTCTGGGCCGGCTGACCTGGGAGAACCATGTGGAACAGGTCCTGGAGTTATACGAAAGCATACGAAAGGAAAAGGGGTAAATCCCGGCGGCGCAAAAGTTGGGTAGAGGGGCAGGCTGATGACGCCTCCCGGATTGAGAGGCGTCTTCCTTGATCCCCCATCAGAGCGGAGACGGCAACAGGCCCGTCTCAATCCGACAGCCTGAAGGGGATGCGCGATGGAACTTCTGAAAAAAATATGGCTTGGCGCCGCCCCCCGGAAACGGGCCCCCTCAACGCGGACGGGCTTTCTGCCGGCCGCCGGGAAAATCATCTTAAGCAACTATTTTACGGGTAAGAACGACCCCCAACGGGGTGGCGTCAACCAGCAGGAACCGGACCGGTTTGAAAACATGAAAGGCTGGTACGAAAGCCTCCTGGCCCACCGCCTCCATGGCGTGATCTTTCACGACCAGCTTTCGGAAGCCTTTATCCGAGACTATACCAACGAGTATGTCCGCTTCGAGAGGTATGAACTGCAGAAAGCCTATTCCCTCAATGACGACCGGTTCTTCTGCTGGCAGGAATGGCTGCTGAACCATGAAGAAGTGGAGAGCCTCTTCTGTACGGATCTGTTTGATGTGGATTTTCTGGGGAATCCCTTTTCCCTGATGGACCCTCTGCGGTACGATCTGTACTGCGGCGACGATAACGGCGAGACCATGCAGGAGTGGGTCAATGACCGCATGACGTGGGCCTACGGCAGGACCTTTCATGCCGGAAAGATCAAATTGGTCGCGGGGATCATCGGCGGTACGCGGGATAATATGCTGCGCCTGTTTGCGGCCATGACCCGTGATTTCGAGCAGGCGAAGCAAGCCAGGCGCAAAGGAAAGAATATCAACATGGGCGTCTTCAACAAGTGCGTTCATGACCTCTTCGACCAGGACCGGATTCTTTTCGGGCCGCCGCTGAACAGCCGTTTTCGGAAGTATGAAGCGGAAGGCGACTTCATCATCCGCCACAAGTAGGGAAGAAGGCCGGTCCATGAACCCATCAACCCCGTTTGAGCGTTCCCCGCGCATTCTCGTCATCAAGCTGCGCTATCTGGGCGACGTCCTGCTCACCACACCGGTGTTCGACGCCCTGAAGGCCCATTTCCCCGGTGCCTTCCTCGCCGCCGCCGTGAACCGGGGAACGGAGGACATGCTGACGTGCAATCCCGCCATCGACAGGATCTTTACCGTCGAAAGGGATTCAAGTCCCTTAAAGGATCTGTGGAGGCAGCTCCGGTTGATCCGGGAAATCCGCCACTTCAACTTTGACCTGGCCCTGGATCTCACCCAGAACGACCGGGCAGCAGTCCTGGCCTGGCTGAGCGGGGCAAAGAAAAGATGGGGTTATCGGCTCAAAAGAGAGAACCCCATCCGGCGCACGCTCCTGTTCACGGACTTGATCTCCCCCCGGAAGAATCTTCACATCCTCGAACGGCACCTGGAGATGGCCAGGGCCCTGGGATGCGCGCCGCTGTCGGCGAAGCCGAAGCTTTACTGGAGCGCTCAGGATCAGAGCGACGGCGAAGAAATCTTAGAGGAAAACGGCCTGGTCGGCAATCCTCCCTATATCGTCCTCCATGCCGCCTCCAATGCGCTTCACAAAGTATGGACCGCGGAAGGCTACGCTGCCCTCTGTGATGTGCTGTGGGAAAAGCATGGCATCCGGACGCTTTTGATCTCCGGCAGGGATGAAGAAGAATCCCGGCTGAACCGGGCAATCTGCGCGCTGGCAAAGTGTTCCCCCCTGAACCTCGGCGGCCGCTTGTCCCTGAAGCAGACCGCCTTTCTCCTGTCCCGGGCCGCGCTTTTTGTCGGTATCGACTCGGGCCCGATGCACATGGCCACAGCCGTGGACACGCCCGTCGTGGCGATCTTCGGCCCGTCAAGACCCTGGCGCTGGGGGCCGTGGGGAGATGAACAGATTGTGGTCCAGAAAGCCTGGAACTGCGTACCCTGCGGCAAGAAGGGCTGCCGGAACGACGGAGGGGACAGCCGGTGCCTGGTGGAGCTGACCCTGGAGGAAGTTCTTCCCGTCGTTGAAAACCGGCTGGAGCAGATCCTCCGGGAGTCTTCGCCTTAAAATCTTGACAGGAAACCGCCTCCTGTGACAAAGGGAGATTATTGTGACGGATATTGGCGTTTTTGAAGGGATCAGGGGAATGGAACGGCTTCGCCGGGAAGTGGAAGCGCTCCTCCTGCGCTCCCCCAGGATTGTCATTGCCGTCGCCGGCCTGCCGGGTTGCGGGAAGACCGTTTTCGTGAAAGATTTTGCCCGGCTCGGGTTCGGCCGTCTCCGGAAGCGGGACCTGGCGGTCATCGACGACAACACCCTCTATTCGACGCCCTTCTGGAGGCTGAATTGGAGGAAATTAAACCTTCGCAAGGATTCCTGGAAGGAGTGCCTGGACGCCCTGGACTGCAGGATGGTCGTCTTTTCGAACTGGGTGCCGAGCCGCTTTCTGGATTCCGCGGATATCCTGGTCAACCTTGCCGTTTCCGAACAGCGGAGATTCTCCCGCTTGAACAACCGGGAGCGGAAAAATCGCGGGAAAGTGGCGATTCAAATGCAGAAAACAGCCATCCCCGTTGAGGAGCCCTTTTCCGTCAACCTTACCATGACGCTGATCCATGATAACCGCCGCTCCTTCCTCTGGTGCCTCTACTGGCTGGTGCGCCGAGGCCTTACCCTATGAACCGGAACAACCTGGAAAACAAAACCGTCCTTTTCTGCGGCCCCATCGATCAGCCGCTTAATTCCGGCCGGTACATGATCGCCGGCCTGCGGCAGCTCGGCTATGACGTGATCGGCTACGACTACCGCTCTCACGCCGACTTTGAAAAAGAATTGAGGGAAATCGTCGAACGCAGGAAACCGCGGTACCTCTTCACCTTGAAGGGAGAAAAACTGACTCCCGAACTCATGGCCGATTTTAAACGGAAAGGCTGCATCACCATCCTGTGGCTGACCACCAGCATGATGCAGGACTGGATGCTTCCCTTCGCCAGGGCCAACGATTACGTCGTAACCAATACGGAAGACACGGGGCTCTTTTTCGCCGGAAACGGCGTAAAAAACGTCAAATGGATTCCCCAGGGTTTCGATCCCGAGTTCTTCGGCATCGGCACCGATGAGCCGCACCGCAGGGGCGTCCCTTATGCGGAAGCCGCCATGATCGGCTCCATGGGCTATCCCTTCTACAAGAAGCGCTGTCAACTGGTGACGCTGCTCCGGAAAAATTCCGTGGACATCAAATGGTGGGGGGCGCGCCTGGCCCGGAACTGGAAAAACATCCCCTATTTCTGGGGCGGGGTCCATCACGCCTGGGCCGGAAAAGAAGCCTATATGAAAGATTTTGCCGACGTGATCCGGAACGTCAAGATCTACATCGGCCAGGATGCGGACATTCCTCTGGCGGGCCTCTATCTCAGCAACCGGATCTTTGCCGTGGCCGGCTGCGGCGGCTTTTATCTCGGCAACAGGACACCGGGGATCGAAGCCGCCTTCGAGATCGGAAAAGAGGTTGAGGTTTACGAGTCCGACCAAGAGCTGCTGGAAAAGGTGACCTATTATCTCCAACACGAGGCGGCAAGAGAGCGCATCGCCCTGGCGGGGCAGCAGAAAGTTTTGACCCAATACTCTTATAAGCAGCAGATGGGAAAGATCTTTGACTGGATCGCAGAAAATCCGCCGGCAGCATAGCGCCATGCTCTCCAGGGGGCATGTTCGCAGCGGGAGACGCGATTTTCTGAACCGCCTGGCGCCCTACGCCCTGAAATCCGTTCACAGCAACGAAGCCTTTCGCGTTCCCCTCAACGGTCGGTCCGTATTCGTGAAAGTCTATGGCCCGAAGAAACCCAGATTTTCCTATGAACTCCGGTGCCTGCTGAACCGGATCGGCGTTCGCCAACCGATCGAATACCTTCCTCCCCGGAAGCGGAAGGCCTTTGAAGAAGACTGCCTGAGGCGCTGGCGCGAAAGGGGTTTTCCTGTTCCGGAAGTCCTTGCCTCCCCATTCCCGGAATATGAAGCGGTCCCCCATCTCTCCACGACCTTCGTCGAGGGCGTCACGTTAAGGCGGCTCCTGCACCAGGGATATTCCTCATGCCGGGACCTGCTCCAGGACTTCTTTGAGGATCTTTCCCAACGGCATCGGCTGGCCTTCCTGACCCGGGACTCTCTACTCTTTCACATCGATGCCAATACCCAGAACATCCTGGTGGCAGATCGTCGCTTTTATCACGTGGATTTTGAAATGGGACGCCCCTGGGAAACCCCCATGGAATGCGCCTGCCGCGAAGTGTCGAAGCTCCTCGTCTCCCTGGGGGAGGATTTGAAGCCCGAAGAACGGGAGCTCGTTTTTGCCCTTTTCAAGAAGAGCTACGGAAGCAACGATTTGCTTGACACTCTGGCCGGAAGTGTTAACCAGAGACCTTTTCAGAAACTGCACCGCTGGCGGAACGAGCGGAAAAAAGCAAGGAATCCCCGGCGTGTTACCCTTTACGACATCGCCGATTATTACCGTCACTGATCAATTCTTATAAAAACCAAAAGAATGACAAGGTTCTGCCATGTTTTCCGATTGCATCAAACAACCCCGGCATCAATTGATCCAGGGTGTCATCATCCTCTCTCTTACACTCCTTATTTTCCTGAACCCTTTCCAGCAGTACGCCTCCGCCTTGACCGAGATATTTTTTTATGCCGCGCTCATCTTTGCGTTGCCACTGCTATGGTCCCGCACCACAAGACCTGACTTCAGCTCTCCCCTTGGTCTTCCTTTTCTTTTCTTTTTCCTGTGGGCTTTTGCCAGCACCCTCTGGGCCTTTGATTGGGAAAACACCCTGCATGATGTCAACCGATACCTTCTAAGATTCCTGATCCTGTATTATCTGCTTATTTCTTTCTTTACCAGGAAGGTACATTTCCTTGTCCTCCTCTGGTCTTTCATCGTTTCAACCACTCTGTTTTCTCTGGGAGCAATCCTCTACATCTACGTTCTTTCGGCAAATCCCCTTTCCTTCCGACTGGACCTGGATAGGATGCAGACCAATCAGATTGCTCAGTGCTGTATGTTCGGAGTGCTCTTATCGTTGTTTTACTTTTCCATGGCCCGAAAATGGCGCGAAAAAACCGCCTTGCTGATTTGTTTTATCAGTACCTTTGCGGCAGTTCTTCTCACGTATTCACGGGCCTCTTTACTGGCTCTTGCGGTGGGATGCCTTTTTCTTCTTTTCACATCAAAATTCAAAAAACCTCTTATTCTAACCACGCTAGCTCTTTTTGCCGCAGCCGCCGTAATTTTTAATATAAGCCCGGATCAGCAAAAAAGATTATCTTTTGACAATATCCGCAGCGATGAAAGAATAAAAATTTATGCAACGGATTATGAGATGCTTAAGGACAAGCCCCTTGCTGGATTCGGGTACGGAGTAGAAGCTTACAGGAAAAATTTTTCCCTGTTTAATAAACGACTCCCGGAAAAATTTGTAACGCAGATTGAATACCCTCATCCGCACAACGTATTTCTGGATATTGCCCTTAGACTAGGGTTGGTCGGTTTTGTTCTTTTTTGCTGGATCTTATTTCGTGCTTTCAAGATGAGCGGGGAACTGATGACCAAGGCCAAGAGTCCTTTTTTAAGACACTGGGGAACAGGCCTCACGGCCTGCCTGGCCGCTTTTTTGACTGCGGGGTCATTTGGAAATATTTTGAACAGCAGAAACGCGGTGATCCTCTATGCGATCATGGCCATGATCACAATCCTCTGGAAGCTCCATCGGTCAGGAGAAGAAAGCTTTACTGAACACGGAGAAATAAAGACAAAAGGATCACCATGAAAGGATCAACAGACTCAACAGCACCGGATATCAGCTCCGAAGATCAGCTCTTCCGCCTCTTCTTCTGGATGCTGGTCGCCGGATCGTTCCTGGTTTTTTTCTGGGACATCTGGTCGATCCCCCTGCTGACCCACAACGAGGGGCGACGGCTTGTCGTCCTGCAGGAAATGATGAAACATTCCTCCTGGCTCATCCCGACGATGAACGGCGAGGTCTACCTGGAAAAGCCCCCCCTGTTCTACTGGTTCGGGGCGATTTTCGGTCTTCTCGCCCACAGCACTTCAGAATGGGTGCTTCGCCTGCCCTCGGCCCTCAGCGCGATGGGCGTCGCCTGGGTGCTCTTTTTCGCCCTGCGGGAACAGGTCGGACGCTGGGCCGCTCTCCTCGGAGTGCTGACTCTGGTCACATCCCGGCTCTTCACCATGCACGCCCGGATTGCGGAGCTGGAGATGCTGTTGACTCTCTGTATCTTTTCCTCCCTGGTGTGCTATTTCCAGTACCTGAAGCAGGAAAGCCGCTCCAGCCTTTACGGGGCCTATGCCCTCATGGGCCTCGCCTTTCTGACGAAAGGGCCGGTCGCCCTGCTGTTCTTCCTGCCGCCGATCCTGTGCTACGGCCTGCCGGCTCAAAGCAGAAACGCCCTGAAAGGGCTGATCGACCGGCGTGGCTGGCTGCTCTTTGCCGTCATCGCCTTCCCCTGGTTCGTCTATGTCAATACCCAGCTGCAGGGGACGCCGCTGTTCGAGGTCATCTCCAGAGAAACAACCACCAAGATCGCCGGCCGGGAGGGGGAGTCCTTCTACTACTACCTGCGCACCGCGGCAACGGGTTTTCTCCCGTGGACCCTGGTGCTGCTCTGGCAGCCGCGGGTGCAGTTCCGGAAGCTGTCCGCCACCGAGGCGGGGAGGTTCTTCGGCCTGGCCGCATTGATCCCGCTGATCCTCTTTTCCCTGATCGCCCACAAGAGGGCCAAGTACATCCTGCCCCTCTACCCGGCCCTGGCCGTGTGGCTCGGCATGGCCCTGGCCGATGGCCTCGAACAGGCCAGGCGGCGCTGGAGATCGGCCGCGGTTATCCTGGCCGCCTTCAGCGCTCTGCTGATCGCCGGCTTCATCGGCTATTACACGGTGGTGCAGGGGCGAATGATGTCCTACCGCTATGCCCCTTTTCCCGCGGTTGCAGCCAGGCTGGACGCCCTGCGAGGGGAAGCTCCCGTTTATATCTACCGGACGATCCTCTTGACCGAGCTTATCTACTATTACGGCCGGCCGATTCCCATCGTGGAGGAGGCGGAACTGGAAAAAATGCTGAAGGACGGCAAGCCGTTCCTGCTGCTGGCGACGGACAGGTTTCTTAAAGAGACGCGGCGAACCGGAGTCTGTCAACTGGAGCGGATCAGACTCTACGAAGGGAACAATGACGCGCTGTATATCCTCGCTGCCGGCTCTCCCTGCCGGCAGCAGGTACAACCGAATCCGGAAAGGCGATGATCAGCAAATCAGGGCATGTCCCCGGCTTTATCTGTATCCGAAGTCTTCATTTCCATTGAGCGAAGAACTGCCGCAGATCCTTCGCCAGGTTCAGCCCGAGCTGGTCGCCCTGGCTCGTTTTCAATGGCCCCGAATGCTGCCTTACCTGCGGCAGCATTGCCGGCTGGTTTATTCCTGTCCCGGGGGGAGCCTGTTTTTGCGTTCGGACTTGCGGAGAGTCTCGGTGGACCGGATGGAAGCGGAGAACCTCTTCACCACCCCTAAAGAGGATACAACAGGATGATTCCCTCAAAAAGCGACTCCGATATGGATCCCAGGACCTCGATTGAAAAGCCGGACTCGCATTATTTTCTGTCCATGCGCAAAGATCTTCTCTTCATTCTGGCTTTCTTCCTGGTCATCCTTTTGCTGAACCTGTCCCCCCTCAGGGAATACTGGGCGGAGCTTCTGGTTTTTATCAAGGGAATTCGCCGTTACGGGACGCTGGCGCCCTTCCTCTTCACGGCAAGTGTGGCGATCCTGGTCTCAATCGGGATTCCCCGACTCCTCCTCTGCACGCTCGGGGGAATGCTTTTCGGCTTCTACCAGGGGTTGCTTTACAGTGTGACCGGAACCATCATCGGCTATTATATCGTTTTCTCCGTGGTCAGGCGGCTGGGCAGGGCCTATATCATCCGCCGCTACCCAAAGATCGATCAGTTGACCAGGCTCCTCAAACGGGGGGGAATTCCCGGGGTCATCCTTGCCCGGCAACTTCCCATTCACGGGATGGTCATCAACCTGCTCCTTGGTCTGTCTCCGATAAGGCCGCTCGATTTCCTCGTCGGCACGGCCATCGGGCTGCTTCCGGAAGCCATCCCCTTCACCCTCATCGGCAAAGGCGTCAAGCAGGAATCCCTGGGGCAGAGCATCGCCTACATTGTGATTGCCGTAGTGATCCTCGCCGTCCTGTGGCTCGGGTTGAAGTTCTGGAGTGAAAAGAAAAAAGAAAACCGGAACTGAATCGAGCTATTCAGGTTTTTCCTCCGTTGCGTTGCCTTCCCCCGGAGCGGCTCGGCGTTCCTCAGGCCGCACTTGAAAGGGTTTCGTCTTCCATCGCTGATGCACCCAGAACCACTGCTCCGGGTACTGCCGGACGATCTCCTCGATGACCCGGGTGTAATGCTGGGTATTGGCCACCACATCCCCCTCCATGTCTCCCGTATCGATGATCTCCAGTTCGGCGCCGATCTGCAGGAGATATTTCCCGTCCTCCCGGCGGGTGAGGAAGCAGGGCAGGACCGGGGCGCCCGTCCTGAGGACCAGATAGGCCAGTCCGGTGGAGGTGCAGGCCGGCCGGTTGAAAAACTCCACGAAGCAGCTTTCCTTCCGGTCCCAGTTCTGGTCGATCAGCAGCCCCAGGGTCTCTTTCCTTCCCAGACAGCGCAGCATCTCCCGCAAGGCCCGATCCGCAGGGATCAGTCGGTTCCCTGTCGAGGTTCTCACCCAGGTCACGAGGTTTTCGATCACCGGATTATCGAAAGGCCGGTAGAGCACCGTCATGGGGTCTTCCACGAGGGGGAAAACGGTCGCCATCAATTCCCAGTTGCCGAAGTGACCGGCCAGCATGATCACCCCCTTATTTTTCGCCTTTGCCTGGAAATAATTTTCCATCCCTCGGATTTCCATGAAGGAAGCGATCCGTCTTTCATTCAACCGGGGAATTTCGACAAATTCCGCCGCCAGGATGCCGAAGTTCCGGTAGACCCCCTTGGCAATCCGGACAATTTCGTCCATCGACTTTTCCGGAAAGGCCAGGTGGAGATTAGAGAGGGCAACCAGGCGTCGTCCCGGCACCAGGTGGTAAATGCCCAGGGCCAGGGCGGAAAACAGGAATTTCCTCACGGGCAGAGGAATGCTCTGCAGCAGGCACAAAAGAACGGCGGTTGTCAGGGATTTTTCCATTTCCAGGATGTCCGTTTCGGAGCTGAACGGAAGGCGGAACTTCCGGTTGCAATCCAGCGTTTTCCTCGCGGTGTATCGGATATGCCATTTTTTGTCAATCAGAACCGGGGCGGCAAAAACCGCCGAGGTGCGCAGCGTTTTTCCCGTCTCCCGCGCCCGTCCCTGTCGATGAGTCAACGGGACATGGTTTTATTTTATTGAAAAAATTCCTCCGGCTGTGCTAAGAGGGGACACGATTTTGAGCTTATTGGAGATAAAAAATGAATTTAGGACGGATGCTGGAGGATACCTGCCGGCGCTATCCGGACCATGTTGCCGTCGTTTTCGAAGACCGGCGGCTTACCTATGCGGCCCTGAATGCCGCGGTAAACGCTCTGGGCAATGCCCTGAAGGAACGGGGACTGGGGAGAAACGACAAAGTGGCGATCGTTCTTCCCAACGGTCCCGAGTTTGTGATCGCCTATTTCGCGGCCCTGAAGATCGGCGCCGTGGCGGTCACAATCAACACGGCCTCAACAGCCTACGAGCTTCAGTATCTCCTCAAGGACAGCGAGGCGAAGGTTCTGGTCACCACCGCCTCCGGCGCCGGCCGTTACGAATCCATGGTCCGACAGATTCCGAGTTGCCGGCACCTGATTGTCACCGACGGGAATGATAATCCCCCCCCCTCGGCGGACGCTTTTGTTTCTTTCTGGCCGCTCATTGAAGCTTCTTCCCCGGTTCTGGAGATCCCGGACCTTACCGGAGACGACCCCGCGGTCATGATTTATACCGCCGGCCTCACGGGAAGGCCCCTGGGCGCCGTGCTGACTCACCACAACCTCGTTACGCAGTCCGCCCTGCTGGGGAATCTGTGCCACGTCAACGACACCGACATGGGCCTGGCGGTCATTCCGTTTTTCCATACCTTCGGCGCCGTGGCCAACATGCTGGGCGCCATCCGGGTCGGGGCGGGCCTTTTCCTGATGGAGTCGTTCAATCTTGACGAAATCTTCCAGATCATCTGCCGGGAGAAGATAACCTTTATCGCCGGCGTGCCCCGCCTTTTCCTGGGGATGCTCCTCGCGGAAGAGTCGGACCGGTACGACATCCGCTCCCTGAAATTCTGCATCACCGGCGGGGCGGCCATGCCCGCCCAATACATTCCGGAATTCAACGGGAAATTCCACACGACCCTGGTGGAGGGGTACGGATTGACCGAAGCCTCACCGGTCTGCACCCTGATGAGGCCCGACGGCCCGCAGAAACCGGGCTCCATCGGAACGGCGATCCCCGGGGTGGAAATCCGCCTGGTCACTGAGCAGGGCGCCGACGTACCCTTCGGACAGGTGGGCGAACTGATCCTGCGCGGCGATAACGTGATGAAGGGCTATTACAGGAATGAGGAGGCAACCCGGGAAGTCATCGTCGACGGCTGGCTCCATACGGGCGACCTGGCCTTCCGCGACGAAGAGGGGTTCTTTTTCCTCACCGGCAGAAAGAAGCGGATGATCATCACCAGCGGATTCAACGTCTATCCCCGGGAGGTGGAACTGGTTCTGGAAAATCATCCCGCCGTGAACGCCACCCGGGTGGTAAGCAAGCCGAATCTGCTG
>CAZKRB010000081.1:0-11045 GCA_964555065.1 uncultured Syntrophus sp.
GTGTCTCAGCAAAAACGCCTCTATAGGGCATACTCTAATGAAGCACAATGAATAGCTTTATGGCAGATGGGGATGTTCAGGTGGGGTAAAATCCTATGGAACTTTAGAGCCGTTTGTTTAAATTCACCCAAAAAATTGTGGTTGCATAATATGGTTTATAGTACTATAGTTCACAGCGTCTGGGGGTGGCGTGCAGCTTTTCAAAACAAAATGGTTCATGCGTTACGCACGGAAGGAACGGCTTGGGGATGACAGCCTTTGTGATGCTATCGAACGCGCGGAGCGAGGGATTGTGGACGCCGATTTAGGCGGCGGGATCATCAAGCAACGGGTGGCGCGAGCAGGACAAGGCCGCTCAGGTGGCTACCGGCTGCTGATTGCCTACCGCTCCGGCAATCGGGCGGTGTTCCTTTACGGCTTCGCAAAAAGCGAACGGGACAACATCGAGGAGGACGATTTGGAAACACTGCGAGAAATCGGCGAAGCATGGCTTGAAGCGGAGGAAAAGCAACTCGAACATGCCATTAAAGAGGGGCTTTTAAAGGAGGTAGATTATGACAACGAAAAATAAGAGATACGGTCGGCTGACCCAGGCACTGCTTGAAACAGCCACGGACATGAAAAACGCGGGCCTTCTGGATAAGGCAGCTTACGAAAAAATCACCATGCGGCACCTCGGCGTGAAAGACAAAACCGCGATTGAGCCGTTGACAGGCGAAGATATCCGCGCAATGCGCGAACAAGCGCACCTGAGCCAGGCGGTCTTTGCCCACTATCTCAATTTAACGGTCGGGTACATCTCGCAATTGGAACGCGGCGCGAAGCGTCCGACAGGCGCGGCGCTCGCACTCCTGAACGTGATCCGCCACAAGGGAATTGAGGCTATTCTTTAAACAAAAGAATACATTTTGCGGTTTTAGTCAAAAACGCTCATAATCCGCTTGCCTCTCTTTTCATACTTCCGATAATGTAAAGAACCGGAAGTTTCAGGGAATAAATTGAAGAAAACTGACCATTTCAAGAGGGAGTTTTACAGGAAAATGGAACGATATTCCAGTTCCATTTATAAAAAGGGAATTCCTACAGGGCGAAAACGCAGCTATGTTTTCATTGGCCCATTCTGCCGATGGTTTCCCTGCATGAACACGGAGAAGCGAGTGTCAATAAAGACCGCAGCATAAAAGTCAAGCCCCAGGATTGTTCCGCTCTCCTACTTGACTTTAGAGCCGTTTGTTTAAATTCACCCCCAATTCCTATTCTTTTTATGGAAATTTTGAATGGCTCCTCGTGGCATGCTGTGAATATTGCTGGTGTTCTGCTTAAGACCTGGACATCGGTTTCATTGTCCGGTCCAGTTCATAGATCATGGGGATTCCCGTCGGAATATCGAAATCGACGATATCCGCATCGGATATCTCTTCGAGAACTTTGACAAGAGCCCGTAGGCTGTTCCCGTGGGCGACAATCAGGACCTGCTTTTCCGTCCGGATTGCCGGGACGATGAACTCGTTCCAGACGGGCAGGACACGCTCCAGGGTATCCTTCAAAGATTCCCCCATGGGAAGTTGCTGCGGGGGAATGTTCCGATAGCGACGGTCATGTCCCTCGCAACGAGGATCGTTCCTGGCCAGCGTCGGAGGACGGACATCGAAGCTGCGTCGCCAGATTTTTACTTGTTGCTCCCCGTATTCCTCGGCCAGTTTGATTTTGCTCAGTCCCTCAAGCGACCCATAGTGTCTTTCATTGAGCCGCCAGTCGTGGACGGCAGGAATCCACAGAAGATCCATCTCATCTAAAATGATCCACAGGGTCCGGATGGCCCGCTTCAGCAGAGAGGTAAAGGCGATATTAAAGGTAAGCCCCTGCTGCTTGAGCAGCTTTCCGGCGGTTCTAGCTTCCTTGGCGCCCTTTGCCGTCAGATCCACATCAGTCCAACCCGTAAAGAGCTTCTCCCGGTTCCATGTGCTTTCTCCGTGACGGACCAGAACGAGTTTGTACATAAGGATTCCTTTCCTTTCACTTCCACAGCGTTGTCAACTTGTGACTGCCCGACATCCGGAAGTGCACACCGACGGCCGCTATAAAGATCTGGAGAACGCGGGACAGGACCTTTGGCTGTTGCTCAAAATCAGGATACCTGTCGCAATAGTACCGGGACCAACCATCAAGGGCCCCGCCCCTATGCTGCGAATTTCTTCTTTACTACAGGGTTGCCTGACTACATAGGGTAAGACTATAAGGAGGACATGGACATGATCCTGAAAGCCGGCCTACTTGGCAAGGACCGTCGCCGGCATTCCCTCTGTAAGATGATTCAGTTTCACAGGCGGCGTATTGCCGATGGAACGGGAGTTGTCTTCGTAGATTCGTTTCATGATTATCATCCTCCTGTTTTGCTGGGATCAGCTATAATCATTTTCACCATCCCCATAGGACCAAGATGTTCTATATTTTGTATCGCCAAACCTGCTTTTACGATGTTCTTTATTGTACGGCGATTGATGTTCGGTCCCAGCAAGGAAACAAATATAGGATTTAAAACATCCATTAAGTAGCCGATGACCGGCCGATCGATACGGACATGCTCAAGAAGAAGGATTTGACCGCCGGGCTTCACAACACGCCTCAATTCTTGCAAGCCCAAAACAGGATCGGGCACAGAACAGAATACAAATGTTGCGACAGACGTATCAAAAAAATTATCGGGAAATGAAAGTGCTTGAACATCGCCTTCCATAAGCTTTATCGCAAGCCCCAGCCCGTCGGCTCTTTTCTTCGCAAGGGGAAGCATCTTATCCGCTATGTCTATGCCCGTGATGTCGGCGTCCTTTGGGTAATAAGGAAAATTCTTTCCTGTGCCGACACCGACCTCCAGAATCTTTCCCTTTGCATGTGACAGCAACTTTCTTCGCCAACGTTTGAAAACACGCTCAGAGAAGAACTCTACGAGATCATAGTACGGGGCGATACGATTGTACCGCGCTTTTGTTTCTGCCGTTAAATCCCTGTCCATACTTCTTATGGCCTTCCTTATCGTGTTCATGTCCTCCGTGGTCGCCATGGCCGCAACACCCATGTCCGGAAAAGTGCATCCAGATGAAAAAGATGAATATCAAAATAAAAAAACCAGTTTTCCCTTATCCAGTCCATAAACATGTCCTCCTTATGGGGCCAGTTCACGAAAGGGAAAATATCGTACGCTAAGAAAATATATAGGTGGAAATTCAGCATGTTAGAAGATCGTCCGATGCGACGATCTTCTAACATGTGCGGTTTATTTAACTCATTGGATTCACGTCATATTCACAACCCTAACGTACGTCCAAATCCGTTTCGTGAGCTGACCCCTACTTTACCCGATCTTTTTCTTGAATCTTAGTGAACTGACCCCGATGAGAAGCAGGCTGAGAATGGTCAGCGCGGTCATCTGCGGCCACAGAATGTCCATTCCGTTGCCTTTGAGAAAGATGCCGCGAATGATCACTAGGATATACCGCAGGGGGTTCACGTACGTGATGTACTGCACGAAAACCGGCATATTCTCGATGGGGAACATGAATCCTGACAGGAGAATGGCCGGAGCGAAAAAGAGGAAGGTGGACATGAGGGCCTGCTGCTGCGTCCGGGAAATCGTGGAGATGAAAAGCCCGATCCCCAGGACCGAGATAAGATAAATGACGGTACCCAGAAAGAGGAGGGGGAGGGAACCCTTGATCGGGATATTAAACCAGGCGGTGCCTGCGGCGGTCACGAGGAGCATGTCGAAAAACCCGATCAGCGCGAAGGGGATGGTTTTGCCGATCATCAGTTCGAAGGGACGCAACGGGGTGACCATGAGCTGTTCCATCGTCCCGATTTCACGCTCCCTCACGACCGCCATGGAAGTGAGCAGGAGGCAGATGAGCATGATCAGGATGGCGATCACCCCCGGGACGTTGTAGTTCCTGCTCCTCAGATCCGGGTTGAACCAGGCCCGCGCCCTTACGTCCAGTTTCACGGGGCTCGCTGCGATTCGCGTTCCCCTTTCCCTCCCATACTGCGTGATGATTCGAGAGGCGTAACTGCCGGCCACCGTGGCCGTGTTCGAATCAGTTCCATCGACGATGACCTGGACGGCGGTCGGGAACCCCCGGGCGAGGTCCTTCGAGAAGCCTTCCGCTATTTCCACGGCACAGAGCACCTTTCCCCGGTCGACGAGTTCCCGCAGTTCCTTGCCCGAGGAAATACGGTAAAGGATCTCGAAGTAGCCCGATCCTTCGAACCGCCTGGCCAGTTCCCTGCTGTCTACAGATCCATCGCGATCGTAAAAGGCGGTCACAATATGAGTCACATCGGTGGTCACCGCATAGCCGAAAACGAAAAGCTGGATGATCGGGATCAGAAAGACGATCCCCCTCATCCGCTTGTCCCGGAAAAGCTCGATAAACTCCTTTCTGATCATCTGCCGGATGCGCTCACCCACTGCGTGCTCCTGTTTCCAAGTCCGTTTCTCTCTCAGATAATTTTTTTCCTGAACTTTCTGTTCGCCAGCGCGAAGACGACAATCCCGAAAACACTCAGGAGGAAGGTATCAAAGGCCAGGAATTTAAAAGGATTGGCCTTCAGAAAGATGTCCTTGATGAGAGCAACGAAGTACCTGGCCGGGATGATCCGCGTCAACAGTTGAAGGGGCTCCGGCATATTGGCGATGGAGTACATGAAACCCGACAGGAGAAAGGCGGGGAGATAGGAAGTGACCATGGCCACCTGGCTCGCCACGAGCTGCGACTTCGCCGCCACGGAGATGAGGATGCCGAGGCTGAGACCGCCGAAGAGAAAGATGCTTGAAACCAGCAAGAGGAGAACGACGCTCCCCCGGAAGGGGACGCCGAAAAGGAAGACGCCGATGACGACGGAAACGGCCACGTCGATCAGGCCAATGAGAAAATAGGGGATCAACTTGCCGAGGAGCAATTCCGTTTTCTTGATCGGGGTCGACACCAGCTGTTCCATGGTGCCTCTTTCCCATTCGCGGGCCACGGTGAGGGAGGTCAGGAGCGCCGCAATGATCCCCATGATCACCGCGACGAGCCCGGGGATAACATAGTTCCGCGATTTGAGCTCCGAGTTGTACCAGACCCGGATCCGGGGCTCGATGGGCGGAAGCCTCCTTTGTGGGCTCATCCGCTGGGTAAAAAGATCCGCTACGGCTGCCACGTAGGCGAGTCCGATGGTGGCCGTGTTGGAGTCGCTGCCATCCACGAGGACCTGCACCTGGATCTCTTTTCCTGTTCTGAGGTTCTTCGAGAAATCAAGGGGGATCCAAATGGCGACGCGGGCGATTCCTTTGTCCAGATAGGGGGTGATCTCCTCCGGAGTTGACGGATAACCGACGACCGCAAAGTATCCCGATTGCACCAGTTCCGCAAGAAATTCCCGGCTCTCGCTGCTGTTGTCCTGGTCGTAGACCACGGTTTTCAGGTTATCCACATCCAGGGTGATGGCATAGCCAAAGAGAAAGAGCAGGAGGACCGGCATGAGAAACGCCAGGGCCAGGCTGAAGGGGTCCCTTGAGATCTGGATCAGCTCCTTCTTCGTTACGGCCTTGATCCGCAGGAATCTCATCATGCCACCTCAATCAGGGTCACAAACACATCTTCCAGGGACGGAGGGATTCTCTCTATCCGATGCACCTCAATTCCATTTCCCTCGAGTATCCCTTTGAGCTTGGCCGGCCCTTCCGCCTCTCTCTCGACCGTGGCGTGAAGGAGACTGCCGAAGACCACGCTCTCGATTTCCCGGCGTTCCAGCACTGCCATCGCCCCGACGACATCCCCGACATCGATTTCCACGACGTCCCTCGTCATATAGTCTTCTTTCAGTTGCCGGGGAGTGCCTTCGGCGATGAGCCTGCCCCGGTAGATGAGCCCGAGACGATCACAGTAATCGGCCTCGTCCATGTAGTGGGTCGTGACAAAGACCGTTACCCCTTCAGCCGACATCCGGTAAATCAGGTCCCAGAAACTGCGGCGCGAAACGGGATCGACTCCGGAAGTCGGTTCATCCAGAAAGATGATGGGGGGCTCATGAAGGATTGCACAGCCGAGGGCAACGCGTTGCTTGAACCCGCCGGGCAGGCTCCCCGTCAGCGTGTCTTTCCTGCCCTGTAGGCCTGCCATCCGGAGCGCCCACTGTTTGCGTTCCCTTTTCCTGTTCTTAGGCACCCCGTAAATGCCGCTGAAGAAATCGATGTTCTCTTCCACCGTCAACGTTTCATAGAGGGAAAACTTTTGGGACATGTAACCGATATGTTTCTTGATCTCCTCCGATTCCCGCCGGACATCATACCCGCCGACGGACCCCGTGCCCTCCGTCGGCGTCAGCAGCCCGCAGAGCATTTTGATGGTCGTTGATTTGCCCGCGCCGTTCGGCCCCAGAAAGCCGAAGATTTCCCCTTTGCTGACGGTCAGACTGACGGAGTCAACGGCCACGAACTCACCGAATTTTTTTGTCAGCCCCTCAATCCTGACCGCGATATCATCTGCTCTCATCGTTCTCGGCTGACTGTCGAAATGAAGATGTCCTCGATCGAAGGCAGGGCCTCCCTTTGGTCACGAAGGCGAATCGACTCGCTGCGGAGAGCGGCGACGACCTCGTCACCCCGCTCTTTCCGTTCAAGGCCCACGTGGATTCGGTCGCCGTAAACGCTCACGTTGATCACGCCCTCCATCCTCCTCGCAACCTCGCCGGCCTTCCGCGAATCGTCGCACCAGATCTCCAGCATCGGATAGGGAGATGACTGTCTCATGGCGTCGGGCTTTTCGACCAGCAAGAGACGTCCCTTATCGAAAAGGGCGACTCTCGTGCATCGTTCCGCTTCATCGAGATACGACGTGGAAACGATTGTCGTGATCCCTTCCCGGAGAAGATCGTACAGGATTCTCCAGAAATCCCTCCGGGAGACGGGATCGACCCCGTTGGTGGGCTCATCGAGGAAGAGGATCTCCGGAGTGTGGACCAGCGTGCAGGCCAGCCCGAGCTTCTGCTTCATCCCTCCGGACAGGTTCCCTGCTCTCCTGCCCGCAAAGGGGGTAAGATTGCTGAATCCGAGAAGCCGTTGGATCCGCGGCGGCCTCTCTTTCTTCGGCACCTCGTAAAGATCGGCATAGAACAGGATGTTCTCCATAACCGTGAGGTCCTCGTAGAGCCCGAACCGCTGCGACATGTAGCCGATATGCTCCTTGATTTCCTCGCCCTCGTCGAGAATCGATCTCCCGCCAACCCAGGCATTTCCCGATGAGGGGTCCAAGATGGCCGTCAGAAGCCGCAGGAGCGTCGTTTTGCCCGCCCCGTCAGGCCCAACCAGGCCGAAAAGCTCCCCCTTTTCGACCGTCAGGTTCAGCCTGTCGATCGCGGCATTCGTCCCGAAGATCCGGGAGAGGTCTTCCGTGCGTATCGCTTCGTTCTCGTCGGCCATCGCATTCCCTCGGTCTTACCGGAGTCTGATCCGTACGTCGGCGGGCATGCCCGGTTTCAACTCGCCGGCCGGATTTTCGAGGCTGACCTTCAGCCCGAAGACGAGCTTTACCCGTTCCTCCTCGGTCTGAACGTTCTTCGGCGTAAACTCAGCCTCGGAGGCGATATAGGTGACGGTTCCCTCGTAGACCTTCCCCGGATACGAGTCCGTCGTCACCGAGGCATGCTGCCCGAGTTTCACCAAGCCCAGTTTGTCCTCCTTGATATAGACCTTTACCCAGGGGTTGGCGAGATCCCCGAGCTTGTAAACGGGCACGCCGGCCGCGAGCGTTTCCCCCAGTTCGGCCGTCTTTTTCAGGATGACCCCATTCGCAGGGGCGTGGAGGTAAGAATCTCCCAGGCGATCTTCAGCGGCGGCAAGGGCGGCTTTTGCCTGTTGCAGGCGCATGCGGGTCGCCTGGATTTCCTCTCTCCGGGGTCCCTCCCGAACCAGGCTCAGGGCTTCGCTGCTTCGTTTGTGCTGGGCTACGGCCACGAGATAAGCACGGCGAAGGGCATCCCTCTCCTCGAGGGCGATGGCTCCGTTGGCATAGAGCTCTTCCGCCCGGTCGAAGTCCGCCTTTGACTTGACCAGCTCGGCTTTCGCCTGGCTGACAGTCGCCTGGGCCTGCTCAATTTCCTGCCGTCGAGAACCGGTCAGTAGCTCCTCGAGTCGGAAAGTGCTTTCACTCGCCTGGGCCTGGTACTGCCGGAGCTGATTCTCCAGCTCTTCCCGGTCCAGTTCCGCCAGCAGGTCGCCCTTCCTCACTGCCTGTCCTTCTTCCGTAAGCAGCAGGGTGATCTTCCCCGGCCGCTTGAAGCCGAGATTCATCTCCGTCACCTCGATGTTGCCGGAGAGCTTCGTAACCCCTTCTTCCCTCCGGTCCTTGCCCCTGGTCCAGACGATGACCGCCAGAAGGGCGACAACCAGCAGGCCGACGACTATCAACCCCCGCTTTTTCATCTTGACTGTTCCTCCCCGGAAAGATCTTCGCCGACCGCCCTGCGCACCCCGGCGATCGCGAGGTCCCGATCATAAAGGGCCTGGTAGTAGTCCATCTCGACCCGGACGAGATTCGTCTGGGCATCGACCACGTCGGTGGTGGTGCCGGCCCCTTTTCCGTACTTCAGCGTCTCCACCCGAAAATTCTCTTTTGCCGACTCCATCGCCTTGGAGGCTACCTCTATCCGTTTGCCGGCATTGTCGAGACTTAAAAACGCCTCTTTGACCTCCTGGTTGATCTCGAGCCGCAGGGATCGCTCATTCTGCTTCGTCTTTTCCAGGTCAGCCTTCGCCCGGTCGATTTCCGCCGTGATGAGGCCGCCGTCAAAAAGAGGAAGAGAAAGCCTTAGCGCGGCGTTCCAGTTTTCCCTGGGATCGATGGAGTTGCCCGTCGTCTCGACGTACTGGCCCGCCAGGTAGACGTAGGGGAGTCTCCGGCCTTTCGCTATTTCCACGCGTTTCCCGGCGGCCTGCGTGGTCTTCGCCGCGGTCAGATACTCTGGCCTGGTCTTCACCGCCGTCGCAAGAGCCTCCTCCAGTGAGTAATCGATTTTCGCGTTCCCGGGTTCTCCGGCAATTCGGATCTCCTGACCCGGATCTTCCATCCCCATGAGCTTGCGCAGCACCTCGTAAGTCGTCTTCAGGCTGTTATCCGTCAGGAGAAGATTTTCCCGCGCTTTTGCCACCTCGACTTCCGCTTTCAGGAGTGCTACCTGCGCCACCTTGCCCGCCTTGAAAAAGTCCTTAACCTGGCGCTCATGCGCCACCAGTTCTCTGACCTGCGCTTCTCTGGATTGCAGAAGGCGCTGAAGCTGGAGAATTTTGCAGTAGGCGCTCGTGAGGTTATAAATGAGATCCTGGCGCGTGGCCACCAGCGCATCGGCGGCAGCGGCCCCCCGCAACTCCGCCAGTTCTACGTTGCGGACCAGCCTCCCGCCCTTGTAAAGGGGAAGATGGAGAAAAGCGCCGGCGTCGTAAATGGTTTCGCTGAATTCCGGAAAAGGCACACCCGCCAGGGGAGACCCTGATATCGGCGTCACGGGCGTTGGGTAGTGATAACGGGTAGCGCCCCCGCCCAGTTCAATTCTCGGCATTCTTTCTGCTTTTGCAGCCCGTAAGGCGGAACGTTCCACGTCCACGTTCCTTTCCGCCTGCTTGATGCCGGGACTGTTGATCGCCGCGTAGCGGATGATATCGGGAAGGGTAAAACTCCTGGCGCCGCCTGCATGGCCTTGTTCCTGCCCCGACTCTGCCGGGACGCTGCTGCAGGTCAGGAACATGATGGTAAAAAAAAGAATTGTTTTCATCGATTCTCTCCAGTCTCGATCCCTTCGCCGAACAAACCTGTGCCGACCGTCTGTCGTTTACGGCCTTGTGAATAACAGAACCCTTTTCGAAAGTTATCTTTTTATGCAGGCTTCAAGGTTGTTCCACAGATTGAGCCCTTCCTCTTCTATCGACAGCGTGAAGCCACTAAGCGCCCAACGGAGGATGCTCACCTGAATGATTCCAATCATGGTCAGTGCCGTAGCCTTCGGGTCTATCGATTGTTTGAGCGATCCGTCTTTTTTGCCTGCCTTGATGAACTCCTCAAGGGATTCTGTGTAAAAGGAGATTGTCTCCAACAACCGGAGTTTCAGCTCAGGATTGCCTGCGTGAATCTCATCGGAGAAAACGAGGCGTGGAATGCCTTTGTTCTGGCCGACATAACGGAGGTGAAGTTGAAAGATCTGCCTCAACAGATCTGCCGGGGAAGAACAGGACTTCATGACGGTATCCAGGTTTTGCCTTAATCTTTCCCCAATCTGGGTAACGGTTTCCAACAGTATCTCCTGTTTATTCTTGAAATGGCGGTAGAGATTTGCTTCCGACATCCCAACCTCTTTTGCCAGTGCCGATGTGGTCAAGCCTGCCATGCCATGGTTCCCAATGATTTTCAAAACAGCTCCCACCACTTGGTCGCGCCGAGCCTCTTTCGTCAGGTTCAATGGTTGTTTCCTTTTTGTTAGTGAGTATTCACTTACATAGTGCCCGGCAAAACATCTCTTTGTCAAGAAAGAAATTCAAACGTCAGCCCATCCCTCAGCAATATGAATCAACAATAACAGATTTGAGTCTTCTAAATAGTGGCGTGCTTTTTTGACAAAATCTCCTTGCTCTTGATCTAAATCAAAGAGAAAATAAAATATGTGTGGGAATATTTTATGGAGGCAAGAGAAATCTTTTAAATATTTCGTTGGTTAAATCATAATCATCATCACAGCAAGAGCAAGGAGGAAGGACATGTTTTGTTTTCAATGTGAGCAGACTTCCAATGGAACAGGATGCACCAAGGGCGGCGTATGCGGAAAGACACCGGAGGTGGCGGCTCTGCAGGATCTTCTGATCTATGAGCTCAAAGGGCTCGCCCTGGTTGCCCTGGAAGGGGAAAAAGTCGGGGTCCGTGACGACGCGGTCGACCGTTTCACCATCGAAGCCCTCTTTTCGACCCTGACCAATGTGGATTTCGATCCGGAGCGCTTCGCCGTTCTTCTGAATCAGGGGGCCC
>CAZKRB010000082.1:0-10895 GCA_964555065.1 uncultured Syntrophus sp.
GGGCCCCCTGATTCAGAAGAACGGCGAAGCGCTCCGGATCGAAATCCACATTGGTGAGGGTCGAAAAGAGCGCTTCGATGGTGAAGCGGTCGACTGCGTCGTCACGGACCCCGACTTTTTCCCCTTCCAGGGCGACCAGGGCGAGCCCTTTGATCTCATGAATCAGAAGATCCTGCAGGGCCGCCACTTCCGGCGTCTTTCCGCATACGCCGCCCTTGGTGCATCCGGTTCCACCGGCTGTCTGCTCGCATTGAAAACAAAACATGTTCTGCCTCCTTATTTTGATGGAATGAATTGGGACTGCTTTTGTTGAGAGAGTTTTTTCGAAGCTCCTCTCGATTTATGGGAGCATTACCTCATAATCCCCGCCTTATCTCCTTGAAACGTTTGCATAACTCAGAATTTTATTTGAACTCATCAAAAAGTGAAACCGCAAATAGCTGATGATGTTGAATATTCTGAATCACAAACTTTACTCGGTTACAGTAAATAGCATTTGTGCAAACATTTCTCCTTGACTTAGGTCAAGGGCAGGAAGTTTTTCTTCAAGGCCGCCAAGTGACGGCCGCTGGCTTTCTTACCGGGATTCGGGCATAGCGGACCCGGGGGTGGCCGATCATCATGGCCCCGAAGACCTGGTGACCCGCAGGCAGGTTAAGCGCTTCTCCGAGGGGCGCATAGGAACCGGCGGCCCGGTGGAAAAAGCCCCCCCAGCAGGCGCCCAGGCTATGGGAAAAGGCGGCCAGCTCCAGGTAGGTCAGGGCGATGGTGCAGGAATTCTGGGAGGCGGAAAGGGTTCCGTCGGCGTGAGCAACGAAGAGATGGGGCGCTCCGCGGCAGATTCGATCTTCTCCGTTTTCCCAGG
Organism: uncultured Syntrophus sp.; assembly: GCA_964555065.1. GTDB lineage: Bacteria > Desulfobacterota > Syntrophia > Syntrophales > Syntrophaceae > Syntrophus. The sequence goes on from CAZKRB010000082.1 coordinate 866, forward strand.
CGGCCACCAGACGCTTCATGTTCAGGTCCTGCGCCAGCTTGTAATCCTCCCGGATGACCCGCCGCATCCAGTCGATCACCAGGCCGGCCAGGCGTTTGACCTCGGCGGCATCCTCGATGACCAGCCAATGAACCGGCTGCGCATTTCTTGCGGTCGGGGCATAGCGGGCCGTATCGAGAAGGTCGGCCAAGGTCTCACGGTCCACCGGCTGCTTTTTGTAAAGGCGGATCGACCTGCGGGCGGTCAGCAGCTCCTTGACCTCCTCTGGCGGGGGCAGGGGTTTGGCATTGACCGGGGCGCACTCCTCCGGCTTCATGGTCCGCAGGGAGAGGGGGCCGGCAATGAGGAATCCGTCAGGCCCGATTTTGGCGACCCCCGGTTTCCAGCTTTTCAGGGAGAGGGCGCCGTGAGGGCACACGGCGACGCAGTGTCCGCAGAAGATGCACTGGAGTTCCGCCTGATCGATGGGGAAGGGGAGCTGCGTTTTCCTGTTGACCGTGATGAGTTTGAAGGGGCACACGGCCGCACAGAGGTAATCGCGACCGCATTTTTCGGCGTCTATCTCCAGCAGGTTATTCCGGGTGAGCTCGTCGTCGCCGAGTTTCTGCGTGGTCAGGGTAATGGCCTGGCTCGGGCAGGAGGAAACACAGCGCGCGCAGCCGACGCAGAGCGCTTCCGCGCCCTCGATCCTGACGGGGATTTTCTCCTGCCCCCTGAAGGTGATGAGTTTCATCGGGCAGACCGTCGTACAGATGCCGCTGCCCTTGCATCTCTGCGGATCGACCTTCCATTCGTTCTCCATGCTGATTCCCTCCTGTTTCTGCCGTTGCCGAAGGGCTTCGCCTTGCAGCGGTCCGCTCCTTCCGGAATGAAGACAACGATGATCTCAAGCCGTTCCTCGGTCTTGCTTATGAAAAGAATTCATCATGAATAGAATTCATCGGGAACGGACCCCTTCCGCTATTTTTTTCCCCTTTGAGAAATCGCCGCTCTGCGGCTTTTTCGACGAGCGGCCGCCGGGTCGTGAACCCTTTCACGCGATCTTTGCCCGGGGAAAATTTTTATCTTCCATCGAGAAAACGTTTTCGAAAGAATATCCCTGTATTTTATTTTCTCCTTGACTTAAATCAAGAGCAAGGAAAATTTAAAAAAGGGGCTGAAACTTTCAATGGATAAAGTCATGAAAATCCTCCGGTCGATTCCTCTTTTCCGAGGGCTTCCCGAATCGCAGCTTGCCGGGATCCGGGCCATCGCGCAGGATCGGTTTCACGATAAGGGAAAAGGAATCTTCGGCGAAGGCGACACGGGAGCTGGCTTCTATGTCGTGGTCTCCGGGCAGGTCAAGATCTTCAAGCTCTCCCCGGAAGGCAAGGAGCAGATTCTCCATATCTACGGTCCGGGCAATTCCTTCGGCGAGGTGGCCGTGTTTACCGGAGCGCGGTTCCCCGCCAACGCGGAAACGCTCCTGAAAAGCCACCTTCTGTTCTTTCCCCGGGCGGACTTTGTGGCGCTCATTTCCGGAAATCCCTCCCTCTGCCTGAATCTGCTGGCCGATCTTTCCCTGCGCCTGCGGCAGTTTACGGTCCAGATCGAAAACCTGACCCTCAAGGAGGTCCCCGGGCGCCTGGCCTCCTACCTGCTCTACCTCAGCGAAGACGAGGAGCAGGGGGATCTGCTGACGCTCGGCATTTCCAAAGGGCAGCTGGCCAGTCTGCTGGGGACGATTCCGGAAACCCTCTCCCGGATCCTGTCGAAGATGAGCGGGGCAGGCCTGATCGAGGTCAAGGGAAAGGAGATTGCGATCCGGGACCGCGAAGGCCTGGAAATCCTGGCGGAAACGGGGAAGCTGGGCGGCTGATCCGGTTTCGGGATCGGGAGGGGGATTCTTCGCAATCCCGGTCGAGGAGCCCAGGGTCAGGGGAGAGGCGCAGCCGGCATGCACTGGGTGCGCGTCGGGGAGCCGGCAGGCAGCCGGGAAGGGTGAACGGACCGGGGAACGCCGCTCAGCTCAGCCCTCGGGAAAGATGGTCGGTCCATGTTTCCAGCAGGTCGGCCGTGACGGTCACTTCCCGGTAGATGTGGCGGATCAGGTCGGCATTGAGCCTCCGGAAGTCCCGCTCCAGGGGGACGACCAAGAGGCCGCCCATTTCCACACCGCCCGGGCTGATCAGGACCCGTTCCGGCTCTTCCCGGTCATAAAGGTCGGGACGGCTTTTCCGGCGGGGGAAAAGAAGGACCCGCCATTTCCCCTCGGCAAAGGCGGCGTGGAGGTTCAGCATGGGTTCCGCAGTCCCCTCGGCCGCGGGAAAGGCTTTCATGACCGCCAGGATGGCTTCCAACGCCTCCCTCAAGGCGGGGGCGTCCGTCCCCTCGAGGCGCAGCGCCACCCGCCCGAGATTCTCAATCCGGGAAACCGAGACGGAAAGACATTTCCCGACAGTCAGTACAGGGCGTCCGTCATCCTGCTGGACTTCGACGGGCAGGCTTCCCAAGGGGCACGCCTGAAAATGGAGATGGTCCGGTGCGGAGGCGCCGCACTGGGGACCATTGTAGAAAACGGCCAGGGAGGGAGCCAGGTCCCGGGCCAGGGCAAGAAAAACCTCCAGTTCCCCCTCCAGGGATTGGGGGCGATGGTCCAGGGAACTGATGGTGAAATGTCGGGGAAAGATGGGAAAGGGATTGCAGAGAACCAGGAAATTCCGCCGGTACAGAATTCCCGACTGAGCTTCGGGCAGGTTGGCCGGGCAGAGAAAGCACGGCCGCTCCGCAATGGAGGCGGCATCCACGCGGGCGCCGCTGCTGAAGATCCGCTGGGGATTGAACTGAAGGGCGACGAAAAAATCGTCACAGTCAACGGTGCGGCTCCGCGAGGAGGCGGCCGCCTCCCAGCCGCTTCTCAGCTCGGGCCAGGATGCCTTCTGTCGGCTTAACAGCTCTCCGCAAAGCTCAGGCAAGGGAGTGCCGCATTTCCCTTTCCCTTCCGGATCAAACTCGGTAAAGATTTTCATTTCTGAAAGGTTTTCTCGCTTCATGGCCGGAGGTTGCCTCCTTGTCTTCCCCTTGCTCGAACGCCGGGCGCCTCGTGGGGATTAAAATAGTTCCTCAAAACTTTCTGGGAGAGGAACCCTCTGCACGTGGCCGGCCGGGAGTGTCGGGAGGGGGATCCCCCGGGGTCATCGTCCGCCCCGGTTGATCTGCTGCCGGGCCATGATTTCCAGCGTCCGGATCCGGTCCTTGAAGGCGTCGTTGCGGTTGGCCTTTTCGATGGGCAGAGCCGCATCGGTGTTGTCCGTCCAGCGGCGGCACAGGTAGAGGCTCTCGTAAATCCGGCCGATCCGGTAATGGCGGGAGAGGCGCAGGGCCAGGGCGTAGTCCTCTCCATAGCCCACATTGAGAAAGCCGGTTTTTCGGACCAGTTCCGTGGAAAAGGCGCGCGGCGCGCCCAGGCCGTTGATCCGCAGGGCGTTGTTGCGGCCGTTCTCCGGAGTCCACTCCCGGTGGTCGATCAATCCCGGAGGAATTTCCTCCAGCCGCTCATTGACCAGGGTGTAAGACCCGATGACCATGGCGTAAGGCCCGGCCCGGAGGAGATCGACCAGCCGCTGCAGGGCGTCCGGGCGGTTGTAGAGGTCGTCCGAATCGAGCTGGACCGCGTAGCGCCCGCAGGCAGGGTCCCGAAGGGCTTCGTTCCAGCAGCCGCCGATGTCCAGATCCTCCCGCCGGGGAATCCGATGGCGCAGGGCGGGGCTGCCCTTTGCCCGCTCGGCCAGCAGTTCGCCTGTGCCGTCGGTAGAAAAGTTGTCCACGACGATCACGTTGAAGGGAAAATCCGTCTGCTGGGAGAGGGCGCTGTCCACCGCCTCCAGGATGGTCCGCTGCCGGTTGCGCACGGGGATGATGACGCTGGCCTCCACAGGGAAGGCCTGCACGCTCCGGGGTACGGGGTCGAATTCCGGGGGCAGCCAGGCCCCGAGGCGCTTCAGGTGGGCCGTGGCCACGCTTTCCATTTCCTTCTGGAGGGTCTGCTGATCGGTTTTAACGTAGTCGAAGAGCTTCTCCCCACTGCGGCGGGAATCGCTCTCCAGGCGGGTGCAGAGGAATTCCTGGAGATGAAAGAGGGGAGAGGCCAGGGAAAGCTTCAGGCGCAGGTCGTACAGGGCCGCCGATTCCAGGGGGGGGATCGCTCCCCTGGCAGCCAGGGCCCGGGAAACGGCCGGCATGGAAAGGAGCAGCAGCGGGCCGAAGTCGAAGGTGTCACGAATGCAGCCCAGGGAATAATCGATCAGGGGGTGTTCGGAAAGCCTCCCGTCGGCCGTGCGGTCCCGAAAATCGGCGTAAACGAGGCCGGCGCCGGAAATTTCCGCCGCCTCCAGGAGACGCTCCAGGGTTCCAGGGGGGATCTCCAGTCCCCGGGACTCGGGGATCATCAGGAGCCAGGGGGTTTCGATTCGGCCCAGGAGATCATTCAGGGCCGCCCCGGAAGCGAAGACAGCCGGCGGGGCAGAGCGGCATTGGTGGGGAAGCGGATTCCCGCAGGAGTCGGCAGCGGAAATCCAGACGGCTTCCACGAGGGGAGAGCTGAGCAGCGAGTCTAGGACGGATTCCAACCGCTCCTGGGCCTCAGGCCGTTGAAGCACGACGGACAGAACAGCCATAAGGGAAAGTTCCTCCCGGGGGCAGAAGTCGTTCCGCTCCACATCAAGAGGCGACCGTTGCGCCGTCGGCACAATCGGCTCTTCGGCCTGCGCGGGGGCGTACCTGCGCCGCTTCCGCAGTCGGCCCTGGAATCATCCCTGATCTGGAATCGGAGTCAAAGGGTCCGAGGGAGAGAAACACCCCCGTTGCCGATGCTTATATCCCATCCGTCTCTCTTCGGCAAGGCCCTAATTCCCCTGAGCACAGGAACCCTTTCGATTCCCTTGCCTGCCACACCGCCATTCCGGTCCATTTCAGCCGCAGGCACGCTTCCTCGACCCGTTTTGCCCCTTTCGAGCCTTTCCTGTCCCTGATCGCGGCGCCCTTGCCCGCCTCCATTCACCCTCCGGCTATGCGATGGCGATCCTCTCCCCATCACCCCTTCGGTCGCCAATGCCCTCTCCCGATCCGGGCCACCTCCTCGGAGACGCGATGCCCGACCCGGTCCAGCCCGTCAATCCATTTCAAAGGCAGCAAGAGAAAAAGAGTGCCTGGCGGAAAAATTTTTGACAAGGGGGGGGGACTCTGATACGTATTACTATATTTTATACAGTAGCACTATACTGCTGGGGCATACAGCCGTTATCCTTTGGATTTTCATTATAAATATTGCCGAAGCACCGATTGGCGGGAAGTGGAGGGATTTCCCTGTAAAATAGCACAAAAAAATGTTCGTTGTGCGGTCATAGGGTTCCATGGGGAGCTGCATCCTGATCTTATGCGGAGGTTGATGTCTGATGAGCTGGAGAAGGGAGTTCGTGCGGCAGGGCAAACAGTTTATGAGGACGGCGGTTTTTGTTTTCCTGTCGATAACGGGGATGGGTTTGGCGACCGAGGCGGTGGCGGCAATCCCCCTGATCACCGATGACACGGGGACCCAGGGGAAAGGGAATTTCCAGCTGGAAATTCTGGGAGAATATGACCACGACAAGGGAGAGGGCATCAGGGGGGAGACAGAGGGGGTGACCGCATCGCTCCTCTATGGAATCCTCGATCCCGTCGATATCGTCTTTTCCGTTCCCTATGCCTTCCGGCGGGAAAAGGAGGGCGGCTGAACCGAGGAGGATGACGGGTTGGCTGATCTGTCCCTGGAGGTGAAGTGGCGGATGTTCGAGCGGGAAGGGTTCAGCCTGGCCCTGAAACCCGGCTTGACTCTGCCCACAGGCGACGAGGACAAGGGCCTGGGAGCGGGACGAGTGGCGGGTTACGTTTACCTGATCGCATCAAAAGAGATATCCCCCTGGGTCTTTCACCTGAATCTGGGCTATATCCGGAATGAAAACAAGATCGATGAGCGGTACGATCTCTGGCACGCCTCGCTGGCGGGGAGTTACGAACTTTTCAAATCCTTGAAGCTTGTGGGCGACATCGGCATGGAGGACAACCCGTACCGTTGCTCCAGCATCGATCCGGCCTATCTCCTGGGAGGCTTGATCTATTCGCCGCTGGAGAATTTCGATTTCGGCGTCGCCGTCAAGGGCGGTCTGACGGACGCCGAAGCGGACCTTTCCGTCCGCGGCGGCATCACCTGGAGGTTCTAAAATGCATATTCCCGATGGATACTTGAGCCCCCAGACCTATGGGCCCCTCTGGGCCGTATCCCTTGCCTGCTGGGGCGTTGCCCTGAAAAAGGTCAAACAGGAGGTGTCGGCGAAACAGGTTCCTTACCTGGCCATGGCAGCGGCCTTCTCCTTCCTGATCATGATGTTCAATGTCCCGATCCCCGGAGGGACGACGGGTCATGCCGTAGGCGCGGGCATCATCGCCCTGTTCCTCGGCCCCTGGACGGCCGTCATCTCCGTTTCCGTCGTCCTCATCCTTCAGGCGATCATCTTCGGCGACGGCGGCATTACGGCCATCGGTGCAAACTGCTTCAACATGGCAGTGGTCATGCCCTTTGTTTCTTATGGGGTGTTTCGGCTGGTCAACGGAAAAGCCCGATCGGGCATTCGCACTTTCCTGGCGGCTTTCCTTTCCGGTTATGCCGGGCTTTCCGTGGCGGCGATCGCCACGGCTGTGGAATTCGGCATCCAACCCCTGATCGCCCACGGCGCCGACGGCCGCCCCCTCTATGCGCCCTACCCCTTGTCCATTGCCGTTCCGGTCATGGCAATGGAACATCTGCTCCTGTTCAGCATCATGGAAGGGGTCGTCACGGTGCTGTTGCTCAAGTATTTCCTGAACAATGAATCGGACCAGATTTACGCCCTGCGCGGGAAGGCGGACTGAGATGCAAAAAGGACGGAAAAAACTGTGGGTTGCCCTGATTGTCCTTGCCTTTCTCTCGCCGCTGGGTATTATCCTTCCTGAAAAGTTCAAGGCCGGGGATGCCTGGGGCGAATGGGGCGTGGACGCTCTGCAGCAGCTTCTCGGTTACGTTCCCGCAGGGCTTAAGCGTGATGCGGAGATCTGGTCGGCCCCCATCCCGGACTACAATTTCTGGGGAGAGGGAGCCGCCATGGGGCAGCAGATCATCGCCTATATCCTTTCCGGGCTGCTGGGCATCCTGCTGGCCGGTGGCTTTCTTTATCTCCTTGCGAAGGTTATTTTCCGCCGTGCAAAGTGACATCCCCTCTTTTCTGCTGGGTCCGTCGACCCGGCAGTCGGCGCCGCCCGCCGGGTCGGTGCACGCCTCCTTCCTCGATAAGGGCCTTTCCCGCTTGGCGGCCCTCATCAGAACCGCCTTTGTCCAGGGGGATACGGCACGCCAGGGGGGTTTTTTCCAGAAGCTCGATGCCCGGGTAAAGGTGTTTTTCCTGCTCTTTTTTGTCATCGTGGTGAGCCTCAAGAGAAGCCTCCTCCCCGAGGCGGGAATCGCCCTTTTCGTGCTGCTCCTCGCCGGACTCTCCCGCCTTCGCCTGCGTGCGTTCTACGGGCGGGTGGCGCTGTTGAGCTTGGTCTTCGGGTTTCTCGTCGCCTTTCCCTCCAGCCTGAACGTGATCACTGCCGGTGACCTCGTCCTTCCCCTGGCGCATTTTTCGGAGGAGCGCTGCTTCTGGATCTGGTGCCTTCCGGAGACGGTGGGTATTACCCGGCAGGGCATGGAAGGCGTGCTGCTGCTGACCCTGCGCGTCTTCAACTCCCTTTCCCTTTCCTTCCTCGTTATTTACACGACCCCTTTTTCCGAACTCATCCGGGCTCTTAAAAGCCTGAAGGCGCCCGATGCGTTTCTCCTGGTCATCACCCTTTCCTTCCAGTATATCTTCATTTTCGCTAAAACCCTGGAGGAGCTGCACCTCGCCAGAAAAAGCAAGTTCATCGGGGGCGATGCCGCCGAGACGCGGGAATGGGTGGCGGGGTCGATGGCCTTTCTCTTCCGCAAGACGAAGATGCGCTGCGAAGAGGTGTATCACGCCATGCTGGCCAGGGGATTTTCCGGAGAAATTCGCTTGTATGCCCCGGGAAAGCTGAAGCGGGGCGAAATGGTCTGGGCTTCCTTGCTGTTTTGCGCCGGGATTGGCTTCCTGGTTTTTTGAGGTGAAATTCATGGGTGATATCCTCGCCGTTGAAAATGTCAGCTACCGTTACCACGATACGATTCCCGCCTTGGTGGAGGTGAGCCTCGCCATCGGGGAAGGGGAACGGTTCGCCGTGATCGGCGCGAACGGCTGCGGCAAATCGACGCTGCTGCGGGTCATGAACGGCCTCATTGCTCCCGACCAGGGCACGGTGAAATTCCTGGACCGGGAAGTATCGGAAAAGTCCCTGAAGGACCAGGAATTTCTGCGCTTTTTCCGGGCGGGGGTCGGGTACATCTTTCAGCATTCCGATGTGCAGCTTTTCTGTCCCACCGTTTTCGACGAACTGATCTTCGGTCCCCTGCAGTTGGGAATCGGCAGGGAGGAGGCAGAGAACCGGGCCGGGGCGCTGCTGAAGATGCTGGGCATTGAAGGGCTCCGGGACCGGCCTTCCTATATGCTTTCCGGCGGAGAGAAAAAGCGGGTGGCCATCGGCTCAGTTCTGACCATGAATCCCCGGGTGCTGCTGCTCGACGAGCCCACCAACGGCCTTGACCCGAGGACACAGTGCTTCCTGGCCGAACTGATCTTTGAACTCAGTTCGGCGGGCAAAACCATCCTGATCAGCACCCACGATCTGACCCTGGTGAGTGAATTTCAGCCCACCGTCGCCGTGCTTTCCGAGGAGCACCGCCTGGAGGCGGTCCGTCCCGCCGATGAGGTCCTCCAGGATGAAGATCTCCTCCTCAAGGTCAACCTTATTCACGAACACATGCACTACCACGGAAAGATTGCTCACACCCACCGTCATTCCCATTACGTCTATCACCGCCATCCGGAAAAATAATTTCCCTTTCCCTCCAAGGGGCTCGGTCATGGAGGCGATCTCCGTCGCCCTGTCTCAGGAGTCCCTCCGGGAGTTCGGGACGGTTCTCCATCATAACATCGACAAGGGGCTGCTGACTGCCGGCAGCGTCGAGAAGCACTTCGGCGGCGGCGGGGAAAAATCCCGTCAGCCATGTGGGAAAAATCTACAATTTCCTGGCTCACAGGATCGCCCGGGAGATCCATGAAAACATCGAGGGGATCAAAGGGCCGTCTCCCTGCGGGAGCGCGCACGCCTTCTGATCCCCTGCTGTCAAACCGTTACCGCTCCTTTCGTGATCTCCCTATCGGCAGAGCTCGGACTGCAAATCTTAAAACCGCCAACTTTAACCGGGTCCAATGAAAAAAGGACAAACAGGGCTGGAGTTAATCGTTGGCGCCAGCCCTTGACGGTGGCCAGGCGCGATCCTTATTCCTTCGTAAAGGTAGGGCCTGCGCCGGGGAAGGGGCGCCGTTTGTTAGGACTATACTTGGATTTATCAGCGCCGCACCCCGGGCAGCGCCAGTCCTTCGGGATATCCTTAAAGTCGGTGCCTGGCGGGATGCCGTGTTTTTTGTCCCCCCGTTCCGGATCATAAAAATGATTGCAGTTTGCACACTTGTATGTTTCCATTTTCCACTCCTTTTTATCTTGTGTTATCTTGGTGCCGGTGTTTCCTCAGTGCTGAATATCATCGCGAGCAGAAAGGCGCAGTGGCGTGGCGCGACTTATCCTTTCCTTGCGGGATACATGATCAGCTGAGCTTAAAAATTAAATCACCTATTCCTTAAATAACAGATAGCCTTTCTGGATCAGTCAGACTGAACCATCAGGCCCGGCGGATTTGCAGTTCATCGGGACAAAGAAGCATCTGACCGGTAAAGGCCGAGTCTCTTTTTAAGGATGGGCTGGGCAGCTTTTTTCTGCCCACGCCCGAATCCATGATTTCACTGCAAATCATGCCGCCGCTTCCTTGCTTTTTTTGACCACATCCCGCTGCCCTTCCGGCGGA
>CAZKRB010000083.1:0-10811 GCA_964555065.1 uncultured Syntrophus sp.
ATGTCCTGTCCGGGAAAAATACATCACCAGTACCTGCATTTGGACACCTCCTGTGGATAAAATTGGATACTCTTGATCATGCCGGTTGCGAAAAGCACGGGCCGCACCTTCGCGGGCGGCTTTCGGGGCGCGGGGCGTGCAAAGTAGCACTGCCTCCATCGAACCGCTATCCTGTCATTTCGACCCGGGAAGCGCCAGCAATTCGAGAACGGCCGCCGTCATTGCGGCAACTCCGGTCTGGATCGAGGGCTTCGGGAGGGGCGCCAGATAAGGGCTGTGAAGCGGCGGCATGTCCCCCCGTGGGTCTGCAATCCCCAGTCCGAAAAAGCACAGGGGAATCCGCGGTTCGGTCAGTCCGAAATGGGAAAAATCCTCCGAGACGGTCAAAACGGGCATCTCCTGAACCCGCGAAGGTCCGAAGGTCCGGCGGAACCGGCGGACGATTTTCCGGGTCAGTTTCGGGTCGTTGAAGAGGGCCGGCGTGTAGCCCCGCACGGCAATCCGGGGAAGGCGATCCCCGGAAAGGCCTGCGGCCCAGGCAATGCCATCCGCGGTTCGCTTCAGGGCGCTGAGCATCCGGTCGTGCCGCTCCCGGCTGAAGGCGCGGAGGCTGATCTTGAAGAAGGCCTTTTCGGGGATGATGTTGTCCCTGGCGCCGGCATGAATGGAGGAAACGGTCAGCACTACGGGCTCCGTCGGATCGGTCTCCCGGCTGATCAGGGTCTGGAAGGCCAGGATCAGCTGCGCCGACAGAACGATGGGATCGATCGCTTCATGGGGCCGTGCGGCATGCCCTCCCTTGCCGAAGACCGTGAGCTCCACCGTTGTGGAACCGGCGAACCAGTAGCCTTCACGATAAAACAGGGTTCCTGCCGGCTCGGGAAGGGCGTGGAGACCGAGAGCACAGTGGGGACGGGGAAAGCGGGAAAAGAGGCCGTCGGCGATCATGGCCTCGGCGCCGCTGGCGTTTTCCTCTGCCGGTTGAGCGACCAGGACTACGGAGCCCTGCCAGAGATCCCTGAATTGCCCCAGCAGCCTTGCCGTCCCCGCCAGAACGGTCAGGTGGAGGTCGTGACCGCAGGCGTGCATGACGCCCACTTCCTGCCCCGTTTCCGAATGCGCCGTCACCCGGCTGGCGTAAGGAAGGCCGGTTTTCTCCTTGACGGGCAGGGCATCCAGGTCCGCGCGGATCATCACGACCGGTCCGGGGCCGTTTTCCAGCACGCCGACCACTCCATAACCGCCGATGCCCGACGTAATCCGGAACCCTGCCTGATCCATCTCTGCGCCCATCCGGCGTGAGGTTTCCTTTTCCCGGCCGGAAAGCTCCGGGCAACGGTGGAGATCCTGGTAGAGGCGTTCGAGGAGGGGATATTCCTCCTCCTGGCGGGTCAGGACGGCTGCCAGCGGGTCATTGGGCTTGAGGCGGAGGCGGTTTCCGAGGGACATGGGGATTCCTTTTTACGGGGTTCTCGGCATCTTCGGCATTCCCGGCATGGCCGGCATCGACATTTTCCGATATCCTGCGGGGACTTCGAAGAGGCTGTCCGCGGCGGTTTTCTGAATCCGGAGATATTCCGTGCTCCAGCTGCCGTCGACGGCCGCGGTCTTCACGGGAATATCATAGCCCGGAGTCAGCCATTGATAGAGTTTTTCCGTCCGGTCTCCCGTTTTGACGGTGACCTCGTATTTCTTGGCCGGGTAGCCGTTGACCGTTTCGGAACCGAGCAGCTTTCTCGATACCTCCCCTTGCGGGGGTTTTCCTGCCTGGCGGGCCTGCCTGGGATCATACTTCATCTCCATGTAGGAGCGCTGGGCGGGCATGACCACCCAGGTCGCGTTCCGGTCCGGGCGGACGATTGTGTAGGAAGGCTGCCCGGTCATCTGGGTCCGCATTTTTTCCCCTTTCATGGCCGTATTTCCCGTCTGTTTCGTGTTCCCCTGTTTGACGATCATGTCCGCGGTGAACTCGAAAGCGTAAGCCGAAAGGGTAAGAGAAAACACCAGACATAAAGCACATAAAGCGGCCGGCAGGGAAGGGGTGACTTTCATGATGTCCTCCGTGGGAAAATAAAAAAGGGTTTTTCAAGCTTTGCGCCCGGCGATGGAAAGGGCCAGCCAGGGTGCCAGGTTGAACAGCCAGACCCCGATCTTGAACAGAGCCATCCCAGTATAGTGAATCGCATCGAAGGTCTCAACCGATAAATGAAACCAGCGGCCGTGAAGGGCATACATCCAGCCGTGGGCCAGGGTAAAGGCCAGGAACCAGACGAGCAGCAAGCCGAAGTTGATCAGGGTGCACAGGCCCAGGATTTTACGGATTCTTTGTGGGGTCATGACTTTTCCTCCTTGAGGGTTTTCCGTGCAGCGGGACCGGCAGGGGAGAAAAATCCGGCGGCGCTTGGATCGCCTGCCTTTTAGATTCCCTGCCTTTGTTTAAGGGTTAGGGCAACTGGCGCAGGGCGCCGACCACGATGTAGATGCCCATTCCCGTAATGAACAGGCCGAAGGCCAGTTTCAGGTGGGATTCCGAGAGATGGTTGGCGAGGATCGCTCCCAGCCAGCTTCCCACAAACAAGGCCGCCGCAACAATCAACGCGGCTTTCAGATTGACATGTCCGTGACGGTAATATTCCAGAACCGCAGCTAGTCCCACGGGGGGAAGGAGGATCGCCAGACTTGTACCGACAGCGGTATGTTGGGAATATCCAATCAGGTAGACGAGGGCGGGAATGATGAGCACCCCGCCGCCGATCCCGAACAGACCGGCGGCGATGCCCGCGAAAAGCCCGATCAACAGCAGGAGAGCCGGCGTAGGAAGATGCATGCGATCACCTCATTGTCCCCGGCACGACGAGTGGATTGAGGAGGGCGAAAAGCATCCCTCCCGGGTCTCTGCTTTCCTCCTGCCGGGACAGGGTCAAGGGGCGGAACGTTTGAGGCTGAAATTCGTAACCTCTGGAATGAATGATTTAATTTTAAATATGCTGCCGCAGGATGTCCCCGGAGTCAAACAAAAGCCGAGGGGCACACCAACCCCCTACGCTGCTGCCATGGCTCTCAGGATGAGCGCCGGGGGATTTCGGGAAAATCTCCCCGGCGCAAACGTGAAGGATCGGCCGACACTCTGAAGCGCTACCCGAGAGCCAGCAGCGGTTCAATCAGGCGGCGAAAGGCTGCGCCGGCCTCGCTGTCTGGGTGGTGGAAGACAAAGGGATGGCCCGCGTCGGAGGATTGCACGATCTGGGGATCCAGCGGAATCCGTCCCAGGAAGGGAACGCCCATCCTCATGGCCATCGCCTCGCCGCCGCCTTTCTTGAACAGATCGATGACCTTGGAGCAGTGCGGGCAGACCAGGCCGCTCATGTTTTCCACCACGCCGAGGACGGGGATGTTCAATTGCCGGCAAAAGGTAACGGACTTGCTGACATCGATCGTGGAGACATCCTGGGGGGTTGTAACCACCACGGCCCCGTCCGCTTCGGGAATCATCTGCGCCACGGAGAGGGGCTCGTCTCCCGTGCCGGGAGGAAAATCAATGACGAGATAGTCCAGATCGCCCCACTGGACATCGCCCAGCAGCTGCTTGATCGCGCCGATCTTCATCGGTCCGCGCCAGATCACTGCATCCTCCGGCCGCTGCAGCAGAAGCCCCAGGGACATGACCTTCAGGCCGCCTTCCACCTCGATGGGAAGCGCCTTTCCCTCGGCGGTGACAGCGGGCCTTTTCCCCTCCAGGTGAAGAAGCGTTGGAATGCTCGGACCGTGAAAATCGACATCCAGAAGCCCCACCCGCTTTCCCTCGAGGGCCAGGCCGACCGCCAGATTGACGGCGACGGTGCTTTTCCCGACGCCGCCTTTTCCTGAGAGAACCAGGATTTTGTGCGCAATGCGCTGCATATTCTCTTTTACCCGGTCGTCGGGTGAACTCTGAACCTTATCCGGTTGGCCTTCCCCCATGGGACAGCCGCCGCCCTCGGGCGGATTTCCTGAACCGCATGAACCGCACGAACTCATAACTGTTTCTCCTTTATTCATTAAATTCGGTAGGATGGAATCAAACTGACCCTCGTCTTCATCGCAATGCTTTCTTTCCTTACCACATCGTGCCCCGGAGTTTCCACTGAAGAAACTTGGGGAGCCGGCCGCGGCAGAAAATGATTGAAAGGTTGATATCTCCTGCGGGATTTGATTTATTGCAACGAGTTTTAACGGAAAGGGGAAAGACATCAGATGGCGAAACATTCTCATCGCTTTGTGGAAACGTTTGACGGCCTGCTCGGTTACGGCTTCGACCGGCAGACCAACGAAAATACCGTGCAGGTGTACCTGCAGAAATTTTCCGATGACGCGTTAATGGACATTCTCCTTAAGCGGATAACCGATGAGGACCTGGCGGAACTCTTTGAATTGACCGGCGGGATGCTGAAAAAATACCTCAGTGAGCCCGAATATCACCGGCTCTTTCTCAAGGAGGATGGGTCCTGATTCCGGAGTTTGTCCTGATTTCCCCCATCCTCCTGGGAGCCCTGTCTGCGTCGGGACAACATGAGGAGAAAGGAACATCCCACCATGTTAATGGATCTTGTTTTTGCGCTCTTTCTTGGCCTGCTCGCCGCCGAGGGCTTTATCCTCTTTCGCTGGCGAGGCGCCTGGAGACTGGCGGCGCTGCTTCCCCTGCTGATTGTGGGCTTCATCATCGCCTGGAACGGAATCGACCCGGCCCGGAACTACCTGATGGCCTTCGAAGTCCTGGTCTGGTCCTTCCTCGGGCTTTCCTATCTCGGATTGCTGGCCGGCATCCGCCGACTTGTGGAGCTCAGGAAGCGCGGGCGCGGCCGAGGGTGAAGAGCAACGTTTTACTGCCTGTCCCAGGGCGTAGAGCGCACAATAATCCTACAGCCATCACTTCGTCATGGTTTTCAGCGACCGTGAAGGTCAGGATTCAGTCCTTGCGGGCAATCAATTTTCCACTGCCATCGCCTGCTCTTTTTCCTGCAATTCTTTTTTTAGAAGTTTCACATAGTTTTTCTTCTTATACAGGCGGTTTTTTTCTTCCTTGCTTATTCTTTCCAAATTGTACAAGTTGATCAACTTGCCGATTTCAGCGTTTAAGTCATTAATTTCGCTTCTTATTTGTTCAATGCTCTTCGTTGCGACAATAGTCATAACCAATACTCCTTAATAAGGGTCATGATCAGAATTCAGACCCGTACCAGAAAGGGGGTGGTCCTGAACTAAAGAAAACAAATACATCTGCCAGCATGTTTATCTCCAGCCAGGACCAACCGTGAGACAAAAAAATGAGATATGCGGGAAATGACATAACGCAGGGCAAAAGTCAACTAAATTTTCTCTTAAGAAAACCATGGTTCTCTTAAGAAAACATTTTTGTTGCGAAAAGAGCCAAGTTGTGGAAAGAAAGAGTTGCAAAGAAAATAGATTGCTGCCGGATCCCGCCGGTCCTTCGGATCCTCCTTCTAAATAAGGGGATATCTCACGGGCAGGCAGCGGCTTTTACAATCGGGAACTCCAAGGACGCCTCCGGGTCGCCCAAGCCATCCATCCTTACCGGATCTCCGGCGGGTCAATGGTCATTGGGATGAAGAGGTCCGGAGCGTGATGTTTTGCCAGGGATTCGGGGCGGCGTTCAGTCACATCGAGATCGAGGGTTATATGAATCATTTCAGCAAGGCAAAAAAGGGGATGCTGATTTCCATGTTTTCAGCAGCGTTCAGTTTCATGCAAGCGGAGGCTGAAGCGCGCATGAGTGCTGGGTTCCAAGGTTCCGGAAGCGGTTTGCTCGATCTCATCCTGCCGGGCGTCCTCCTTTTAGGGACGTACTGGTTTGTCCGGAAGCGGATGGAGTTGCAGGAACCAGCCTCGCCGGCTTCGCCCATGGCCTACGGCGGTCTGCGGCAATACGACACCTTTAATGAGGCTCCTCCCTCGGTTGGGGGCGGAAAGGAAAAACTGGATGTCATCGGGAAAATCTCTGATGCGTTCAATGAAAAGCAGTTCACGGAGACCGTCCTGGGTAGCTTTCATCAGATTCAGGGCGCCTGGGCCCTCCGGGATCTGTCCGATGTCCGCAATCTGCTGACGGAAGAAATCTTCGTCGCTATCGAGCAGGATGTGGAAGAGCTGCGGGCGCAAAAGAGGATCAAGAAACTGGACAACATCGCGGTACGCTGCCTGGAGATTGTCGAAGCCTGGCGGAAGGGCGATCAGACTTTCATTACCGTGAGGTTTCATGCCGACCTGCTGTCCTATGCGGTGGATGAGTCAACGGGAGAAATCGTTGCGGGAACGAGGGATAAATCCGTGAAACTGACGGAATACTGGACCTTTATGCGACCGGTTGGCCAAGGTCCCTGGCTTCTTTCCGCCATCAATTCAGGAAACCGCCTGGTCCGCTAAGGCATGAAGTCGCTGCCCTGTCTCCACTGGCGATGGCGCTCTCTGATATTCTGAAGGCAGGTCTGAAGCCGATTCATACAGGGTTAAAAAGCAGGCTCATTCAAAATTCAGCAGAACTTCTGCACGACTTCCTCCTTGATCCAACGGGGACGCGGCAAAAAACTTTGAGAATTAAAGCCTTAAAGGGATCCCTCCCTGAGGGGTGTACCGTTGGTGAGCCTGAACTCCTTCCGCCTCCAACGTCCGGCCGGGACTGATCCCGCTCCTTTCAACTTTTCCATGAACCTGTCCTTGCGCAGCTTCGCGATCCAAGCGCTGTCCTCCCCCCTTCCCAGCCTTTGCCCCTTGCGTGGTCTTTCCGACAACGCGTGAGGGGTTCTTGTTATGTTAAAATTATCATAAAAAGTTGATTTTGTTAAGAAACTACTTGACAGCTTATGTCACAATTGATAGAAGCCAATTTGTTCCATATGGGGAACAAATGTTCTGCATAAAGACCGAATTCGCAGGAGTCCTTTATGCCCCCCGCCTTCAAAAGTGTGCCGGCCATAGAAAAATGCTTCGCTATGCTCGATCTGTTTTCCAGGACTGAAAAATCTCTCGGAATCAGCGAAATTTCCAAGCAACTGGCCTTGAACAAGAGTACGGTTTTCAACATGCTCCACACCCTGGTCGACTTGAAGGTCCTGGACGACCTGGGAGACGGGAAATTCGGATTCGGTCCCCTTTTTTTCATCCTGGGCAGCACCTCCAGAAAACGGTCCCGATTGCTCAATATTGTCCACCCGCACCTGGAGCGCATCAATCAAGAAACGAGACTCCCGGCTTTTTTGGGGATTCGGTCCCATTTGCGAACAGTCCTCATTGATAAGGCGGATTGGGCCCATGGGATTACGCTGTCTTCTGCAATCGGCATGCAGATGCCTGTTCTCGGGGGAGTAGGAATCAAGGCCATGCTGTCTCTCCTCGACCAGGCCGAAGTGGAGCAACTCATTGAAAACACTCCCCTGGAGAAATTCACACCCCATTCCATCACCGATAAAGGCGACTACCTTGAGAGGATCAACCGGGTCCGTGAAGAGGGAATCGCCTTCGACACGGAAGAGTATCTGGAGGGAATGGTGGCTGCGGGCGTGCCCATCCAACCGCGAAACCAGCAGATCCAGGCCGCCGTCTGGGTGGTGGGACTGAAGCGCCGGTTATCGGAAGAGTCGTTGCTGGAAGAAGGGGAGATGCTGAAGGAAATGGCCCGGGAAATCCATCACAGGCTGGGGTGGTAAGGGCCGATGCACTCCCGGCAAACTGCTGAACTTGCAAAGGCGGAATGCCACGGATTTTATAGCCCCCAGGGGCCGAATGTTCAAAACATCACAAGGCGTTAAATCGTTTACAGCTTCTGTGAACGACCAAATATATGGAGGTAGGAAAGTATGAGATACGGAGAGGCAGGGTATATCTTAGACATTGACCTGGCAACCGGGAACATCGAACGGGTGGCAACAGACTCGAAAACGGTAGAAACCTGGCTCGGGGGGTTGGGAAGCTGCGTCAAGCTCCTCTGGGACAGGACAACCGCCGAAACCAAACCTTTTGATCCGGAAAATCCCCTGATATTCAGCAACGGTCTCCTGGCCGGCACGCCGGCCTTCAGCTCGAACCGCACCTTGGTGTGCTGCATTTCCCCGCTGACGAACCTGCTGAGCTATCCCATGGCCGGCGGATTTTTCGCCCCGGAACTGAAGTATGCCGGATATGACCAGCTGATCTTGACCAACAAGTCGGACAAGTGGGTGTACATCTACATCAACAACGACAAGGTGGAAATCCGGGATGCCGAACACCTGCTGGGCAAAGGCGCCCTGGAGGTTCAGCAGATCCTCAAGGATGAGGTGGGCGATCAGAGGGCCCAGGTCGCCGCCATCGGGCCTGCCGGCGAACACCGGTCGCTCCTGGCCACGGTCGAGATGGACAAGGGCAGTGCGAGCCGGCTCGGATCGGGCGCCGTCATGGGCGACAAGAAGGTCAAGGCCGTCGTGGTCCGGGGCACCAAGGATGTCAATATCGCCGATGGGCCTGGCTTCATCTCGGCCTTGAGGGATCTGCGCGCCTTTGTCGAACACCGCAACGCCAACCCCCTGTCGACGAAATTCTTCATGGACATTCATACGGGTGTCGGCTCACCCCAGGCGATGAAACACGTGAATGAGAAGTGGCATACGGAAGGCTTCGCCTGGGGAAATGCCCGCTACCGGAAAAAGAACTTCTGGAGCGATGAGCTGGAAGAAGAATGGACGAAGATCCAGTACGGGGCGATCAAGCGGTTCATCAGCTGCTTCAACTGCCCTCAGCAATGCGGGGCTTTGATCTGGCACGACGATGATCCCCCTTACATGGCGAAATGCTTCTCAAAACTGTCCTATCTCTTTGGCGCCGACACTAAAGACCAGAATTTCAGTTGGAAGATCTGTTCCCGCTCTTTCCAGTACGGTGTGGACTCCTTTTCCACCCCCCAGTGCCTGGCCTTTGCCGTGGAACTGCGCAGGGACGGGATTTTGACCGAGGAAGATTTTGCCGGGACGGACACCTATCCTTCCTGTCCGCCGGAAGAAGACCACGAAGGCGTGTTCCTCTGGCTCCTTGACCGGATCGGCCGGTGGGAAGGAATCGGACAGATCATCGGTCTGGGGACCAAGCAGGCTGCCGAAAAGATCGGCAAGGGCGCCATGGAATATGCGCACAACCTCATCAAGGGAGAGGAGCAGATGTGCGTCAAGCTGGGCATGCTGGATCCCCTGTACTTCCTCATGTTCTCCACCAACGAAAAGCAGAGCATCACCCAGATCGAGGGCAACTGGCCCCAGGAAGCTTTCCACAATTATCAGGATCGGCTGGATTGGATTGCCGACTGGCCCCACGTTCCCGATGAACGGTTCAAGCAGTACCTGCTGGATTGGGATCCCAAGGGAGGGAAGAACGCGGCCCCCTATTACCCGACTCCGCCCATTGCCTCGGACATCGTGGACTGGATGGAAGAGACGCACAACTACGACGACTCCCTGGGCCTCTGCTGTGGGATGGGAGGCTTCTGTATGAAGCCCGCATACCACGTGAAGAATTATTACAAATTTGTTAAAGCGGCCGCCGGTGTGGATGTGGATCAATTTAGTCTCCGGAGGATCATTCACCGGAGCCGTAACCTGCACCGTTCCTTCAACCTTCGCAGGGGCATGACCCGGGCCGATGACAAACCGCCGGAAGATCATTGGAAGTATCGCTTTCCCGAGATCGAGGAAGAGCTCCTGACCACCTATTACAACTTCAAAGGGTGGAATTATGACGGCGTTCCCACCCGCGTTCGCCTGGAAGAGCTCGATCTGGGGTATGTTGCGGACGAACTGGAAGAGCTGGGGATCTTGAAAAAAGTGGATCCCCCCACGGCGGAAGAGCTGGAAGCGTATCAGAAAGATCGCAAGTGGAAATGGGGATATTAGATACATTCTCTTGAACGCGGATTTAACAGGTAGGAGAAAACGGGCGGCATGACCGCCCGGGAAAGATTCCTTCATTCAAATTGATACTTTATTTCCGAATACAGGGAAAAGAGAGAGGTTATTGAAAGATGGCCAAAGTTAAGAAAATCGTTAAAAAGATTACCGTTGATGCGGATCTGTGCAACGGCTGCCGGTCATGTGAAGTCATGTGCTCCGCCGCCCATGCCACGCCGCCATGGAGCGCCTATAATCCGGCGAGGGCCCGTGTTCAGGTCATTCGCTATCCGCTGAAAGACGTCTACCTGCCGGTGTTTGCGGGGGAGTATACCCAGGCCGAATGTGCGGGCCGGATCAGTTACAGTATTGACGAAAAGGAATACGACGAATGCGCCTTCTGCCGGGCCGTCTGCCCGTCCCGAGGAAGGTTTGTAGAACCCGATTCGGGCCTTCCACTGGGATGCGATTTCTGCGAAAGCGTTGAGAATCAGGATGAGCCGGCCTGTGTGGATTGGTGCATCCGTGACGTTCTCAAATACGAGGAGCGGGAGGAGGAGGTGGAGGAGCAGCCGGAGATCGACGCGGTGGAAACGGGTTTGGCCTCGATGGCGGACCAATTCGGGTGGGAGAAAATCCTGCGTACCGCTGCCCGGATGAACCAGAAAGCCTGATTCATGATCTGGAGCTGCTTCTGGCTCCAGTCGAGTGCAATGAAACGGAACCTTTCCGGTCAGATGCGGAAAGGTTCCGCTCAAGAATATTAAGGAAGGAAACCCGTGGAAACGATAGCCCCCTTCAAAGAGATTATCACCGAAATCAAGGCGCACGGCGGAGACGCCTTCAAGCGGTGCTTCCAATGCGGCCTGTGCGACAGCGTCTGCCCGTGGAACCGCGTGACGAACT
>CAZKRB010000084.1:0-10380 GCA_964555065.1 uncultured Syntrophus sp.
GGAAAATCATCCCGCCGTGAACGCCACCCGGGTGGTAAGCAAGCCGAATCTGCTGCGGGGCGAGATCGTCAAGGCCTTCATCGTCCGCAACCCGGCCGTCCCGGCCGAAAGCAAACAGATTCTCCGGCACTGCCGGACCTACCTGTCTTCCTATAAGGTGCCGCGGGAGGTGGAGTTCGTGGAATCCCTTCAGGAACAGGAGAAGATCCAAGTATTGAATTAATCTAACTATCAACATCCAAGAAAGGAGATTGTCAATGAAAGATGTCGTCATCGTAAGCGGCGCCAGAACCGCCGTGGGGGCTTTTGGTGGATCGCTGAAAGGCGTGAGAGTGACCGATCTGGGAGCGCTGGTTATTAAGGAAGCCATCAAGAGAGCGGGGTTGAGGCCGGCCCTCAGCGAGGCCGTGAAAGGCTGCCGTTGCGATACCTTCGGCGAATTCGACCAGACCGATATTCAGAAGAAATATTATGACTACGATTCCTCGCTGACGCCCGTCTATTTCGACGAGTGCATCATGGGCAACTGCCTGACCGCCGCCCTGGGGCAGAATCCCGGCCGCCAGTCCAGCATCTATGCCGGCCTGCCCGAGGAAACCAACACGATCACCATCAACAAGGTCTGTGCCTCCGGGATGAAAGCCATCGTCCTGGCGGCTCAGGTCATCAAGGCCGGCGACGCCGATATCATGGTGGCCGGCGGCATGGAAAACATGAGCAATGTCCCCTATGCCCTGCCCGATGCCCGCTGGGGATACCGGATGAACATGCCCACCGGCTCCATCATCGACCTGATGGTCCATGACGGCCTCTGGGAAATCTTCAACGGCTACCACATGGGCAACACGGCGGAGAACATCGCCTCCCGTTACGGGATCAGCCGCCAGGCCCAGGATGAACTGGCCCTTATGAGCCATCAGCGCGCCCGGGCCGCCATCGCCGGCGGCGCCGTCGCCGACGAAATCGTCCCGGTGCAGATGCCCGGCAAGAAAGGCGCGCCTCCGCAGTTCTTCTCCGTGGATGAGCGCCCCATGGATACCACCATCGAAAAGATGGCCAAGCTGGCCACCGTCTTCAAGAAGGACGGAACCGTCACGGCCGGCAACGCCTCGGGAATCAATGACGGCGCGGCCGCCGTCGTCGTGATGAGCGCCGAGAAGGCCAAGGAACTTGGCCTCAAACCGCTGGCGAAAATCCTGGGCTACGCCTCCGGCGGCGTCGATCCGGCGTACATGGGACTCGGCCCGATCCCGGCCACGCGCAAGGTCTTCAACAAACTCGGCCTGACCATGAAGGATATGGACATCGTGGAGCTGAACGAGGCCTTTGCCTCCCAGGCCCTGGGGTGCGTCCAGGAACTGGGCATCGACATGGATAAAACCAACATCAACGGCAGCGGGATCTCCATCGGCCATCCCGTCGGCTGCACCGGCGCCCGGATCACCTACAGCCTGGCCATGCAGCTGCAGAAGAAGAATGCCCACCTCGGCCTGGCCACGCTGTGCATCGGCGGCGGGCAGGGAATGGCCATCGTCCTGGAAAGAGTGTAAAGGCATCGCTTCAGGGTAACTTGTCAACAAACTGCATCGCACAGGGGCGGCGCCCGACCGGCCGCCCCCTGCGGCTTTTCTTTACAGGGGAAGGTTATGGATGCCCAAGGGATGGAGAAACTGGTCATAGCCGGGAACACCAAGATTGTCTTTCTGATCATGGACGGCCTGGGCGGGTTGCCCATGGAGGGCAAACCGGGAACGGAACTGGAAACGGCAAAGACTCCCAACCTGGACGCCCTGGCCAAAGGGGGCATCTGCGGCCTCCTGGATCCCATCGCCCCCGGGATCACACCGGGCAGCGGACCGGCCCACTTCGCCCTTTTCGGTTACGACCCCGTTGCCAACAACGTGGGCCGGGGGCTCCTTTCCGCCGCGGGCCTCGAATTTCCCATGACGGAACGGGATCTCTGCATGCGGGTCAATTTCGCCACGCTGGATTCCTCGGGACGGATTTCGGACCGCCGGGCCGGCCGTATCGATACGGAAACCAGCGAACGGCTCTGCCGGAAACTTACGCAAGGCGTCCACCCCGCCCCCGGTACGGAACTCTTTTTTGCCACAGAAAAGGAGCACCGGGCGCTGATCGTGCTGCGCGGCGACAACCTCAGCGAGAATATTGCGGAAACCGACCCTCAAAAGACCGGACTTCCTCCCCTTGCCCCCAAGGCCCTGGTGCCGGAAGCATCCGGTACGGAAGCTCTGCTGACGGACCTGGTGGCGCAGGTCAAGGCTGTTCTCGCCGACGAACCAAAAGCCAATATGATCCTCCTGCGGGGCTACTCCCGTTACCATCACTTCAAGAGCCTGGCGGAACGCTTCGGCCTCCACCCCCTGGCCATCGCCAGCTATCCCATGTATCGCGGCATCGCCCGACTGCTGGGGATGACCATCGCTCCCCTCACGGCCACTCCGGAGGAGGAAATTTCAGTCCTGGAGCAGAGCTGGGCGGATTACGACTTCTTCTTCGTCCACATCAAACCGACGGATTCCCGCGGCGAGGACGGCAAGTTCGATGAGAAGGTGAAGGTCATCGAAGCCGTCGATTCCCTTCTGCCGCGCATTACGGCCCTCCAGCCCGATGTCCTGGTCGTAACGGGAGACCACTCCACCCCTGCCGCCCTGGCCGGCCACAGCTGGCACCCCGTCCCGGTGCTGCTCGCCGCCGGAACCTGCCGGCCCGACCGGGTGGAACGCTTCGGGGAAGGGGATTGCCTCGCCGGCGGCCTGGGGAGAATGCCCATGGCATCCCTCATGAGCGTGGTCTTGGCCCATGCCGGACGGCTGACGAAATTCGGAGCCTGAGACCCCCAGTCAGTTCTCTTTCCACTCGGCATCCCGAAGCTCCCGCCGCAGGATTTTACCCACCTGGGATTTCGGCAGCTCCGGGCGGAGTTCAATAAACGCCGGCAGTTTGTAGGCCGCCAGCCTTGCTCGGCAATACTCCAGCAATTCCGCTTCGCTTGCGTTCTCACCTTCCTTGAGCACGGCGAAGACCTTCACCTTTTCCCCCCTCCTTTCATCGGGGATTCCCACGGCGCAGGCCTCCGCAACCTTCGGGTGGCCGGTCATGACCTCTTCAATCTCATGGGGATAGATGTTGTAGCCGCCGGACAGGATCAGATCCTTCTTCCGGTCGACGAGAAAGACATACCCCTCCCGGTCCATGCAGGCGATATCTCCCGTATAGCACCACCCATCCCGGAGAATTTCGGAGGTCTCTTCCGGTCTGTCTTTGTAGCCCTTCATCACCTGCGGTCCACGGACAATCAACTCCCCGCGCTCGCCCAGGGGGACATCCGCAAGACCGTCTACGGGGTCCACGATCCGGCAGAGGGTGTCGGAAATGGGCAACCCCACACTGCCTGCCTTTCGCCCCCCTCCATCGAAGGGGTTGATCAGGGTGACCGGACTGGTTTCCGTCATGCCGTAACCCTCAACGATCACCGCCTTCGTCTTCCGCTCGAAATCCCGCATCAGTTCGGCGGGGAGGGGCGATCCGCCGGAAAAGGCCCCTTTCAGGCAGGTCATGTCCGTCCTGCCGAAATCCGGATGCTTCAGCATCCCCGCATACATTGCAGGGACGAGAGGAGCAAAGGTCGGATGGTACTTCCGGATCGCCTCCAGCAGGAGCCCGGACTGCGGGCGCGGGATAAGAATCTGCGCCCAGCCCATGTAAACGGAGAGGTTCATGGCCGTGGTCATACCGAAGGCATGAAAATAAGGCAGGGCCCCCAGCATCCGCTCCCCGCCACGCCTGAATTTCGGGAACCAGGCTGCGCACTGCTGGACCTGCCGGCTGAGATTGGCATGGGTCAACTCTACGCCTTTCGGCCGTCCCGTCGTCCCTCCGGTGTACTGGTAGACGGCCACCTCCTGGAGGCGGTTTTCCCCGAAGCCGGGCTCATCGTTGCGGACCTCAGAGAGACAGTTTTTCCAGGATATCACCTCGGATGACTGCCTGAACGGGGCGGACAGCTTTTTCCATCGCGCCACCCAAGGGAAGAGGAGGTTCTTAGGAAAGGGCAGATAGTCGCCCAGGGAGGCGACGATGATCTGCCGGATCTTTGTTTTCGCCCTCAGGTCAATCATCCGGTCAGCGAGCAGATCCAGGGTAACGAGAATGGCGGCTTCGGAATCATTAAACTGATACTCCAGTTCCCGGTCCGTATAGACCGGATTGTTCATGACCACAATTCCGCCGGCTCGGAGTGCGGCGTAATAGGCGATGACGCAGGGAACGCAGTTCGGCAGGAGCAGGGCCACGGTCTTGCGGGTGCCTGCTCCGCATTGCGTCAGGAAGGCGGCAAAGCGGTCCACCAGCGCTTCGAACCGACGGTAAGTCATGCCATAGCCCTGATACAGCAGCGCGGTCGCGTCGGGAACCTGGGCCGCCCTCTCCCTCAGGAAATCCGGCAGAGATTTATCCTCATAGGCGATGTTTTCCGGAACTCCCCGCTCATAGGAGGCCAGCCAGGGTTTTTTCTGATACCGTATTTCTCTCGTCATATTTTCCCGTCTCCGGTCAACATCCGGGGGAAAAGGCAGTGAAAGATTCCGCTCGCCTTACCCCCATCCGCCACCGATGCCATTTCAACACGCACACCTGTCTCCAGTCGGTCCCCGGCGGTAGATACAGCGAAAGGCTCCGCGCCGAGCACTCCGAGTCGCCACCGCTGCCGGTTCCCGATGCGGCGCCCATCCTCTTCCATCCTTTTGATCACCCATCGCCTGCCGCCGGAAAAAAAAGCCCCTGTCATCTGCGGACAGGGGCTTTTGCAATTCCTTTTTTACACCTGCTCTTTTCTAAGCGGTTTCAGCAGCCTCCGCTTCCGCTTTGGCGGGCTCCATATCCATCGCCTTCCAGATGATTTCCGCGATATCCAGGGAGACCATGCTCTCTTCCTTCTTATGATCCTTGATTCCATCGCTCATCATGGTCAGACAGAAAGGACAGCCCACAGCGATGGTATCGGCTCCTGCAGCGATCGCCTGATCGGTTCTCGCATTGTTGATCCGTTCGCCGATATCTTCTTCCATCCACATTCTGCCACCGCCGGCGCCGCAGCAGAAGCTCTTCGCCAGATTCCGCTCCATTTCGTTCAACTTCAGACCAGGAACGGCTTTCAGAACCTTTCTGGGCTCGTCGTAAATCTGGTTGTACCGGCCAAGGAAACAGGAGTCATGGTAAACGTAGGTGCCCTGCACCGGTTTCTTCAGGGTGATCCTGCCCTTGGTCAGCAGATCGGCGATAATCTCCGTATGGTGATAAACTTCATAGTTACCGCCGAAGTGGGGATAATCCTTCTTCAGGGCGTTGTAGCCGTGAGGACAGGTGGCGATGACTTTCTTCACCCCGTAACCGTTCATGGCCTCGATGTTCATCTGCGCCAGGGTCTGGTACAGGTACTCATTGCCGCCCCGCATGGCCGAGTCGCCGCAGCAGCTTTCCTCCGTTCCCAGGATGCCGAACTTCACTCCGGCGGCCTGAAGAATCTTCGCAAAGGCGATGGTCACCTTCTTGCCCCGGTCATCAAAGGAGCCGGCACAGCCCACGTAGAAGAGGTATTCCACATCGGCATCTTCAGCCAGCGTTTTCACGCCCAAGTCTTTAGCCCAGTCCGCGCGAAGGTGAGCGCCGACGCCCCAGGGGTTGGAGTTGTTTTCCATGTTCCGGTAGGTCAGCTGCAGTTCGGGGGCAAAATCGGCCTCCGTCAGGACTTTGTACTGGCGCATATTGATGATCTTGGGGACATGCTCGATGGAGGCCGAACAGTTTTCCATACAGTACATGCAGTTGGTGCAGGCCCAGAGCTCGTGGAGGTCGATCACTTCCCCCACCATGGCCTTTTCGGCTTCGGGAACCTGAAGCTCTCCGCCTTCCCCGGCGGCCTTCTGCGCTTCAACAAAGAGCGGCGCCCGCTGTTCCCAGTACGTTTTCAGATCCTGGACCAGTTTTTTGGGAGACAAGGGCTTTCCGGTCAGGTAAGCAGGGCAGCCATCCTGGCATCTGCCGCAGCGCGTGCAGGAATCCAGGTCAAAAAGCTGCTTCCAGGTGAACTCTTCCAGCTGCCCGACGCCGAAGGTTTCCGCATTCTCGAAATCGCGAATGGGCTCAATGTTTCCCGTCGGCTTAAGATCCGTGAAGAAGTGATTCGCCGACGTCGTGAACATATGCAGCAGGCGGGAGAAGGGAAGATAAGCGATGAAGCCCAGGGCGATGAAGGTGTGAAACCACCAGAAGAACTTATGGGCAGCTTTCGCCGTATCCGTCTCCATGCCGGTGAAGAAGAAGGACAGGGCATAGCCGACAAAGGACCATTTTTCCCAGGGCGCCTCTTCAATGGTGACCGATATTCTCAAGGCTTCGATAATGAAACCCGTCACGATGATCGCACCGATGAGGAGCAGAACGATCGCATCATCGGGCCTGTTGTCCGGAACTCCCTTGTAGCCCAGTCGCTCCGGTTTCGTTATATACCGCCGCTGGGCGAACATGATAACCCCTACCAGCACCCCCAGGCCGAAGAGTTCGTACAGGAATGAAGTCGTCAGATAAAATTTTCCCCTCAGGAAGGGCACTCCGAGGGGTTCGGCAATGTGAAAATCTGTGGCATCGAAGGCCGCCCCGAAAATAAGCACAAAAAATCCAAAGAAAATTAATCCATGCATAATGCCGGGATAGGCATCGGCTGACGTCTTCGTCTGCAAAAGAACATTGCGCAGCAGCAGCTTGACTCTTTCGCCCATGTTATCCATTCTCATCTCGGGCTTGCCCAACGCTTTCCACATCTGCCAGCGTCGGTACAGTCCGTACCCGAGGATAAGCAGGGCTACTCCCGCAAAAAGAAAAAGGAAGAGCTCGAAGTGTTCTGCGTTCCAGAATACTTCTCTTCCTTCATTCCCTATACCGATAGGCTTTACCATAACTCCTCCCCCTGTTTTACAGTGGCCAGCCTTTAGAATTCAGCCGCCTGATCGCGAGAAAAGACGGCTGAATAATAAACGCTGGCCACTATAACATTCTAACTAACCCACGATTTTCTTGCACGCTTCCGTCAGTTCGGGAACGATTTTGAACAGATCATCGACAATCCCGAAATCTGCCTTGGCAAAGATCGGGGCTTCCGGATCCTTGTTGATGGCGACGATAAACTTGGATGAACTCATGCCCGCCAGATGCTGAATGGCGCCGGAGATTCCGCAGGCCACGTACAGATTTGGGGAAACAACCTTACCCGTCTGCCCGACCTGATCCGTCTGCGCACGCCAGCCGGAGTCCACCGCGGCTCTGGAGGCGCCCACCGTAGCGCCCAGAAGATTCGCCAGCGCTTCGAGAATGGCATACCCTTCCGGTCCCCCCATTCCACGGCCGCCGGAAACGATGATGTTGGCTTCCGTCAGGTCGACCTTGCCGCTGACGTCTTTCTGCACTTCAAGAACCTTGGTCTTCAGCTGCGACGCATCCACGCCTGCATCAAATTTCGTCACGGCGCCGGCCTTGGCGTTTTCCACGATGGGGAAAACATTCGGCCGGAGGGATGCCATCTGCGGGAAAGTGGAAGTTACCACTTCACCGAAGCATTTCCCGGCATACATGGGGCGCACCGCCACCATCTTGCCACCATCGATTCTCAATGCCGTGCAATCCGTGGCCAACCCGGTGGCCAGCTTCCCGCATACGCGGCCGGCCAGGTCCTTGCCCTGCATGCTGGCGCCGAAAAGAAGAATCGCGGGGTCGTTGTCTTTCACGGCCTTTGCCACTGCGATTGCATGGGCGTCCGTGGTGTAGGGCTCGAAAACCGCGTCATCCGCCACGAACACCTTATCCACGCCGTATTGCCCCAGTTCACCGGCGATACCTTCAACGCCTGAACCAACCAGGATCGCACCGACCTCTTCGCCCAGCTCATCGGCCAGCTTCCGGGCGGTACTCGCAAGCTCGAACGAAATCTTGCGGAAGGCGCCATCTCTCTGCTCTGCTACTATCCATACACCTTTTGCCATGTTTAATTTTCCTCCGTGATCAATAATTAGATGACCTTCGCCTCTTCTCTCAGCAGTTTGGCCAGTTCCGCAGCCTTTGCCGCCGGTTCGTCACCGCTGATAATTTTTCCAGGAGGTCTGGCCGGAGGCGGCACCATTTTGGCGACCTTGGACTTCGATTCTACGCTCACACCCAGATCGGCCACTTTTTTCACATCGACAGGCTTCTTCTTGGCTTTCATGATCCCGGGCAGCGAGGCATAGCGGGGTTCATTCAACCCTTTCTGCGCCGTGACCACCGCGGGCAGGGAAGCTTCGATGACATACGAGGCGCCTTCGACGGGACGCACGACTTTGATGGTTTTTCCATCGGTTTCCTCGCTGGTGACGACAGTCAACTGGGGAAGATCGAGAAGTTCCGCCAGGATGGATCCCACCTGCCCGGAGTCATCATCAATGGCCCGCTGGCCGCAGAAGATGATGTCATAAGGAATGGTTTTGATCGCCGCCGCCAACACGGAGGCCGTCGCATAGGCATCCGCGCCGTCGTAAGCCGGGTCATCGACATGAATGCCCTTGTCGGCACCCATGGCTAATGCGGTGCGGATCGATTCCATCGCCCTTGACGGTCCAAAGCAGACGATCGTGACATCGCCGCCATGCTTTTCCTTCAGTTTGAGGGCCTCTTCCACGCCGTATTCATCGTAGGGGTTCATGACCCACTTGATGCCGGATTCATCAATGCCTGAACCGTCCGGCTTTACCTTGATCTGTGCTTCCGTATCCGGAACCTGCTTTACACATGCAACAATATTCACATGTCCTCCTTCCGGGATGCATACACGACGGATCGAATCTCCGTCATGCGCACCCAACCTCAATATTTTTTCTATTATAGCGATCCGGCGCAACGTCTTGAAAAAGGACGCTGCGCCGGTCGTTACCTCGACAATTACAGTCTGTTCTTAACCAGATCATCGACAACGGCGGGATCGGCCAGCGTGCTGGTGTCGCCCAGGTCGTTGATCTCATTGGCGGCAACCTTCTTCAGGATGCGCCGCATGATCTTGCCGCTTCTCGTTTTGGGAAGACCGTCCGCCCACTGAATCTTCTCGGGGGTGGCGATCGGACCGATGTTGGTCCGGACGTAAGCGACCAGTTCCTTCTTCAGCTCCTCAGACGGTGAATTTCCGGTCTTCAGAGTAACATAGGCGTAAATGGACTGCCCTTTGATGTCATGGGGATAACCGACTACGGCCGATTCAGCAATCGCCGGATGAGAGTTCAGGGTCGCCTCGACTTCGGCAGTACCCATCCGGTGACCGGAGACATTGATGACGTCGTCGATTCGACCGGTAATCCGGTAGTAGCCGTCCTTGTCGCGCAGGGCGCCGTCGCCGGAGAAGTAATAGCCAGGATAGGGTTCGAAATAGGTTTCCTGATAACGGTTATGGTCGCCGTAGATGGTCCGGGTGATGCCGGGCCATGCGGTCTCGAAGCAGAGGGCGCCCGTGGCTTCCATATCTTTCTTCAGTTCGCCGGTCTGGTCGTCCACCAGGGCGGGAACGACACCCATGATGGGCAGGGCCGGTTTGGCCGGTTTGATGTCAATGGCGCCGGGCAGAGGCAGGATCATGTGTCCGCCCGTTTCGGTCTGCCACCACGTATCGACGATGGGACAATTGCTGCCGCCGATCTTCTCGTAGAACCACTGCCACGCTTCGGGGTTGAGGGGCTCGCCCACGGAGGAGAGAACTCTCAGCGATGACAGATCGATGCCCTTCAGCCACTCGTCGCCTTCCTTGGCGATGGCGCGGATGGCCGTCGGCGCCGTATAGAAGGACGTCACCTTGTACTTCTCACAGACCTGCCAGAAACGGCTGTAGGTCGGATAGTTGGGAACGCCTTCGAACATGATGGAGGTGGCGCCCAGGGTGAGGGGGCCATAGACGACATAGCTGTGCCCGGTTACCCAGCCGATGTCGGCGGTGCACCAGTGGACGTCTTCATCATGGAGATCGAAGGCAAACTTGGAGGTGTAAGCGGCATAGAGGAGATAGCCGGCCGTGGTGTGGAGGGCGCCCTTGGGCTGTCCCGTTGAACCGGAGGTGTAGAGGACGAAGAGGGTGTCTTCCGCATCCATCTGTTCGCACTCGCAGTTGGCGTCCACCGTGGCCATTTCATCATGCCACCAGAGGTCTCTTCCCGGAGTCATTTCGCAGGCAATCTTGTCGCCCACACGCTGAATGACGATCACCTTTCCCACGGTCGGGCAGTCCTTCAGGGCTGCATCGGCGTCCTTCTTCTGGGGAACGGCCTTGGCGCCGCGGAAGGTGCCGTCGCA
>CAZKRB010000085.1:0-7735 GCA_964555065.1 uncultured Syntrophus sp.
CCTTTCGGTCAACGGTTTTCAAGACCGCCGCCATCGACCACTCGGCCATCCCTCCGAATCATTATTCTTTAAGATCCCCGCCTCAGGCCGCGGGGATCCGCTCCATTCCTTTCATGTAGGGGCGCAGGGCGTCCGGAATGACCACGCTTCCATCAGCCTGCTGGTAATTTTCCAGGACGGCCACGAGCGTTCTTCCCGCGGCCAGGCCCGAACCGTTCAGGGTGTGGAGGAATTCCACCTTGCCCGTCGACTCCCGACGGAAGCGGATGGAAGCTCTCCGGGCTTGAAAGTCTTCGAAATTGCTGCACGAAGAGATTTCCCGGTACGTCTCCTGCCCGGGAAGCCAAGCTTCGACATCGTAGGTTTTCGCTGACGAGAACCCCAGGTCGCCGGTGCAGAGGCTGACCGTCCGATAGGGGATGTTCAGCCGTTTGAGGACCTCTTCCGCATTGAGGGTCAGCTTCTCCAGTTCGTCGTAGGAGGTTTCCGGAGAGGCGAATTTAACCATCTCCACCTTGTTGAACTGATGCTGACGGATCAGCCCGCGGGTGTCCTTCCCGTAAGATCCGGCCTCGGCACGGAAGCACGGGGAGTAGG
Organism: uncultured Syntrophus sp.; assembly: GCA_964555065.1. Lineage (GTDB taxonomy): Bacteria > Desulfobacterota > Syntrophia > Syntrophales > Syntrophaceae > Syntrophus. Next base: position 598 of record CAZKRB010000085.1, read on the forward strand.
CCACATAATAAACCGGCAGGGCCTTCTCATCAAGGATTTCGTCGCGGTGGATGTTCGTCACGGGAACTTCCGCCGTGGGGATCAGATAATACTCCAGGTTTTCGATTTTGAAAAGATCCTCGGCGAACTTCGGTAACTGGCCCGTGCCCGTCATGCTGTCCTTGTTGGCCATGAAGGGCGGCAGGATTTCCGTGTAGCCGTGCTCCGTCACGTGGAGGTCGAGCATGAAATTGATGATGGCCCGCTCCAGCATGGCGCCTGCCCCGCGGTAGAGGGTGAAGCGGGCGCCCGTAATTTTTGCGCCCCGGGCAAAATCAAGGATGTTGAGCTCTTCTCCGATTTCCCAGTGCGGCTTGGGCGTGAAATCAAAGACAGGCTTTGCGCCCCAGACCCGGATTTCGGGATTGTCCGCGGAATCTGCCCCGCAGACGACGGATTCATGGGGGATATTGGGAATGGTCATCAGCAGGGACTGCAGATTCTCTTCCGTTTCCTTGAGCCCGTCTTCCAGTTCCCTGATGCGCGCCGACACGGTACCCATCCGGTCGATGAGATCCTGTGCGTCTTCCTTGCGCTTCTTTCTTTCTCCGACCTGCTTGGAGACGGCGTTCCGCTCGTTGCGCAGGGACTCCACCTCCTGAAGAATGTCCCGCCGCTTCGCATCCATGCGGACAAAGGCATCCACGTCGATGTCCTGGCCCCGTTCCGCAAGCTTGCGCTTCACCAGATCAACATTCTGCCGCAGAAATTTGATGTCCAGCATGACATGGCCTTCAGAAGGATTTATTCCCGTAAGAGACGATGTTCCTATCATTTTGGGATATTGAAGTCAACATTTTTATCCGGCCCGTTGGGATTCAGGGGGGCGCAGCCTTCGGCTTACGCCGGATCACGCTGAGGAGCGGCGCGATTTCATCGCTTTTCAGCAGGAGCGATGCGCCGAAAAAGGTGAGAATGCCGGCGGCGATGGAGGCTGCGAGGAAAATCTCTCTTGCCGCAGAGGGCGCCTGGAGGCTCCAGGGCACGGCAAGGGTGACGAGGTAAAGGCTGCCCCCCATCATGCCCGTGGCGGCAAGGGTTTTCCTCAGGGAGGCATAAAATTTCCGGTCGAGGAAGGCTCCGATTTTTTTTTGGAGAATGAAGGAAAGCATCACGACGTTGACCGCCGAGGCGGCGGAGGTTGCCAGGGCGAGCCCTCCATGCCTGAGGGGGAACATGAGCAGGATGCTCAGGACCACATTGACCAGCAGGGAGACAAAAGCGGCCTTTACCGGCGATTTCCGGTCCTGGAGAGAAAAGAAGGCGGAATTGAAGACGCGGATGACCGAGAAGGCCCAGAGCCCGAGGGCGTAATAGAGCAGGGCCTGGGCGGTCATGCGGGTTGAATGGGCATCGAAGACCCCCCGCTGGAAGAGGACGGAGATAATCGGCTCCCGCAACATAATCAGGGCCACCGTGGCCGGGATGGCAATGAAGAGGATCAGGCTCAGGGAGAAGGAAAGGGTTTGTTTGAAATCTTCGTAACGTCCCCTGGCCACCTGGGCGGCAAAGCTGGGCAGACTGGCCGTTCCCACTGCGATGGCAAAGACGCCCAGGGGCAGTTCGACCAGCCGATCGGCGTAGTAAAGAAAGGAAACGCTGCCCCGGGGGAGGAGCGAGGCCAGGATGGTGCCGATAAAGATGTTGATCTGGTAGATTCCCGAGCCGATCAGGGTGGGAAGGAGGAGAAGGCCGATCTTCTTTATGCCGGGGTGCCGAAACTGGAAATTCGGTTTCAGCCGCACGCCCATTTTAATCAGGAAAGGCCATTGCAGGGCCAGCTGGAGGACGCCGCCCAGCAGGACGCCGACGGCCAGCACGGTGATCGGCTGCTGGAAATGCCGGTGAAAGAAGAGGGCCGTCAGGATCATGGCGAGGTTCAGAACGACCGGGGAAAGGGCCGGCGCCGCAAAATGGCGAAGTGAATTCAGAATGCCCATGCACAGGGCAACGAGAGAAACGAAGAGCGTATAGGGGAACATCAGCCGGGTCAGAAAGACCGTCAGCTCAAACTGGTCGGGGCTTTTGAGAAATCCGGGAGCCAGGAGGGACACGAAGAGTGGCGACAACAGGACTCCGATCAGAGAGATCAGCACCCCCAGGATGGAAAAGAGGGTAAAGGCGATGCCGGCCAGTTCGAGGGCGCTTTCCGTGGATTTCGTCTTCAGTTCTTCCGTGAAGACGGGTATGAAGGCGGCGGTGAGGGATCCTTCGCCCAGGAGCCGCCGCAGCAGGTTGGGGATCCGGAAGGCGACAAAAAAAGCATCGGTGGCGATGCCGGCGCCGAAGATAGCCGCGACCACCATATCCCGGATAAAGCCGAAAATCCGGCTCAGCATCGTGGCCAGTCCCACCGTGCCGGCTGCTCGGGCGACCTTTTCATTCTCTCCGCGTTGGGCCATGATGCCTTCGGACCTTATGATCCCTTTTTGTGCAAGTCTTTCCCCGGGAACTCTCCGGGAAGCAGCAGGGAGAGGCGCGACTCGACGGTTTCCTGCGTCACTCCCCGGATGGCGATGACTTTCTTGCGCGAGGCGTGTCCGCTTAGGATCTCCAACTGACCTTTTTTGACCCTCAACAGTCCGGCGAGGAACTCGATGCATTCCTCATTGGCTTTCCCGTCCACGGGGGGAGCGGTGAGCTTCAGTCGGAGCGCGCCGTCCTGAATACCGGCCAAGGCGCACCTGGAGGAGCGGGGCAGGACCTGAACGGATAGAGAAACGCCGTCTTTTCTTTCGTGGATCGCGATCACGGACGGTTACGGGAGGTTTCGGCGATTCCGCGGGTCAGCGCAGAATCGTGGCCATCTGCATCATGCTCCGGACCAGGAAACTCTGCAGAAAAATGATGGCGAGAATGACAATCATCGGGGAGAGATCGATGCCCAGGTTCCTGAAGGGAAGCCATCGCCGAACCGGGGAGAGGACGGGTTCCGTGATCCGGTAGAGGAACATGACGATGGGATTGTAGGGGTCCGGATTAACCCATGAAATCACCGCCCGGGCAATGAGGATCCACATGTAAAGGGAAAGGGCGATATCCAGGATTTTTGCCAGGGCCACGACGAAATTTTCAGCAATGAACATAGCGACTCCTCTTCGGAACAGATCGAAATAATGCGTTTTAGCTACCATAAAGACGGGGAGAGTGCAAAGGAAACGTGATACCGACCCCCAGCCGAGGCGCCGGCCGGTTCGGCTTGCTTTTCGCCTCCTCAAAGTACGGGGGAATATATCCGTAACGCCCGCCTCTCGCGGACCCGTGACGCCTTGCGATCATCCTGGATCGGAGAGGAGAGGGATGTCCGCCGCCGCGCTTTCAGGATTGACAGCCCTGGAAAAATAGGACATCGTCACCACCGGGCGGAAATACCTCAGAGGGAAAAGAAGCGCAGAAAAGGAGGATTGGGGAAGGCATGTTCGAAAATCGGAAAATCGGGATGATTGGTTGCGGAAAGATGGGAACGATTCTGCTGCGGGGGATGCTCAGCGGCGGGCTGGTTGCGGAGGAACAGATCCGGGTGGCCGATGTGGTCCGGGAGCGCCTTGAGGAAATTCGCGAGGCCTACCCCGGGATTCTCGCGGCGGAAAACGCGGATCTCGTCCGCCAGGTGGATATTCTGATCGTGGCGGTGAAACCCCAGACGCTGCCGGATCTGATGGAGGAGATTGAGGGGGAAGTCCATCCCCGGCACCTGATTCTTTCCATTGCCGCCGGCATTTCCACGGAATGGATTGAAAAGCGCTTTTCCGGACCGGTCCGCGTCGTCCGGGCCATGCCCAATACCCCGGCCCTGGTGGGCGAGGGAATGACCGCCCTGGCTGCGGGTCTCCATGCCGATCCGGAGGATCTGGAGGCGGCGGTGCGGATTTTCAGTGCCGTGGGGTTGACGGTGACTGTTCCGGAAACACTCATGGATGCCGTGACGGGCCTCAGTGGAAGCGGACCCGGTTACGTGTTCGTCATGCTGGAAGCCCTGGCCGATGCGGGAGTTCTTCTCGGTCTGCCGCGGGACGTGGCCCTGAAACTGGCGGCTCAGACCTTTCTCGGATCCGCCAAGCTCTGCCTGTCGACGGAAAAGCATCCGGGAGAACTCAAGGCGATGGTGACGTCTCCCGGAGGAACGACCATTGCCGGCTTGAAGGCCCTGGAGGAAGGCCGCTTGAGAGCCACCCTGATGGAGGCCGTGGAGGCGGCCGCCCGCCGTTCCAAAGCTCTGGCCGGGGATTGATCGGAACGTCCGTTTTTTCCGCCGGCGAGACCTCGACGGGGCAAAGCCGCCGGGGCAGGTGAAGAATCGCTGCCGTAAGCAGGATCAATGCGTTGCCAAGGAAACGCACCCTCGAACCGGAGGGTGAATCCAGGCGACCTTCTCATTTCCGGGAGGGGAATTCAGGCGACCTCCCCGCTCCCGGAAGGGTCTGACGGCTCCTCCGGACCTTGGGGTGATGGGGAGGAAGTCGGCGTTTCTTCACTTCTTTCATCCTTCGTCGCTGGGGGATGGAAGGTGTCGCCGGCGGTGATGCTTTCCTCTGAAGGGGGGAGAGCTTCGGAGCCGTCCGGTGAAGACGCTTCGGCCGTTCCCGCCTCTCCCTGCGGTTTCTTCCGCCGGCCGCGGGGCCGCCGCCGCCTCTTTTTCCGGGCCGCCTCTTCGGGGGTGGCCCCCAGAGGGGATTCCGGCGGCTCACCAATGACTTCCGGAGCTTCAGGCTCCGCTTCGGATTGCGGGGCCGCCTCGGCAGGCGTTGCAGGCCGCTCTTCCTCCGTCTCCGGTGCTTCCGGAGGAATTTCGCGGGCGGCCGTCGAAATGGTCACGGAGTCCCAGACCATGTCCCCTTTCCCCGAAATGTGAATGGAAAGATCGTACCGGGTTTCGATGCGTTGAATGTCGCTTCGCTTCTGGTTGAGCAGGTAATCCGCAATTTCGTAGGGAACGGTGACCTTCAGGGCACTGAATTTTTCCCGGGCGGCCTCCGTTTCGATTTTCCGGAAGGCGCTCAGTGCCGTGTATTCCAGGGAGGGGCGGGCGCCGCTTCCACCGCAGAAAGGGCAGGTGGTATAGCTGATTTCCTGGATGGTGGAATGCTTTTTCTGCCTTGAGAGTTCCAGGATGCCGAATTTGGAAATGCGGGACATTTGAATCCGGGAGCGGTCCAGGGCAAGGGCTTTCTTGAAGGTTTTTTCCACCTCCGCGTCATGCTTGCGATCGGTCATGTCAATGAAGTCGATGGCGATCAACCCGCCCAGGTCTCTCAGCCGGAGCTGGCGGCCGATCTCCTCGGCGGCTTCCAGGTTGGTCTTAAAGGCCGTATCTTCCACGTTTTTCTTGTTCGATCCCCGCCCTGAGTTGACGTCGATGGTAATCATCGCTTCCGTGGGGCTGATGACAATCGACCCGCCGGATTTCAGCTCGACCCGTGCCTGGTAAATCTCCCGGATCTGTTCTTCGAGGTTGTAGCGGCCGAAGATCGGGAAGCGCTCCTTGTACTGCTTGATCAGCCGGAGATTCCGCGGCATGACCGCTTTGCAGTAGGCTCTCATCTCGCGGTAGGTGTCGATATCGTCCACCAGAATCTCTTCAATTTCCGAGGTGAAATAATCCCTCAGACTGCGGACGCCGAAGTCGCTTTCCTGGTAGATCAGCGCCGGCGCCGGATCGGTTTCCGCCCGCTTCTGGATTTCCCTCCAGAGCCTCGACAGGTGCTGGTAGTCGCGGGAGAGCTCCTGCTTGGTCCGGTTGATGCCTGCGGTGCGAACGATAAACCCCATGCCCTCGTCGATTTTGATCTGTTCGACCATCGTCTTGAGCTGCTTGCGGTCTTCTTCGTCTTCGATTTTCCTGGAGATCCCACTGCTGGGCTTATTAGGTAAAAGGACGAGGTAACGTCCGGGGAGGGATAGATACGTTGTGAGCAGGGCCCCCTTTCGGCCGCTCACCTCCCGGGCCACCTGGACGATGACTTCCTGGCCGGGCTTCAGCGAACCTTTTGAGTGACCGCCTTCCCGCCCGTTGTCTTTTCTTTCGATGAAGTACTCCGGACCCACATCCCGGAGGGGAAGAAATCCATCCTTGCCCACGCCGAAATTGACGAAGGCTGCCTGCAGGCCCCGTTCGACTTTGAGCACGATCCCCTTATAGATGTTCCCGTTAATCGGTTCCCGGAGGGACATCAGGATGTTGAATTCAACCAGCTTGCCGTCTTCAACGATCGCCATGCGCTTCTGTTCCGGATGCACGGCGTTGACCAACATGATATGTCGCATAAATTTCCTTTTTTGAGCATAAGGCGTCCGCCGGTGTGCACGGCGGGGCGGGAAAAGGATCAATCATCTCAGCAGGAGACGCTCTTTTCCCAGGCCTTTCCTTATGGCCACTCTGAGTATTTTTCAGACCCGGCTGCTGCCCGGGTCCTTTTCGTCCGGTTTCGGGTTTCCCCTGTTATACAAGCTCCGAAACATCCCCCTTGCCCACTCTCAGAACCTCGACCGTATCGTCAATCAAGCTTATGACGGTGGAAGGCTCCGGGGCGAGGATGCCTCCGTTAATGACCACGTCCACGGAATGCTTGAACATTTTTTCAATTTCTTCCGGATCGTCCAGGTACTGATCGCCGTCCGTCTTCACGCTGGTGCTGATGACGGGTTCGCCCAGCTCCTCGATCAGGGCCATGCAGATCCGGTTGTCCGGGATGCGGATTCCCGTCGTCTGTCTTTTGGGAAGAATGATTTTCGGAACGAGTCTGGATGCCTGCAGGATGAAAGTGTAGGGGCCCGGAAGATAACGCCTCATGATTTTATATGCAAAATCGGTTACCTGGGCATATCTGCTGATGTCTTTCAAGTCGGCGCAGATGAAGCTGAGAGGTTTCTGCTTTTTGCTTCTCCTCTTGATCTCGTATATTTTTTCGATCCCTCTTTTGTTGAAAAGGCTGCATCCCAGACCGTAAACCGTATCCGTCGGATAGATGACGAGGCCCCCGTTCCGCAGGATTTCGGCCACCTTTTTGATCAGTCTTGTCTGGGGATTCTGACTGTTTATCGATACCAGCATGAAGGAGGTTCTCTCGATTTCACATCGATCATTAAATTAATTGCAAGT
>CAZKRB010000085.1:7835-9940 GCA_964555065.1 uncultured Syntrophus sp.
ACAGGGGAGAAAAAGACGGTCCCCTTTTCTCTCCCTGATTTCATCGGGAGGAAGGAAAAGGGATCGTCTTGAAGTGGGGAAGGGTTCTGGTTATTGATCTACATGATGCTTGTTGAGTTTATCCTTGCACAGTTTGTACTGGATGCTGTCCACCAGGGCGTGCCAGCTGGCCTCGATCACGTTGGTGGAGACGCCGATGGTGCTCCAGACTTCCTCATCATCCATGGAGTCGAGCAGGACCCGCACCTTGGCGGCCGTTCCCTCGGCGCCTTCCAGGGTTCGGACCTTGAAATCCACCAGGTGGACTTCGCAGATCTCGGGATAGAATTTCACCAGGGCTTTGCGCAGGGCATGGTCCAGGGCATTGACGGGTCCATTGCCCTCCGCGGCGGTCAGCTCCTCGTCGTTGCCCACGCAGATCTTGATTGTAGCCTGGGTCAGGGAGGGGTTGTTTTCCGTTTTGGTATTGATGACGCTGAAGCGCTCCAGGACGAAGGGCTCCTTGAATTCTCCGGTGATCTTTTTCATCAGCAGGGAAAGAGAGCCATCCGCCGCGTCGAACTGGTAGCCCTCGTCTTCCAGAACTTTGATCTTCTGAACGATCAGGGCGCTGACGGCGTCTTCCCTGCCCAGATCGATTCCCAGCTCCCGGGCCTTATATTCAATGTTGCTCTTGCCCGAGAGGTCCGATACCAGGACGCGCCGTTCATTGCCCACCAGCTCCGGCTCGATGTGTTCGTAGGCCACCGGATTCTTGAGGATGGCGCTGACATGAACGCCCCCCTTGTGGGTGAAGGCGCTGCGGCCGACGAAGGGCTTCGACGTCTGGGGCGGGATGTTGGCCACATCGCTGATGTAATGGGAAAGATTGGTCAGCTGCCGGATCGAGCCATCGGGGAGGCAACGCCGGTTCATTTTGAGCTGGAGATTGGCGATGATGGGGATCAGGTCGGCATTTCCGCACCGTTCGCCGTATCCGTTGATGGTGCCCTGAACCATGGAGACCCCGGCATGAACGGCGGTGATGGAATTCGCCACGGCGAGATCGCCGTCGTTGTGTACGTGAATTCCCAGGGGCGTTTCGGGCAGGAGCTTCCGAACCTCGTCCACGATGGCCGCCACTTCGTGCGGAAGCGTTCCGCCGTTGGTATCGCACAGGACAATGAAATCGGCGCCCGCCGCGCGGGCCTCCTCGACCGTCGAAATCGCATAGGGGCGGTTTTTCTTGTAGCCGTCAAAGAAGTGCTCGGCATCATAGAGGACCTCCTTGCCGTTGGCCTTCAGATAGGCCACCGATTCCCGGATCATGGCCAGGTTTTCTTCCAGGGGGATGGTCAGGATTTCGGTGACATGCAGGTCCCAGGACTTGCCGAAAATTGTAACAGCCGGGGTTTCCGCCGCCAGCAGCGTCTGGATATTGGCGCAGTCTTCCACCCGGATGTTGGGCCGGCGGGTGCTGCCGAAAGCCGTCAGCCGGGCATGCTTGAAGGTCGCCCGCTTTCCCAGCTCAAAGAATCGCATGTCCTTGGGATTGGAGCCCGGCCATCCGCCCTCGATGTAATGGAAACCCAACTCGTCGAGCCTTCGGGCGATCCGAAGCTTTTCTTCCGCCGAAAAATTGATCCTTTCCCCCTGGGTTCCGTCTCGGAGGGTGGTGTCATAGAGTAAAACGTCTGCCGAATTCTTCATTACCCGCTTCTCCTTCTTCCAAACAAAAAAACCGTTATCAGTCTGCCCTGATAACGGTTTTTGGGAATTTTTTTAGAAACACACTACCCCTTTATCAGGTCCCGATATGGATCGGGGCTAATTATGCCGATCATGGCCGCCTGGCTGATAATGAAGGGGGTGATGCTTACCGGGGTCAAAATTTAAGGACCGCCTTCCATAAGAAGTAAAAAAGTGTTTTTTAATACGGTGTTTCCCGGTGTTTGTCAATACTAAAATGATCCTCTGGCAAGGTCACGTCAAAGTCGGCCTATTGATTATCACTATCGAACCCTTGCACAATAAAGCGAATTGCGCTTTTTGTGTAGTGAATTCAATGCAGGATGTTCTTGCATGACTTGAGCTTGGATCCTCTGACCGGCTCTGACGCCCGGAAT
>CAZKRB010000086.1:0-8868 GCA_964555065.1 uncultured Syntrophus sp.
TGGATAAGAAGAAACACCTCATTTTCCTTGGAGCGGCTGTTTTTCTCGCCCTGATGGTAACTCTGCTTGCCTACAGTTGGCTTCAGAAAACGGCTATGGCAAAGGTAAAACCTCAGGAGATGCAGAAGGTGATCGTTGCCGCATACGATCTTCCCTGGAGCACCGTGCTGACCCAGGACATGGTCCGCACATCCACGTTTCTCAAGCAAAGCCTTCCCAACGGTTATTACCTGGATGCATCCCGCGTGGTCGGCAGAACCTTGATCCAACCTATCCGGGCGAATGAACCGGTTACGGAAGCCCGGCTGGCTCCGACCAGCGTGACCTCAGGGGGCGTTGCCGCCGTCATTTCCCTGAAAAAGCGGGCGATGTCCGTCAAGGTGGATAAGGTGGTGGGAGTTTCCGGCTATGTTCACCCGGGAAACCGGGTTGATGTCCTGGTCTCCCTGAATGAACAGCGAGGAGAGACAACCGCTCCCATTACAAAAATTGTTCTCCAAAATATCCTGGTCCTCGCTTCGGGACCGGAATTTCAAGATAAGAAAAAGGGCGAAAAATCCGAACAGGTGGATGTCATTACCCTGGAAGTGACACCGGAAGAAGGTGAGAAACTGGCGCTGGCGGCCACGGAGGGAAAACTCCAACTCGCCCTGCGCAACTTCAGCGACAATGACGCCGTCGAAACTACAGGCGCCAAGATTCCTAATCTTTTAGGTTCTGCCACCTATGCACCACCAGCCCAGGCCACACCTAAAGCCGTTTCCCGGCCTGCCGTCAGAAAGGCAAACTCTGTTGTGGCCTCAGCGCCGCAAAGATCTTCGACTTTCATAGTTGAAATCATTCAAGGAAGCAAAATCAGCGAACAGAACTTTGTGAAGGGGGAATAGCCGATATGAAATCTTGTCCTGCTTTGAGAGAGCACTCAGGCGCTTCTTTTCTGATGGCCCTCATTTTATGTCTCGTTTTTGCCCTGCCGGTTCAGGCAGCGGAACCGGAGCGGATGGTCGTCAATACCAGCAGCCCTCAGAAATTGACCCTCACGGTGGGCAAATCGATGATTGTCGAGTGTCCCCAGAATCTCCGCCGGGTTTCCATTGCGGCCCCGGAAGTTGCCGAACTTGTGACCTTGTCCCCTCGCCAGATCTACCTGACGGGAAAGTCCGCCGGAGCCACCAACTTGACCCTCTGGAGGAGCGACAACTCCGTCATGTCCGTTATTGACCTGGAAATCCTTCCCGATGTCGTCGGCCTTAAGGAAAAAATCCACCAGTTGATGCCGGACGAAAAAGAGATTCGCGTAACGGCGACCCCGGATTCAATCACCCTTTCCGGAACGGTCTCCAGCACGGCAAACATGAATCAGGTTGTGACTTTGGCCAATTCCTACGCCCCAAAATGCAAGGACGACAAGGCCGGTGGCCGAGTCAACAATTTCCTCGAAGTGGGCGGTGTTCATCAGGTCATGCTGGAAGTCCGCGTTTCGGAAATGTCCCGCAGCTTGATTAAAAAGCTGGGGGTTAACTGGAACTACCTGAGCGAAGGCGGCAATACATTTGGAATGTCCATGCTGGATAATCTTACTGCGACGGTTTCACCAAGTGACGCAAACATTCAGCCCATGAGCCACCTTTCAACTTCGGAAGGTTGGACATCGGTGGGCACCCTGGTGTCCGGCAGTGTCGGTATGGCTTTTCGCTTCCTCGGCGCAGGTGCAACGTGGACCGTCTTTATTGACGCCCTCAAGGACCAGGGGCTGCTGAAGGTGCTGGCCGAACCCACGCTGATTACCCTGAGCGGGAAAACAGCGAATTTCCTGGCCGGCGGAGAATTTCCCATTCCGGTACCCCAGGGCGAAGACACGATCACCGTTGAATACAAAACCTTCGGCGTGGGACTCAATTTCACCCCGACGGTGCTGAGCAACAAGAAGATCAGCATGCAGGTTGCTCCCGAAGTGTCGGACCTTGACTTCACCAACTCCGTTGTTCTTTCCGGATTTGTGATCCCCTCCATCACGACGCGGCGAGTCGCGACGACCGTTGAACTTGCGGATGGCCAGAGTTTCGCCATCGCCGGCCTGCTGAAGGATGATGTCCGCCAGATTGTGAGGAAGATCCCCGTGCTTGGAGAGCTCCCTGTGCTCGGCAGCCTTTTCCGCAGCAGCCAATTCCGTAAAAATGAAACGGAATTGGTCATCATTGTGACGCCCCGTCTTGTCAAGCCTCTGGACACGGCCAAGCAGACCCTGCCCACGGATCAGTATGTCGAACCTAATGATTTTGAATATTATCTCCTGGGAAGTCTTGAAGGACGAGGGGAAAAACAATCCTCCCCAGCGGCTTCAACCGGAGTTCCTGCAAGCAAGACGGGTGGCCTGGAAGGCGATTTCGGCTACATTCGACCTTAATACCGGAAGAGGAGGAATTAACACATGAAAAAAGCACTCTGGATCACGGCATCCCTCATTGGGACGGCCCTGCTGATATCCGGCTGCGCTCCCAGCCGTCTGGAAATGGATTACGGAACTTCGCAAAAGTTGGCAAAGTTTAATCAGACCCTGAATCCGGAAGCGGAGAAGAATCTGGACCCCGTGGTCGGGATGGATGGCCAGGCGGCGCAAAAAGTCGTCGAAAAATACCATAAAGATTTTGAAAAGCCCGCTCCCTCACAGAACTTGACCATCAATCTCGGGACGACAGGAAAGTAACCCGCTTTATGGAGGGTTAAGTGATGAGAAAATTCAAAGAACATAAAGGGGCAGCGGCAGTCGAATTCGCCATTGTTCTTATACCCCTGATCCTACTGGTTTTTGGAGCGATTGAATTCGGAGTGCTTCTCTACAATCAGCAGGTGATTACCAATGCCAGCCGAGAAGGTGCACGGGCCGGAATCGTCGCACAAACGCCAAGGGTTACGTCTGGAGAAATATCCACTGTCGTAAACAACTACGCGGCCAGTCACCTGGTTACTTTCGGCACTGCCAATTCACCCGTTACTAACGTGAGCGCGACGGGCACAAGATTCGGTGACGATCTTACAGTCAATGTCACCTATCAGTATTCTTTTCTGGTCATTCCGAATTTTGTTCCCGGAATCACCAACCCCCGCACCATGACGGCGGAAACGGTCATGAAATATGAGTAATTTCTGATTATCATCGCCGTTTCCAGATGAGGTAGATAAAATGAAAATCACAAAACATTTCATGAAGAAGATTCGGGATGGGAAAGGTGCTGTGGCAGTATTTGCAGCAGTCGTTCTTGTTATGCTGATCGGCTTTGTGGCGCTTGCTGTGGATGTAGGTTACGTTATGGTAACCAGGAATGAGCTTCAGAACGTCGCCGATGCTGCTGCTCTTGCCGGTGCACGAACGCTGGGACGTTTATACGAATGCAATGGCAATCTAAGCACCTGCACCGGTCCCATGCCATACACGGACCAGTTAACCTACGCGGCTGATGATGCAGCCATCAAAAAGGCAGTGACAGACGTGGCTTCAGTGAACCATGCGGGCGGTAAGGCCGGCATCACAATAGACAATGCCGACATCGTGATCGGCAACTGGGAGCCGACGACCAAAACGATCAATCCCATTACCTTGACTTCGCCAGATGCCGTCAGAGTTACTGCTCGCAGAGATGCCAGCACCAATGGCGCCATTTCCACTTTCTTTGCGAAGGTCCTGGGAATTAACACCGTGGATGTATCCGCTACTGCGACGGCGGCCCTAACAGGGTCAAGTACGATGGGCCCCGGGGGGCTATCTCTTCCTGTAGCGATCAACAAGAGTTGGATGTCAACGCTCCCCTGTAATCAAAACCTGACATTTCATCCTTCAAGTTCAGGCGTATGCGCTGCATGGCATTCGTATGACAAAGATAGTCCATATAAGCCAAATGCGGCAAGCCTGAGAAAAATGTTGGATGACCTTGCAGCATTGACATACAGCTCGCCAGAGACGATTGCAGGAGAGACACAATTTGATTTTACCAACGGTACTCTCGCCAGCTTATTTACCCATGACAACATACAGAATCTCTTTAATGTCATGAAAATAAAAAATGATGGCAAATATGACTTTGACACCAACAGTGCTACGTGGACAACAGCCGTTCCGATCTTCGACGATGATACGGCAGGTTGCCATCCGAATAAACTCATAACCATCGTAGGCTTTGCCACCATCGTTATTACCGGGGTCGATCCGCCTCCTACGACGACAATTTACGCAACGGTTAAATGCGACAATGTCAAGCCGGGCCGAGGTGGCGGTATTTACTACGGCACAAAAGGTGCGATACCGAACCTAGTCCAATAATCTATTGAAGCGATGAACGGCCTTAACCGTTCATTTCTTAAAAAGATTATCATTCCGTCTTAGAGTTTAGCACTTGAGGAATTATGGCTAAAGAAAAGGGAGATCAATGTTATCGCGAACACTATCCGTAAAAATCATGGCGAAATCGAAAGATACCGAAAGGCAGTTGGAGAATATTCTTTCCACTGTGGAGGGATTTTTGGTTCTGAGAGAAGATGTGCCGGGAAGCTCCGACATCCTGATACTGGAAGTTGTCGACCCGCCGGAAAAGGATTTTCAGTTCGCCAACGTGGCCCAGAAAACGGGGCGGGCCAAGAGCGTCTTTCTGACTTCAGCCATTACCCAGCCGGAGATCCTCCTCGAAGCCTTCAAACTGGGAATCAAGGGATTCTTCCCTCAACCCCTGGATCGGAAATATGTCCAGGACGCTCTGATCAATTATCGGGGAAGCTGGCTGGAGAGCGATGAGGGAAAGCAGGCTGAAGCTGAAGTTGAGCTGGGGCAGATCCTCAACTTCTTCGGCAGCAAGGGGGGTGTGGGAACGACCACACTGGCGGTGAATCTTGCCGTCAGTCTGGCAGCACGGAAGGACAAGCCCCGGGTGGCGCTGCTGGACATGAATTCCTCCTTCGGGGAAGTCTCCATGTTTCTCGGCATCGAATCCGCCTTTGACTGGGTCGAGGTTGCGAAAAACATTGAGCGCCTCGATGCCACCTACCTGATGAGCACGCTGACCCAGCACGAATCGGGGGTCCATGTGCTGCCGTCTCCCATTCGGCTGATCGAAGGGTACCGGACCAACTCCCATGTCATTGAAGCCATGCTGCGGCTCCTGCAGTCGATGTTCGACTATGTCATTCTGGACAGTGGACAATCGCTGGACGACAACACCAAGGCCATTTTGAGGATGTCCGACCTGACGGTGCTGGTCTTTATCGCCAGCCTGCCCTGTCTCATCAATCTGAAACGTATTCTGGACACTTTTCACGGGCTCGGGTATCCAGCGGACGACTCCGTCGAGATCGTTGCCAACCGTTCCCTGAAGAGCGCGGAAATCTCGCAGAAGGAGATCGAATCTTCCCTGAAGAAGAAGGTCTATTTCACCTTCCCCAATGATTACCGCAATACGATGAGCTCCATCAACCAGGGAAAACCCTTGACTGCCATCGACGGCAAATCCGAGATCTGTCAAAAGTTCAACGAGTTTGCTTCCCTGGTGGCCGAAAGGGAAAAGCGGGAGAGCAAAGGGAAAGAATTGCCGCAGGCAATCAAAAGAGGAAAACTATCCCTGTTTGTAAACAATCTTTTTAAAAGCTGATTCCACCGTAGGAACCTAGAAGGAGGACCTAGTTATGGCATTCGTGCAAGTGCTTGGCGCTGGAAAAACGGAGGCCCTATCGCAACAGTTAAATGAGCTGAAAGCCAAGGTCCACGACCGGCTCATCGAAGTTCTGGACCTTTCCCTTATCGAAGCGCTTGACCCCGTGCGGCTGAAGCAGGAAATCGGCCGGATCATAGAAAGAATCCTGGCGGAAGATCATTTTGCCATTCCCATGAACGCCGAGGAAAAGGCCCGATTCTGCCAGGAGGTCCAGGACGAGGTCCTGGGACTCGGCCCCATCGAGCCTTTGATGCATGATCCCACGGTAACGGATGTCCTCGTGAACACCTACGATCATATCTATGTTGAGCGCTTCGGCAAGCTGCATCTCACAGAGTCCCGATTCAAGGACAACGCCCACCTGAAGAAGATCATCGACCGGATCGTATCCAACGTGGGGAGACGGATCGATGAATCCTGCCCCATGGTGGACGCCCGGCTGGCCGACGGTTCCCGGGTCAACGCGATCATTCCCCCGCTGGCCATTGACGGCCCAATGCTTTCCATCCGGCGCTTTTCCGCCGATCCCCTGGAAATGGAGGATCTCATCACCCTGCGGACTCTGACGCCCGAAATCGGCGAACTTATCAAGGGCATCGTCGCCTCCCGGCTCAACGTCCTGATCTCCGGTGGAACCGGTACGGGGAAAACCACGATGCTCAATGTCCTTTCGCGGTTCATCCCTTCCAACGAACGCATTGTGACTATCGAAGATTCCGCCGAACTCCAGCTCAAGCAGGAGCACGTTGTCCGCCTGGAAACGCGACCGGAAAACATCGAAGGCAAGGGTGAAGTCACCCAGCGAGATCTGGTCCGCAACAGCCTGAGAATGCGGCCGGACCGGATTATCGTCGGTGAAGTCCGTGCCGGGGAAGTGCTGGATATGCTTCAGGCCATGAACACGGGGCATGACGGCTCTCTCACGACCATTCACGCCAACACCCCCCGTGATGCTCTGCTGCGCATGGAAACCCTGGTCGCCATGTCCGGATTGAACATTCCCAATGAAGCGATCCGCAGATACGTGAGCTCCGCCCTGGATGTGATCGTTCAGGTAGCCCGCCTGGTGGACGGAAGCCGAAAGCTGGTCAGCCTGCAGGAAGTGACCGGTATGGAAGGCAATGTCATCACCCTGCAGGAAATCTTCTCTTTCAAGCAGACCGGTGTGGACGCCAAAGGCCGGGTCAAGGGACGCTTTGAAGTCAGCCCGATCCTGCCCCGCTTCCTGGAGCGCTTCAAGGCCATGGGAATTCCCGTACCCAACGAGATGTTTTATTCAAACAAAGTGATGGAACTATAGGGAGCAGGTTATGAATATTCTTCTGCTTGTTTTTATCTTTTTCACTGTGATTGCCGTTGTGGAAGGAGTCGCCCTTTTCATTTCCTGGCGGAGCAATCCGGAAAAGAAACGGATCAATCAGCAGCTCCAAGTGCTGGCTCGCCAGCGGGAACTGCTGCTCAACAATGACCTCGACATTACGCGCAAGTCCCGGGAACTAAGCAGCATCCCCTGGTTGAACCGGCTGCTCCTGCGGATTCCCAGCCTGATGCCGACCGACCGCCTGATCGAGCAGGCCAGAGCGCCCTATTCCATGGGCGTGTATATTTTGACTGCTATCCTGCTCTTTTTTATCGGAACGTTTGTCTTTCACCTCTTAACCAGAACTTTTCTCGTGGCCGTTCCCATCGGTCTTGCGATGGGCTATCTCCCTTTCCTCTACCTGATTTTTAAGAAGAACGGTCGGATGAAAAAGTTCGACGCCCAGCTTCCCGACGCACTGGATCTCATGGCGCGGGCACTCAAAGCGGGGCATGCCTTCCCCGGCGGGCTGCAGATGGTGGCCAGGGAATTCGATGAGCCGATCGGAACCGAGTTTGCGAAAGTGGTGGAGGAAGTCAACTTCGGCGTCGGCGTTGAAGAGGCCCTGCGCAACCTGGCGAATCGGTTCGACACTTCCTCCGATCTGAAATTTTTTTCCGTCGCCGTGATGATCCAGCGGGAATCCGGCGGAAATCTCGCCGAAATCCTGGAAAGCATCGCCCGGATCATCCGGGAGCGGTTTAAGCTGATGGGCACCATCCGGACCCTTTCAGCGGAAGGCCGTTTATCCGCCATCATCCTGGTGGCGATTCCCTTCTTTGTCGCCTTTGCCCTGAGCATCATGAATCCGAAGTACATCACCGTCCTGATTACGGACCCCATCGGCAAACTGTTGGTCTTTATTTCCTTGCTCATGATGGTTTCCGGCATTTTTATCATGAAGAAAACGATTCAAATCAAGGTGTGAGAGGAGAGGTCCCATGACGACAATGATCTTGATCTCGATCATGATTTTCAGCGCCACCATCCTTTTTGTCACAGGCATTTATTTTTACATTCAGTCTGTTCGAGAGCATGGGCAACTGCTCGAAAAAATAGAGAAGGGCTCCTCGGTATCGACGGTGGCCGTCGATTCGGAAGCGGAAACGATCTCTAACCGCCTGCGGGCTTTATCGGTCAAGGTGACGGCCCGCCTGGGGGAGCTGGCAAAGCCGAAATCAGAGGAAGAAGTTGCCAATTTTCAGAAACCGCTGGCCCGGATCGGTTACCGGGGACCATATGCCACCCTGATTTTTTTCGGGATCAAGGTCCTGGGGGCCATCGTGCTGCCCACCCTGTTTTTGATGGGCAAGTTTCTGTCAGGCAGAGCCATGAACCCGCAGGCCGTCATGATTATTCCCCTTGTGCTTGCGATGGTCGGCTTTTATCTCCCGAATCTCTGGCTGCGCCTCAAAATAGCGGCACGAAAAGAAAAAATCATGGAGTGTTTCCCCGATGCCCTGGATCTGATGGTCATCTGCGTGGAGGCGGGGATGGGGCTGGACCAGGCCATCAACCGCGTCGGAGAAGAAATGAAGCTGAACTGTCCGCCACTCTCCGAAGAATTCAAGACACTCAACATGGAAATGAGAATGGGAAAATCCAGAAGGGACGCCCTGAGGAACATGGCCGCCCGGACGGAACTGGATGATGTGAACAGCCTTGTCACCCTTCTGATCCAGACCGATCAATTCGGAACGAGCATTGCCCAGGCCCTTCGTGTTCATTCCGATTCCATGAGAGTTCAACGACGCCAGCGGGCGGAGGAAAAGGCGGCAAAGCTTCCCCTGAAACTCCTTTTCCCGCTTA
>CAZKRB010000087.1:0-1681 GCA_964555065.1 uncultured Syntrophus sp.
CGCAGCAGGATCGCCAGGCTTCCTTTTTTATTCTTCAATCCCAGTTTTGCCCGGATGTTTTCCCGGTGAAATTCAATGACCCGCTTTTTTGCATTCAAAAGGTCGGCGATTTCCTTTGAGGTCTTTCCTTCCCTGACCAGCGCGGCAATCTGGATTTCCTTTTTCGTCAGGTTCAAATAGCTGGAGGTCAATTTCTGCACAAAGGGGGAGGCAATTTCGTTCAGGTTCTCCTCCGCCATCCGGACATAACCCTTCTCCAGTTCCGGCAGCGGCCTCGTTTTGAGCTTCTCCAGGTAGGGCAGGACCTGTTCCTTGATGTTGGTGAGGAACCGCTCCTTGAGTTCCTCCTGGTCCTTTTCCATGGTATTAAGCAGGACTTTCAGGGTCGTATTGGCTTCCGCCACCTCCACCGCCTGAAGCCGCATTTCTCTCTCTCGTTTGATCAGCGCTTCCTCCGCCCGTTTCCGCTCGGTGACGTCTTCCACGATCCCTTCCAGGTAAGCCGTCGTGCCATCCGCCTTGACCACCTTGCGGATCGACAGTTGCCCGATCATGATGCTGCCGTCCTTGCGGAAATAAGGCTGCTCGGAATAGAACCAGTCCTTCCTCTCCAGGGCGGCCAGAAGTTCGGCGCGGCTTCCGGGATTGGCATGGATCTGGGTGGCTGCATCCGTGATGGTCGAGATCACTTCAGCCGGGGACTCATAACCGAGCATGGCCACAAAGGCTTTATTGACGCGCAGGAATCTTCCTTCCAGGGAGGTCTGAAACATGCCGATCGAGGCGTTCTCGAAGAGGTTGCGATACAGGGCCTCACTTTCCGCCAGGGCGTCTTCCACCCGCTTCCTCTCCGTATTATCGAACACGGAGGATCGACACAGGCGATACTGTCCCTTTTCGTCGAAAACGGCCGTCGAATTGATGAGCACGGAAAATACCTCGCCATTCTTTCGAATCAATTTTCCTTCCGTATTCCGCATCTCTCCCCGGTCCTTCATGGCCGCGAAGCCCTGCTGAAACGTTCCAATCTCCTCAGGCGGCAGCAGGTCGGTGAACTTTCTGCCGAGTATCTCGTCGCGGGAATAGCCCAACCAGGAAAGCTCCGTGTCATTCATGCGGAGAAACGTCCCGTCCTCTCCGAGGGAATGGTAACCGCAGGGAGCCTTTTCATAGAGATCCCTCACTTCCTCGGCATACTTCTTCAATTCGCTTTCCGCCTGTCTCCGTTCGGTAACGTCTTCCACGATGCCCTCGATGAAGTCGATCGTACCGTCCGGCTTCAGGATCCGGCGGATCGCCACGTTGCCGATCATGACGCTGCCATCCCTGCGGAATCGGGGATACTCCGCATAATACCAGTCCCGCTGCTGCAGGGCGTCGAGAAGGTCGGCACGATCCCGGGGGTTTACATGGATGGTGGCGATATCGGTGACGGTCGCCATCAGTTCCTCCGGCGATTCATAACCCAGCATCCTGGCATAGGCGGCGTTTGCCCGCAGGTACCTTCCCGGATCAAAAGTGGACTGGAACATCCCGATCGGAGCGTTCTCGAACAGATTCCGATAGGCCGCTTCGTTTCTCTCCAGGGCGCTCTCAGCCTTTTTCCGCTCGGTGATGTCGGCCACGGCATAGACCGCAGAGAGAAAGTTCCCCTGCTCATCTCGAAGGGGGGTGGAGATCA
>CAZKRB010000087.1:1781-8814 GCA_964555065.1 uncultured Syntrophus sp.
GCATAGACCGCAGAGAGAAAGTTCCCCTGCTCATCTCGAAGGGGGGTGGAGATCAGTTCCCCCCAGCGCAAGGCGCCATCCTTGCGGATGTAACATTTCTCCAGCGTGAACGAATCGATCTCCCCGCGGACCTGCTTCCTCTGCAAATTCTCCTGGGCTTCAAGAGAGTCGGGATGGGTGATATCCGCGCTGGTCATGCCCTGCAGTTCTTCCCGGGTATAGCCGGTGAATTTCACAAAGGTGTCATTGACCTTCGCAAATCCCTGATCATTCAGATAGGCGATCCCCACTCCCGCATGATCGAAAAGGACCCGGGACTGCATTTCGCTTTCCCGAAGGGCCTTTTCCATGTCCTTGAGGGGGGTGATATCCAGAACCGAGGCCAGCCTCTGGTTCGTTCCCGGGATCATGGCGACCGTCGTGTAGCAATCCAGGAGGCGGCCGGACCGGTCCACCATTTTTAATTCATAGCTCCGGGGCGCCGCGTCGGTCTTGCTTTCTCTCAAGACGCGGTACCTCAGCAGCCGCTCAAGATCCTCCTTCAGGACCAAATCCTGCCAGCTTTTCTTCCCCTCCACCTCCTCTTTCGTGTAGCCGAAGACGCGCTCAAATTCCCCATTGACCAGGGAGATCGTCGTATCCGCCTCATCGAGGATGGTGACGGTCCCGGTGTTTTCGAAAATGGTGCGGTACCGATTTTCCGACTCGCGAAGCTGGTCCGTCCGCAGGGTGACCAGAGTCTCCAGGTCTTCATGGTATTTCGCCAATTCCGCCTCCGCCTGCTTGAGCTGGCTGATGTCGCGCCAGGCAACGACGCCGCCTGTGATCAGGCCGAAACGGTCACGGATGGGGGCGGCATTACATAAAAGAGGGAGGGCTTGTCCCTGTTCATTGATCTGCACAACTTCTTCATTCTTAACGATTTCTCCCTTCAATATCGCCCGGGACAGCGGCGTGTCCTCCGCGGCCAGCGGTGTGACGCCGTCTCTATGGTAAATTTTCCAGCGGCCCGCGACTTCCTCGAGGCTCATCCCACCGTGTGCCCCGCCCAACAGTTCCTCGCCGTATCGACTGACCATCCGGAGGGCAAGGTTCGGCGCATCGGCAATCGTAATGCCCTCGGGGATATTTTCCATCAGGGCATTCAGAATCCGTTCGCCTTCTTCGGCCCTGGCGAGAGCCAGGCTGAGCCTCTCCTCCGCCCGCCTGCGTTCAGTGATGTCTTCGGCAAATCCCTCGTAATATTCCGTATGGCCTTCCGCGTTGCGAACGGCGCGGCCACGGAGAGACACCCAGCAGGCGCTTCCGTCTTTCCTGAACATCTGGACTTCGTAGCGCGCGAAGTCCCGCGCATCAAGAACAGACATCCATTTTCTGCGCTCTTCGGGGTTCCCATAGAGCTGCTGCCCGATATCCCTTATTTCCCCTTTCAGCTCTTCCGCGGAATCGTATCCCAGGATACGGGCAAAGGCGGGATTGACTTCCAGAAAACGTCCGGAAGGAAGGCTGCGGAATATCCCCTCCTGGGCGTTTTCAAAGATCGACCGGTATTTTTCGGCTTCCTGTTCGAGAACTCTGATTCTCTCGTTCAGTTCTTCGCAGGCGGGTTTTCCTTTCACGGATCCATAGCCCTCCAAGAGTCTAAGAATGTAAACCTCTCATATCACATCACAGATTAAAACTGGTATCATAATTTCTTCGGCAGCGATCTTGTCAGACCCTCAAACCCCGTTTTTTGAAAAGCGCGGCGCAGGCATCGGGAGCATTCTCCACGGTCTTTTTATGGTTTCCTCATCCCGCCTTTCGGTACACTCCTCGCCAGTGGATCGATTGTAGTCGGTTGAACCCCGAAAATGGATACTTGCTATGCACTCCAGCACCCGGCGGGGAAACAAAAAGCCGCGCCGGCCTTGCTCAATTCTATATAAATACGCGATTCCGAATAGTTAGGAACCATCTTCAAACCTGGCACGGCAGATGCTCTACCCAAACATAAAACACAGGAATCAAGAAGGAGGTACACAATGAAGAAAAAATGGGCAACGTTGTTGATGGCGGCTCTTCTGGCGACGGGGTTGACGACTTCCGCTTTTGCGGCAGGGCCTGCCGGGTATGACCGTGGAAGGGACAACGGGTTCAGCCGGAGCGAAAAGGCGCGAGGCGTTTCCCAGGCCCGATACGAGGGAGGTCAAACGCGCCATCGCGACGGCTATCAGAACGGACGGGGCCATCAGGACGGATTCAGGAATGGGTGGGGTCATCATGCAGGATTCGGTCAGAGAGGGGGTCAACACGAACGCTACGGATACAGGTACGGAGGAAATGGCCATCACCAGGGCTGGTTCGGGCATGGAGGGCGCCGCTAGCCTCTCCCCCTTTCCCCACGGGCTTGACCGGGAAGCATAGAGTGCATATCTTGTCAGAAGGGAGAACCTCTCATGACAACGGAAACAAGAAGAATTCAGCAGGACCAACATGAGCTGCGGATGATGGAACTTCAGGCGAGAAGTCTGAAAGTGGGGCAGAAGATTTACTCAAATCTTTCGGACGGCGGCCGTTTCGGCGTTATTTTTCAGATAACGGGAGAACAGGCGCCGGAAAGCATCCGCTGGATCAACGGCCACCTGATCAATAACGGAAATGCCACGGTCGAGGTCGTTTTCGACAACGGGACCATTCGCGCATTTTCTGAGCGAATCATCCGGAGTGCAGGGGTGGTTCTGATCGACGAAATCGTCGGCGCTGATGAGATCAGCCAGGTTCTGGAACAGGCAAGGTATTTCACCCTGAAGAAGACGAGAGACGCTTAGCGGTTCGAGGGCCGGGTTACCCGGCCCTCGAACATCCCGCCCGGCAAGGGTTCAACATCACGCTCGCCGCCACGGACGACCGCCGATCCGCCACAGCCCCGTCGGCATCAAATCCTTTATCCCCTGAATTTTTAATCCGGATTTCAACAAAGCCCGGATTTCCACCCGCCTCGGCGATCTTCCCATCACGGCCGACCGTTCTTCTCCTGCCAATGGCGATGCGTCCCCGCAAGCATGACCAAAAGCCGCTTTTCTCGATGGGAAAAAAGAAAATCCTCCCGCCTCGATTTTTTCCGGGAACTTTTTCGAAACCTCCCTTGTCTAAGCTTTCATGAATCCGTAACCCATTTCCCGCATCAGAGGAGGTTGTCATGAGAAGATTGAGCAGACTGTTGGCCGTCCTGATTGTGATTGCCGGCATCCTTTCTTGGAATGCCGCCCAGTCGCAGCCGGACGAACGGGGAGACCGAACGCTGTCCCCCTATTTCCTGGTGAAAAGCGACGACCCCACCGTGGAGCGCCTTCCCTTGAAGGCCACCTCCGCGGCGGTGAACATCTCCGGGGTGATCGCCGATGTGCAGGTCACCCAGCGCTACCGCAACGAAGGCAGAAAGGCCCTGGAGGCGGTGTATGTCTTTCCTGCCTCCACCCGGGCCGCCGTCTACGGGATGAGGATGACCATCGGCAAGCGGGTCATCGAGGCGAAAATCAAGAAGCGCGACGAGGCGCGACGGGATTACGAACAGGCGCGGGACGAGGGGAAGAGCGCCTCCCTCCTGGAGCAGCAGCGGCCCAACGTCTTCCAGATGAACGTGGCCAACATCCTCCCGGGCGACGAGATTGCGGTGGAGCTGAAATACACGGAACTGCTCGTGCCGGAAGACCGGGTGTACGAATTCGTCTATCCCACCGTCGTCGGTCCCCGCTACGTCCGTCCTCCGGCAGAACAGGGCCCTCCCGCGGAGCAGTGGAGCGCCAATCCCACCCTCCACCAGGGGGAAGCCCCGCCCTATGCGTTCGACCTCTCGGTCAACCTGGCTGCCGGGATGCCGGTCCGGGACCTTTCCAGCCCTTCCCACAAAATAAAGCCGTCCTTTCAAGGACCCGATAAGGCTCGAATTTCCCTCGATCCGGTGGAAAAATCGGGGGGAAACCGCGATTTCATTCTCCGTTACCGTCTCGCCGGCGACCGGATCCAGTCCGGACTCCTTCTCTCCGAAGGCGAAAAGGAGAACTTCTTTCTTCTGATGATGCAGCCGCCCCGACGGGTCGCCCCGGAGCAGATCCCCGGCCGGGAATACCTCTTTATCGTGGACGTGTCCGGCTCCATGCACGGCTTTCCCCTGGACATCTCCAAGAAGCTGCTGGCCGATCTGATCGGAGGCCTCCGCCTGTCGGACCGCTTCAATGTCCTGCTCTTCTCCGGGGGATCCTCCCTCCTGGCCGAGGAGTCCCTGCCCGCCACCCCGGAAAATGTCCGCCGGGCCGTCTCGGTCATCGAGAACCAGCGGGGCGGCGGCGGAACGGAAATCCTGCCCGCGCTGCAGCGGGCTTTGTCTCTCAAGAAGCGGGAAAAAGACTCGCGGACGGTCGTCATCGCCACCGATGGGTATGTCACGGTGGAGGAAGAGGTTTTCGACCTGATCCGCAACAGCCTGGGGAACGCCAATCTCTTCGCCTTCGGGATCGGGACAAGCGTCAACCGTCACCTCATCGAGGGAATGGCCCGGGCCGGCATGGGCGAGCCCTTGATCATCGAAAAGCCGGAGGCGGCCCCGGCCCAGGTGGAACGCTTCCGCCGGATGATCGCCGCCCCGGTCTTGACCGGCGTGAAGGTGGATTTTGACGGCTTCTCCGCCTACGACGTGGAGCCCCTTTCCCTACCCGACGTGCTGGCCGAACGCCCTGTCATCCTCTTCGGGAAATGGCGGGGAAAGCCCCGGGGAACGGTGACGCTCCGGGGACTGTCGGGGAAAGGCCCCTACCGGGAAAGCATCGACGTGGGGAAGGTTGCGCCCCTGCGGGAAAATATCTCCCTGCGCTACCTCTGGGCACGGCACCGCATCGCGCTCTTGTCCGATTACAATCGCCTCCGGCCCGATGACCGGCGCAGCGAGGAAGTGGCGAATCTGGGATTGACCTACAGCCTCCTGACGGCGTATACCTCCTTCGTGGCCGTTGATACGGAGGTCCGCGCCGACGGCAGACCCGTGACCGTCCGGCAGCCCCTTCCCCTGCCCCAGGGGGTTTCGGATTATGCCGTGGGCGGCGTGATGGCCAAATCCATGGCCCGGCCGATGATGGCGGCGCCCCTCCGGGGAGAGGCCGTCCGGTCCGACTCCAGCCTTAGCCTCCGGGAGGAGCGGAAGGGGGAAAAGGACGGACCCAGGGAAAAGGAAGCCCGCCAGGCTGTCGTCAACCTGGCCGTGGAAAAAATTGTCGTGTCCGGAGGACTGGCGAAAGAAGAAGTGGCCAAAGCGGTCCGGGAACAGCTTTCTCAACTGGAGCCCTGTTTCGCGGGAAGGCCGTTTCATGTGAAACAAATCCTTTCCCTCCTCCTCGCACCCGACGGGTCGGTTCTGGAGGTCAGGGATGCTTCGGGAAGACGGATGAGCGCGGCCTTGAAGGCCTGTGTCCTGGAGCGGGTGAAGACCTGGCGGTTCCCCGCTGCCGGGAACGGCCGAAAAACCACGGTGACGCTCACGCTGATCCTGAAGGCAGGCTCATAAAAATTCGGACAGGCCCGGCCGGGACCTTTTCCCCCCAGGCCCGCCGGGCCTGCCCTCTGTCCCGTTTGCATTTTTTGTATCCGGAATTGGTTTTTCACCAGGTTTCTTTTCGATCCTGTTTCCGACAGGGGATCTCGGGGACGGGGCGGAAAGGCCGGCGGATGGAACAACGCATCATGGAAGTCGCTGATCAGGCAGCACATAGAAGCTCCACCGTTGAGGATGACGACCACCAATGGGTCCAGCTTTGTCAGCAGGGAGAGGTTGAGGCTTTCGGCGTGCTGGTGGAACGGCACCAGCAAAGGATGCTCAACGTGGCCTACCGGATGATCGGCAATTACGAGGATGCCTGCGACGCCGTTCAGGAGGCCTTCCTCGCCGCTTTCCGGGCGATCCGGCAGTTCCGCGGAGAGGCGCGCTTCTCCACCTGGCTCTACGGCATCGTGGTCAACGCTGCGAAAAACCGGAGGAAGCAGATGAACCGGGTGCAGGCCCGCTTCTGTTCCGCCGGATCATGCCCCGGCGATCCCCCCGACGGCGAAGGGGGCGGGTGGACCGGCCCGGCGGCTTCGGCCCCCAGGGATTCCCTCCTCGACGGGCTGGAGAAAAAGGAGCGGGAGGCCATCGTTCAGGAATGCATCGCCTACCTGGAAGGCGATCAGCGGGAAATCCTGGTTCTTCGGGATCTTCAGGGGCTGCCCTATGAGGAGATCGGCGCGATTCTTCAACTGCCGCCGGGAACGGTTCGGTCCCGCCTTTTTCGGGCACGGATCGCCCTGAAGGAAACGCTGCTTGCCAGGATCGGAGATTGGCCATGACTTGCCGGGAAATCGAACAAAACCTGCCCGCCTACCTGGAGGACCTTCTCTCCGAGGAAGAAAAGAACGGAATCCGGGAGCATCTCGCCGCGTGCCGGAAGTGCCGCAAGGCCCTGGAAGAGCTGAAGGGGATGGAGAGGCTCCTGGCAAACCTGGAAGAGGTGACGCCGCCGCCCTGGATGAAGTCGAAAATCATGGCCCAGGTGCGGGAAGAGGCGCAGGCGAAGGAAAAGGTGAAAATGGGATTCTTCCGCACGCTCTCTGCACTTTTCACCCCCTGGCGCCTCAAAATTCCCCTGCAGACTCTCGCTCTGCTGCTGATCACGGTGCTGGCCGTTTATCTCTACCGGGGGGAGGAACCGGCGCTGAGGAAGGAGGGAATCGTCATCGCCCCACCCGCGGCCACCTCACACCAGGACGGTGCGCTCCGGGACGGCGGGGAGAGGGAAAAGCCCTCGCCGGGGCCGACGGACCCTTCCCGGACATTCCGTCAGGAAGAGACCTTGCCGCCCAGGGGCCTCCCGCCGGGACAGGAAGTCCGGCCGGAGACTGCGCAGCCGCCCGCGGCAGCCGATCGCGTCGGGAAGGAGGAATTTCCGACTCAAAGGGCATCTGAAAACGGGGGCGAAGGGAAAGGGGATCGGAACCAGGAAGCGGTCTGCGCGGAATCTGCGGA
>CAZKRB010000088.1:0-8554 GCA_964555065.1 uncultured Syntrophus sp.
GCGGCGATACGGTGCCAGAGACCCGCCGATTCGGCGCCCCCCCACAGGCCGATAAAGGCCTTGGCCCAGGCGGTGGCATGGTATTTCAGGGGAAATCCCGTCGTTACGAGAGTAAAAAAGGACAGGAGAAGAAGGAAGTGCATGATCCTCTCTTTGGGTGAGAACCGCTGGATGTGCTGATAACCCTCCGGCCTTCTTTCACCGACAGCAGGAACGGACCCGGCCTTTTCAAGGGCGTGATTTTCCCAGTAGCTCTTTCGCCACCAGAGGGCCGTATGGAGCCAGAAAAAGGAGAACGTGAAGATCAGCAGGCCCGACATGAAGACGAAGGTCCAGTAGAGGGCGGGATACCGCTTCTTGTCCCGATAATCAGGATGGGCCTTGTATTCCACGAATCGCGGATGGAACCCCTGATGACAGCGTCCGCAGTTTTCGACGAGATTGCTGGGATGGATGCTGGAACGGGGGTCCGTTTTCGGCAGGATGTTATGGGTCCGATGACAGTCGGCGCAACCGGCCACCAGGGTGGCCTGCCCGACACCACGGACCTTGCCGTGGTAAGTCTCTTCATAAAGCTCGACGGCGTTTTCGGAAATGCCGTTGCGCCTCATCATGGCTTTGTCGGCGTGGCAATGGTTGCATTTCTGGGTGTAGAAGGTTCTCGCCTCGACGGGATATTTTTCCAGGGAGGTATGGTAAACCCTTGTGTCGTGAAGGCCATGGCAATCGCCGCAGTCCGCTCCATCCCTGTTGCCCCGGAGAACGGCCTCCGAATGCCCCGAAGCGACATATTCCGTGTTGGAATGGCAGGCTGTGCATTTTTCAATGGTCCGGCGCTTGATTTCCGCCCCTGCCCGCTGCCGGTTATGAATGTCCCGATGGCAGTCTGCGCAGTGGAAATCCTCCTGTAGATAATGGAAATTACGGCGGTACTGTTGGGCGATTTCCTGGTGGCAGGCCCCGCAGGAAACAGGGGCGGGCCTGTCCTGACCGGTCATGTGGCGGTCCAGGTCCTTGATGTCTTTATGGCAGCTCCGGCAACCGTTGCTGCCGTGGACCGACGCATTAAAGGCCGCCTGGAACTTCTGATCGTCATGGCACCCCTGGCAGGTCCGGCTAACGGTCGCATGGGCAGCATCATAAAGAGTGCAGAAAGAAAGGGTGATCATCAGGAGCAGGATTTTTCCCACAGCATCAGTCGTTTTCATAAGCCTTATTTCCCCTGCTTATTTTCCCTTTGCGGCGTGCCAGGCGTTCATGCCGCCAAAGAGGCGGGATACATTGCGAAACCCCTTTTGGAAAAGGTAACTTGCGGCCAGAAAAGTGCGAAACCCCTGATCGTCGACAATCAGGATGGGACGGTTCTCCGGAAGTTCTCCGTATCTTCTGTGGAGCTGGTACATGGGTATGTTGACAGCATCGGGCAGATGGTCCCTGGCAAAGACTGCCTCGGAGCGGATATCCAGGATCAGGGCATTCCGGTTTTGGCTGCGCCAGCTTTTGTATTCAAGGGCCTTGATCGCCTGGACAGGAACCCGGACGACGCGCTGCACGGACTCCAGGGAATATCCTGCCGCCTTCCAGGCTGGCATTCCCCCTTTCAGGATGTAAATGTTGGTCATCCCTTTGCGAAGAGCCACTTCTCCCGCCTGACAGCTGCGGATGCCCGTTTCCGTCTCACAGTACAAAATGACTTTCCCTTCCCGCCGCACTTCGGACAGGCGGCTCTCGAATTCCTCACGGGAGATGCACAGTGACTCCGGGATCCGGTGATCCAGACATTCGATGCGGCTCATGACGTTGATAAGGGTGATCGGCTCCGCTTTTGTTTTCATCCAGCCGTAAAGCGTCCGGGCATCCACGGTCTTACAGTCCGCAGCATGCACAGTGAGCCCGGGAAGGCACAGCCCTGCAAGGAGGAGAAAAGGAATCAACAACCTTCTGGACAAAGCGTCTGTCATCACACCCTCCCTTGATCGGCTATTCATAAGCCGGAACCTCCGTCATCCCCCATTCCTCCATCTGGGGCGAAGCATTCGGCTTCTTGGGGTTGGGATAGTCCTCCTTCAAGAAGCGGCCTACATTTCGAATCTTCAATTTCCCAAAGAAAGGGGCTTTTTCATCGTGGCAGTCCCGGCAGTCTTTTGCCCCCAGGGTCTGTTTCCTGTCAATGGCCGGTACGTTGTGCCAGACGGGAAAGGAAAGCGTGATTCCCAAGGGTAGATCAGTGGAGACGATCTTCCCTTCCTTCCATTCATAGACCTTATCCGCAATAAAAACGGCGTTCCCATGCCCCAGGCGGTTAAGAGCTCTGAGCATCTGCTCCATGTCTTTTTCCGTGGCCACCGTGGCCCGCCGGATCTTCCTGCCGGATGAATCCTGGACTTCTACGGAGGTGATTCCTTTGCAGGTTCGATAGGCCCTCAAAACAGTACCCAGAGGCAAGGCACGGAAAGCGTTCCGCGCCGTTCTTTCAGCGAACCATTGGGCCGTATGGGGAACGGCGGCGACGTAACGTTCGCCTGAACCGTCCTTCAGGGTCTCAATCGCAATCCAGGGAAGCCAGGGCTTTTCCACCGACTTTCCATAGGCGGCCCCATCCGCAGCGGCCATGTTGTCCGCCGTATACCAGAATGCCCTTCCCGTTGATGCATCCAGAAGATAGGCGCCTTTGGCCGGCTGTCCCGTGTTGTGGCAGGCTGTGCATGACAGGAGGCTGAAATGAAAGGAGGATTTCGGAAACTTCTCTGCATGTGCAATAAGAGGATTTGGCGCCGAGGCCGGCATTCCCGTGCGCCGGGACCGATAGAGGCCGTCCAGATGGCAGCCTGCGCAGGTTTTCATCCCTGTCATCTCAGGCGTTTTACCGGGACTTATCCTTCCGATCCAGTGGGCAAGACGACCTCCCTCCACGTTTGCAGCCAGAGTGTGGCAGTCCGTACAGCGGAAACCTGCCCGGATATGGACATCATATTGCCCCTTGTGCAGCGTTGCCCTATGAAAGGCCTGATCGTCGCCATGGCAGAGCAGGCAACTTGCAGAACTGACTGCGGAGCGTATGATCGAGCCGGATAATTTTCCCTCTCTCGTGAATGCCGGGCTGTTCCAGCGATAGAGAACGGCCGGGCGCCGGGAGGAATCCCCCGACTCGCTGTTCGGCGCCAATTTCGTCACTTGGGGCATATTGCCGAGACCTGCCCCTGCCGCCGGCGCCAGGTCGCCCCTGCCTGCCCGGATCCACTGGTTGCGCTGATCCAGGCGATAGCCCGTCATATGGCATACGAGGCAGTCCACCCCCCTTACACCTTCTTTCTGAAAACGGCTTCGGTTATCCCGGGTCATAGCAGGCGGCAGAGCTGGAGAGGATCCACGCAACTGTCCCCGCGAAGCATTCCCCTGGAAGTGGTTCCCTCGGCTGATCGTAGAATAACTGTGGCAGGCCCCGCAGGTTTTTCGCGGACTGTACGGATCGGATGCGTTATCCGACGGCGTGATCTTGGCTCCCGTTTCGTTGCGCAGCCAGACATCCACATGCCGACCGTCTGCGCCCTCGATGCGGTTCTCCCACGGAGTCGGGAAAACGATGGCCAGCATGGCCAGGACGACAATCAGGATGGCATAGGAAATTCCACGAGTTGCACCCATGGCCGCTTGTTTCCTTTCGCCCGGTTAAACTGGAGACCAGCAGGAAGATTGCACCGGATACCCCCCTCCTGCTGTCCCGCTACTTACTGCTCCAGGGGAGCGTTTGCATCCTTGGCCCAATCCTGGGCAGATCCGTCATACAGTTTCACATTCTTGTATCCCAGGGATTCCCGCAGGATGAACCACCAAACCGATGCAACCCTCCCTGAGTCGCAGTAGACGATGATTTCGTGGTCTTTATCCGTGCCAATCACTTTCTCCGCCATGGCGGCAAGATCCGCCTTACCCTTGTACGTCCCCTCCGGCAGGAAGACCTGGGAAATTGTGGGCAGATTCACTGAACCTTTCAGACGGCCTGGACGGGAAACAAAATCAAGCTTCTTAGCACCGGTATAAAACTCCGCCTCGCGGACATCAAGAAGGGTTGCCTTGCCCACCATACTCAAAACATAGTCTTTCTTTGCAATCACATCCCTGTTGAATGTTCCCTTGTAGGATTTTGACTTGGCCTTGACAACACCTACTGAAACCTTCTTTCCGTCGGCATTCCACTTGCTGAAGCCGCCATCCAGAACGGCGACATTGCTGACCCCGCCATAGATCAGGGTCCAGGCGACGCGGGTCAGATTTGCCTTGTCGGCTGGCGTGTCCGTCTTCCCCACGACGACGGCAAGGGAATCGGCTGCGATCCCATTCGAAGAAAGAATGTCCTTCAAGTCGTCATCAGCGGGCAACTCGTTCTGCAGATCGACCTTGGCCGGCGCCCAGATGTTGTAGAAAACGTTGATGGCCCCCGGCACATGACCGGTTTTGTATTCTTCCATTTTCCGGATATCGACGATGACCAGTTTCGGGTTGGAGAGGTTCTCCTCCAGCCAGTTCGTCGATACAACCGGATCGATGTCCCGGGCCTTGACCGCCGCGGGAATGGAAAACAGGAAAAACACCGTAAGGATGATGCTCCATAGCCTGAAATGCTTCATAAGTCCTCCTTTCAAACAATTATCGCGTTATGCGTTTTGGAGTATGGATCAACCGCTCATTCGCCTTTGATCCGTCCTTCAACAGGGTTTCCTTCGTCAGGAACCCCTTCCGGTCCGTATGGCATGCATCACAGGAGCGGGTCCGGTCCGTGCGTTTCCGGATATTGTGGACCGGCGAATTCCAGTAATTGGGGAGAGCATCGAATTTTTCCATGCGAATTCCCGCCTTCTCAAAGGAATTCCGAACAGTCGGGATGACACGAAGGGTCGTGATCTCCTTCCGGTTCCGGGGACTCTTCCCCAGGATGAAACCTGGCTCCGCCTTGGCACCCGTCCCTTCATGGCAATCATAGCAGTTCCGATACTGGCCGCCCGAATGGCACCCATAGCAGCTCACCTTACCCCGGTGAACGCTGTGGGCTTTCTTTGTCAGCAATGTCTTCGACTTGATCGTCTTATGGCAGTTCGTGCAGGCGGGACGGTCCTTCACCGCCTGCTTCGTGAGATACTTATTGCCGTCTCCGTGAAATTCCCGCTTCTTGTGGCAGTCGAGGCACATCATTCCTTTCTCGTAATGGACATCCGTCGCCCCGCCGTACTCGCCCGTATACTCGGGATAGACGCGTCCACCATGGCAGAAGGCGCAGGTCTTGCCTTCATTTTTCTTTACAAATTTATGCCCCTGGATCAGACCGAGACTAATCCCGGAGACCGGAGGTGATTTCACATGGCATCCTCCGCAGGAGGCGTGGCAGCTCCGGCAGGATTGTTCGAAGACTTGCTTATCGAAGGTTTTGAGTTCCGCCATGGAAAATCTTGCCATAACGCCCTGGCGCTGGCCGATCGTTGTGTAATGAAGAGATTTCCCATAGGTGGCGGCGATTTTTCCGTGGCATTGACCACAGGTCTTGAGATTGTCCGATGGCCGTTTCACCATGCCCTTGTGGGCCAGGTCTTTCGTTTCACTGCTTTTGTCGCCCTTGTGGCAGGTTTCACATCCCTTGGAAAGATGGGGGTCTTTGGCTAAAAGCCCAGGGTTGACCAGGTATCCCTTGTAATATTCCTCCGCCTTCACGGGCGGAGGCGCACCCGCTCACCCCTCGCCTTCGCCGCCGATAGTCGGCGGCTTGACCAGGGATTTCATCTTTTGATCATCCGTATGGCAGGATATGCAATGGTTGAGTGAAATGGCCCAAGCCCATGAGGGCAGAAGGAAAAGGAAGAGAAGGAGTGGGAACAGCCGGTTCGTCTTCATATTTTTTTAATACCCTTTCCTTTTCGACAAATGAATCAAAGGTACTGTCAATGAAAACGCTTCAGACCGAGGGAAATTTCCCCATTGCATCACGAAATCCGACACCTTTCAGTAGCGGTATTGTGTCTATAATATAATGGATTTTATCTGAAATCAATGAAATATCCCCGCCCAGCGGAAGAATGAACAGTTACAAGGAATTTTCCAGAACTCAATCCGTTAGGATTGCAGGTTTCATCTTACCCTTGCGATAAGGGGCGTTTGATGTTAATTTTTTACTATATTGGGGCATCAACGGGGCCGAAACCGGCCTCTGTTTTACAACCATCCATCAGGGAGTGCGGTTTGTGCCAAAAAATAAAAATCCTTTCCGGATATTCTTTTCTTCCGTCAAACTGACGATCGTCCTGCTGATCCTGATCGTTCTTCTTGCTGTTTTGGGAACGGTTCTCCCTCAGCAGCAAGAAGCGGGCGATTTTCTCCATCGCCTGCCGCCTGCTGCAGCGGAATGGCTGCTGCGTCTTCAGTTGCTGGACATCTACCATTCCGCGGCCTTTTATCTTCTCATGGGTTTTTTGTCCCTGAATCTCATCGTCTGTTCCCTGAATCGTTTCCCCACGGCCTGGAAAAAGATCCGTGCTCCCGGTTTTCCCGTTCCTGAAGGCATCTTCCCCTCCGCAGGCGGGGAACAGATCCTGAAAGTGAAGGAAGACAAGGATATGGTCGTTTCCAGACTTGAATCCATGATCAGGAAGAGCTGGGCTGCTGTCGAAAGGCAGGAAACGGAAAAGGGCATCTTCCTTTTCGCTCAAAAAGGCCGCTTTGCCCATCTTGGTGTTTACGTGGTCCATGTGAGCATCCTGATCATTATCCTGGGAGCGGTTGTCGGTTCGCTTTTTGGATTCGAGGCTTATGTCACCATTGACGAAGGAAAGGCCATCCAGGAAGTCGAATTGAAAGGCGGCAGAGGAATCAAGCAACTCGACTTTGCCGTTCGCTGCGATAAATTCACCTTGGAGTTTTATGAGAACGGCGCCCCGAAGACTTACCGCTCAGATCTTTCCTTTCTCAAGGATGGGAAGGTAGTCCAGCAAGGCGCCCTTCTGGTCAATCATCCCCTTTCTTTCGACACGATCCGCTTCTACCAGTCCAGCTTTGGGGTGCTGGAGGATAAAAAAGCCCATCTCTCCTTTTTCAGAAACGGTGTCCGACAGCATCCGGAACTGGCCTTGACGGAGGGGGATGTCTTTGCGCTGCCCGGCAGCCAGGCAAAAGGAACAGTTCTGCGTGTGGAAGAAAACATCATGCAGCTGGGACCGGCCGTAAAATTGCGCATCGTATCGCCGCAGGAGGATGTTCAGTTCTGGGTGTTCAAGCACATCGAAGAAATCAAGCGGATGAATCCCGGCCTGCTGAATGAAATGCCCCTGTTCAATTCCGCCCTTTTCAAACCTTTTGAATTTTCCCTCAATCGGGTGGAACAGAAATACAGCACGGGGCTGCAGGTTGTCCGGGATCCCGGCGTGCCTCTGGTCGCAGGAGGCGGAATCCTGCTGATTGCCGGCCTGATGATGACTTTCTGGATTTCCCATCGCCGGTTATGGATCAGGATTTTTTCCCACAGAGGAGGAACCTCGATCCAGATCACCGGTCAGAGCAACCGAAATCCTCTGGCTTTTGAAAAAGAGATTCGCAACCTCCACACCACTGTCAGGAAGGCGATGACCCGATGACACACACAACGATCCTGAGCTGGGTAACCTTCATCTATTTTGCCGCTTTCGTTTTTTACCTGTTTCGCATTGTTTTCGGCAAGCCCCTCTGGGGTCGGCTGGCGACGATGACCGCTTGGGGAGGACTTGCCTTGCAGTCCTTCGCGCTTGTCTGGAGATGGAAGTTGTCATACGAGATGGGCATCGGCCATATTCCCCTGTCCAATCTCTATGAATCCATGGTCTTCTTTGCCTGGAGCATTGTCTTTCTCTATCTCATTCTGGAGTGGAAAGCGGACAACAAGGTCCCTGGCGCCTTTGTCATCCCCGTCGCCTTTCTTGCCATGGCCTATGCCTCCATCGCTCCCGGCGTCAACAATAATATTCAGCCCCTGATCCCTGCCCTGCAGAGCAACTGGCTGACCAGTCATGTCGTAACCTGCTTTTTTGGCTATGCCGGCTTCACCCTGGCTTTTTGCTCGGGTCTGATTTATTTTCTTCACTCCCTGCCCCCTGCCGACAAAGACAGCCCGGGCGAGAGGAGCACTCGCCTGCCCTCTCCGGATACACTGGATATTCTGATCTATCAGGGGGTTGTTCTGGGATTCGTCTTTTTGTCCATTGGCATCCTGACGGGGTCTGTCTGGGCCCATTTCGCCTGGGGATCTTACTGGAGCTGGGATCCAAAGGAAACGTGGTCGCTTATCACCTGGATCATTTACGCCATTATGCTCCATGCCCGCCTCGTCCGGGGCTGGCGCGGAAAACGTATGGCTGTCATGTCCGTCATCGGCTTCGCTTCCGTGCTGTTCACCTATCTCGGCGTCAACTACCTGCCCGGCCTTCACAGCTACCTGTAATAAAAAAGCCGGCCAATCTTTTCCAAAAAAAACCCCTCTGCCTGATTCAGGTAGAGGGGTCTGTTTTTTAAATTTCGGCGGCGTCCTACTCTCCCACAC
>CAZKRB010000089.1:0-8366 GCA_964555065.1 uncultured Syntrophus sp.
CCCTGAAGACGCACCAGTATCTGCTTGCTTTATCAAATGGAGATTATTTTTCAGGAGATAGTATACAAATAATGAATCAAAACGAGCGCAATCAGGAATGACTACATTTACGGCTTGATTAACGAAGCAATCAGTAAATGTTAAAGTAATTTTCTGACCTATGCTACCGATAGTGACGACAGCAGTTGATCCTCTTGGGATTAGCTTTCTCTTATATTTTTCAAAGCCTTCTTGAGAATATCCTTCCTCGTAATTCTTTGTGTAGCGATGACCCACAATCATATCCGTCGGCTTAATAAAAGGGTATGTATCTCCATAGCACTCGGGATTTCTTTTTGGGGGGGTATCACCTGTAACCACACGTCCAAGATCAGATATGGAAATACTCATCCACGTCATACCATCAACTCCATGAAGTTCCCACGAATCCGCTCCGCCAGCATCGCCGTCTTCGCGTTCAACTCCTCCAGCTCCGTGTGGATCTCGGCCAGCCGTTCCTGGAAGTCTTCCTCGTCCTCATCCAGCGACGGCGCTATACCAACATAGCGCCCCGGCGTCAGGCTGTAATCGTTGGCAGCGATGTCGGCTCGCGTCACGACTTTACAAAGCCCAGGCACGTCGGCATAGACAGCCTCGGGGAAACGTTGGTGCAGCTTGTTCACCTGGCCGATAAAATAGTGCGCCTGCCTGAGTCCTTCTAAGGTTAGGTCACGGATGGTCGGTTCTTCCTCCCTCTTCGGGTCCGCCGATGAAAGAGCCCGCTTCAGTTCCCGCGCCCCTTTGTTATCATAGGCCTCTGATTTCCGGGCAGACAGATCCTTTTCCGCCTGATCGAGGAGCTTCAGCCATACCTTGTAGCGGGTTTCCATCTCCTTCTGTGTTTCCCTCAGTTCAGGCGTCAAGGCATCCAGCTCCGCCTGCAGATGGACCTGCCCGGCATGTGTGATCAAGCCTGTGCTGAGCGAAGTCGAAGCGTAAGTGGCCTCGATCTTCTTGTGAATTTTTGCCGCCTTGTCCAGAATGTCGGCCACCTGCCGGCTGACGGCGGCGGTCCGATTCCGGTCCGCCTTCAGCTCGGCCCGGAAGGCGGTCAGTTGGGCCTCGGTGATCCATTCCTCTTCAGGCATGTCCTTGTTCAATTCGCCCAGATTAACCTGATCGGCAAAGTGTATCAGCAGAGATGCCAGTTCCTTCACAGTCTCACCATCTGCCGCCAGCCGGGCGGGAAGTTCGGTCAGCCACTCTCCAACCCGCTGCTGATAGGAAGCCACCAGGTTGAGAAACTTCTCCTGCTCTCCCCGGTAGAGCCAAGTGATAGCGGTCAGGTTCGCCAGCTGTTCATCAGTGAAGATGTGAGACCGGGCCGAGACGGCGGAATAGACATTGCGGGCATCGATCATCAGGACTGTGTCCAGCCGCTCTGCCGGCTTTCCTTTATCGAAGAACCAGAGGGTGCAGGGGAGGCTGCGGGTATAGAAGAACTTGGGGCCGATGGCCATCATGACCTCCACATGGCCGGTCTCCACCAGCTTCCTGCGGATCTCCCTGTCTTTGTTCCCGGCATCGGACGCCGATGAGGCCATAACGAATCCGGCTCTTCCTGTATCGTTCTGATAGGAGTAGAAATACTGAATCCAGAGACTGTTGGCGTTGGAAATGGCGCCGGTTTTGGCATTGGTGCCAGGCAGGCCGAAGGGGAGTCGCTCGCCCTCGCCTACCTGACCTTCGACCTTTTTGGTATCCACCGAATCGACGTTAAAGGGCGGATTGGACATGACGAAGTCGCACCGGCCCAACATGGCATGCTGGTCTTCGTAGAAGGTGTTTCCCTGGAGGATCTTGCCATCCAAGCCGTGTACGGCCAGGTTCATCCGGGCCAGTTTGGCGTTCGTATCAGACTTTTCCTGGCCGAAGAAGGTCGCCCTGTCGTTGGGATTCTGGTGGCGCACCGCCTCGATGAAATGGCCGGACTGCACGAACATCCCCGCCGATCCGACGGCCGGGTCGAGAATGATGCCATGATCCGGCTCGATCACATTGACGATCATCCGGACCAGCGAGGGAGGCGTGAAGTATTCACCGCCTTCCTGGGCGCCGCTTTGGGCGAACTTGTTGAGGAAGTATTCATAGATGCGCCCGAAGACATCACCGGTGGCGTTCTTCAGGGAATCACGATCGAAGATCTTGAGAATCTCCGCCAGGAGATCGGGCTCGAAAGCGGTGTAGCCCCGCGGCAGCGCCCCCTTGAGAACGTCATACTCATTCTCGATCAGTTCCATGGCGTCATCGAGGGCCTTGCCGACATCCTTACCCTGGGGGAGGTCGGACAGATAATCGTAACGGGCCTCCTCCGGGAGATACATGGCGGCCTTGCCCTGATACTCCAGTTTGATCAGGGCTTCCCGCTGCGCTGCCGGGACTTCGGCCGGGATGTCCTTTTCGATCTCTTCGAGATATGCCTTGAAGCGATTGTCCGCATGGCGCAGGAAAATCAGGCCGAGGATCGGCATGGAGTATTCGGCCGCGGTCAGTCTGGAATTCGCCCGCAGTTGGTCGGCGGCTTCCCAGAGTTCCTTTTCTATCGCCTGAGCATTCATATGATAAACTTGTGCGATCCCTCGTTTTCTATAGATTATTGTCTGGATTTGAAATCTGGATTGAAATGTTTTTTTCTGCAACAGGTTGAAATAGCTATACTCTCCATCAAGGAGGTTGTCAACGGCGACCCTGCAACTTCCATGGTAATCGATTTATTCCTGGAGTTGAAGCTTCTCGACACTCATGCTGACCGCCGTAACCTACCGTTCCGCCCGCCCGAGAAGAGCCTCTTTTCAAATTGACATCCCACGCCCCATCCTCTATTTTTCATGTTACGATGCCCTATGTAGGGGTGAAGCAAGTCAAGACCCATCCGGCGAAGGACGTTGAACTTCTCCGCAGAATTTCTCGAACGGATCG
Organism: uncultured Syntrophus sp.; assembly: GCA_964555065.1. Classification (GTDB taxonomy): domain Bacteria; phylum Desulfobacterota; class Syntrophia; order Syntrophales; family Syntrophaceae; genus Syntrophus. The sequence goes on from CAZKRB010000089.1 coordinate 2,959, forward strand.
ACCGGCAGACCAAGCGGATCGCCCGGTTCATCGGGCTCGATTCCATGCACTTCCTGAGCCTGGAGGGGCGGGTCAAAAGCGCGGGCGTGGATCGCCAATCCTTCTGCCTGGCCTGCGACACGGGGAACGATCCCCTGCAGCCCACGGGAGAGCTTCAGAGACTCCGCCTCGAATAACAAGGATTAACGGTGAACCATGGAGATCATTGATTCTCATACCCACTGGGGACCATCCGTTTCGCTGGGCATCTCCGTGACCACCGGGGAGCTCCTCCGGCAGGCCCGGGAGAGCGGGGTGGACCGGATCGTGATCTTCCCCTTTCCCTCCCAGGCCCTGGCCGACGAAGGCATCAACGGGGAGCTGCTGGACGAAGCCCGCCGGATTCCTCAATTCATCCCCTACTATTACATCCCCGACGACCTGCGCCCGATTCCCCGGGAGAGGGGATTCTCTGGAGGGAAATGGCACTGGACCCGGGGAATTTCGGACTGCTCTTCCAACTACAAGGTCCTGGACGACCCGGCGCTGCCGGAATTTCTGAAGCAGTCGGAGGACGTCGGGCTGCCGCTGATTGTCGAGGAAGAGCTGGAATTTACCGTGGCCCTGGCGAAGCGCTCCGGAAAGCTCAATCTCATCATCCCCCACCTGGGCATGCTGGGCGGCAATCCCCTGGATTTCCTGGCCGCCTTCAAGGGAAACGAGCGAATCTATTTCGATACGGCCCTGGCTCAGCCGCACACGATCCGGCGCTTCGTCGAGGAAGTGGGCGCCGAGCGGATTCTCTTCGGGTCGGACATCCCCTTCGGCACGATGAAATACGAACTCCGGAAGGTCCTGTCCCTGCCCCTGACCGACGGGGGAAAAGAAGCCATCCTCGGCGGCAATCTCCGCCGCCTGACGGGCCTTGCCCCCGGCGCCGGCCCTGAATAAGCCGGCACAGACCGCATCGGATAGTCACCACCATGAGAGAGGAGGCACACAGATGGGTCACATACAGGCGATGTTCGACCCGACCACGATTGCCCTGATCGGGGCATCGGAAAAACCGGATGCCGTCGGACGAACGATCCTGGAAACACTCCGGAATTCGGAAAAGAGGCGGATTTACGCGGTAAATCCAGCCCGTGAGTTCCTGCTGGGACTCAGGAGCTATCCCCATATTTCTGCTGTTCCTGAAGCCGTGGACCTGGCGGTTATTGCCACACCCGCCCCCGCCGTGCCTCAGGTGACGGAGGAATGTGGACGAGCCGGTGTCGGAGGTGTGGTCATCGTTTCGGCCGGGTTCAGGCAGACCGGTGAAGAAGGCCGACGATTAGAGCATGTACTCGAAAGGATCGGCAAAAAATACGGGATGCGCATCCTGGGTCCGAACTCCGTCGGTTTTGTCAGGCCCCCCATCAACTTAGGCGTCACCTTTCTGAAAAACACCCCACCCCCGGGCCATATCGCTTTCATTTCTCAGAGTGCGGCCCTGGGGAGCGCCATCCTGGATTGGGCCGCCGATGCAGGAATCGGCTTCAGCCTGTTCGCTTCCCTTGGCGACATGATTGATATCGACTTTGCGGACATGATTGACTATCTGGAGGAATATGATGAGGCCACGAAAAGCATCCTCATTTACATGGAGAACGTCGGGAATGCGAAAAAATTCATGAGTGCGGCACGAGGGTTCGCCCGCCGCAAGCCCATCATCGTCTTGAAACCCGATAAACCTACCGAAAGAGCTGAGGCCGCCGGATCCCGCCCTGGGCCTCCGGCTGGTGATGATGCGGTCTACAGCGCCGCTTTCAGAAGGGCAGGCGTTTTGAGAGTCCAGGAAATCGCTGAACTCTTTGATTCCGCTTCCGTGCTTGTTACCCGGAAGTTTGCCCGAGGTCCGAGCGTGGTTGTCATCGGTTCCGCCGGGCCTTGTGCGGTTACCATGGATGCACTGATCAAAAGGGGCGGAAAACCGGCCGATCTTTCGCAGGAAAGTATGGGGCGTTTGAATGCCGTCATGCCGCCTTACTGGAACAGGGCAAATCCTGTTTATCTCCATGGAGGCGCTACCGTCGAGCAGTATGCCGAAGCGCTCGCGATCTGCATCCAGGATGAGGCCGTGGATGGCGTTCTTGTCAACTATGTCCCCATCATGAATGCTCCTTCCGATCAGGTTGCCCAGGCGATCGTGGAGGCCGCCGAAAAATCCAGAAAGCCCGTCATCGCTTCCTGGATGGGCGGAAAAGCCGTTCAGGAGGGAAAGCGCATCTTTGCACAGAACAGCATCCTGGCTTATGACACCCCGGAAGAGGCCGCCAGAAGCTACATGAATATGTACAATTACAGGCGGTACCTCGAGCGGCTTTATGAGACGCCTGCCGCGCTGCCTGAGCAGGAAATGCCTCCGAAGGAACGCCTGAGGGCGATTCTCAGGATGGCCCTTGCCGAAGGGCGGACGTTGCTCAATGAACGGGAATCGAAGGAATTTCTTGCCGCTTACGGGATTCCCACCACGATGCCTCAGATCGCCCGGAATCCTGAAGAGGCGGCGGCCATCGCCGAAAAGCTGGGATATCCCGTCGCGCTCAAGATCGTCTCGCCGGATATCCCCCGCAAAAGCGATGTGGAGGGCGTCATCCTGGGGATCGATTCAAGGGACGAGCTGGCCGGGGCCTATGAGAAGCTGCTCCGGAGGGTTGAGAAATGGGCCCCGGCGGCAACGCTCAGCGGCGTGGCCGTAGAAAAGATGATGACGCGCGTGGAATGTGAAATCCTGATGGGAGCAAAGAAAGACAAGGATTTCGGCTCTTTTATCTTCTTCGGGGCTGGCGGGACCATGGCCGGCGCCATCGGGGATTGCTCCGTCGGACTCCCTCCCTTGAACAAGACCCTGGCAACCATGCTGATGCAGGACACCCGGGTCTACCAAATGCTGCACGGCTCCCGGGAAACAGCGGCGGCGGATATCGCAAGGCTGGAGGAGATTCTGGCCAATTTTTCCAATCTCATCGTGGACTTTCCTGAATTAGCGGAAATAGAAATCAATCCCCTCGCGATCTCCACCGGCACGATGGCTGCCCTGGACGCAAGGATCACGATTGAAAGAGACCCTCTCCCGGGAGGCCCTTCGTCCTATCCTCATCTGGCGATCAGCCCCTATCCCGCCAAGTACATTACCTCCTGGCGGACGCGGTCCGGAACCGAAGTGACCCTGAGGCCCATCAAAGCGGAAGACGAGCCCGCAAAATACGAGATGCTCCTTTCCTCTTCCCCGGAATCGCTGAGAACGCGATTCTTCTACACGGTGAAAGATATTCCCCACAAGTTTCTCCTCTACTTTGTCAATGTCGACTACGACCGCCATATGTCGCTTATTGCCGAGACACGGGAAGAAGAGAAGAAAAGAATGATCGGGGCGGCAAGCCTGGTCATGAACGCGGAGATGACGTCCGGCGAACTGGCTGTTTTTGTACACGACAGTTTCCAGGGGCAGGGTCTTGGAACCAGGCTCGTAAAAGCACTGCTTGACATCGCCCGGGAAAAATCGCTTCCGGAAGTGCGGGCGGAGGTTCTTTCGGAAAATACGGCGATGCTGGGAATTTTCAGAAGGATGGGATTTACAATCCGTCACCTGCCTGGAGGTGCGAGCGAGTGCCTGTTGAAATTGAGATGATCCTGGAATTCGGACAGCGTATTCCGTCTTTAACAGAGCAGGCAGCCGGACGATACGGTCAGATCCGCTTCCGCTGACGCCGGCATCGCGAACCCCCATCGGTGCCGGATACGGGATCGACAAGGCAACGAATTGCCTGGGGACGCTCACTCCTCGGAACCGGTCCCGCAATCCCAGGACCCCGTCAAAGTTTGCCAATTCATTGCTTTTATGCAACCCATTCAAAGCGTTATGATTGCGAATGACTTGACCCTGCCCGCAATCCCCTTTTGAATTGACATCCAATGCCCCTTCCTCTATTTTTATTTTACGATCCCTTCAGTATGCGTGAAGAAAGTAAAGCTCAATCCGGCAAAGTGAGTTGAGCGGAACCCATCTCCCGGGAAGCAGCGCTCGACCTTCTCCTCTTTCCTTTCCTTGCCGGCCGACCCCCTCATCTGCAAAGGAGGCCTATGAAAAAGCAACTCCTGGAATGGATGGCATGCCCCCACTGCCTGCCTGCCGAATATGCGCTCGCCGCCGACATCCGCTCGGAGCGGGATGGCGACATCGAAACCGGCAGCCTCGTCTGCCCGAGCTGCGCCTCCCGGTTTCCCATCGAGGAAGGCGTTGCCCTCCTCGATCCCTTCGGGACCGACGCACAGAAGACCGCGAACAAGTATGAGACCGAGGAGGTGGTTTCCTCCTACCTCTGGAGCCAGTACGGGGAGCTGCTGAACGATGAGCAGGCCTCGACGGCCTACAGCGCCTGGGCGGGGCTGATGCAGCCCCAGGGCGGCATCGCCCTGGACGCCGGGGGCGCCGTGGGGCGGTTTGCCTTCGAGGTAAGCGCCCGCTGCGATTTCGTTATCGGCATCGACACGTCCCAGGCCTTCATCCAGACGGCCAGGAGGCTGATGCGGGAGCGCTCCCTGGCGGTTCCCCTGAAAGACGAAGGCCTGCTGCGCCGGGAGGTCGTCATTACCCTCCCCGAAGCATGGCAAAGCGGCCGGGTGGAATTTCTGGTGGCCAACGCCCTGGCCCTGCCGTTCCGGAGAAAAACCTTTTCCCTCTTCGCTTCGCTGAACCTGGTGGACAAGGTTCCCTCCCCGATGCGGCACCTCCAGGAAATGAGCCGCGTCACCGCGGACCGCAACGCCCAGTTGCTGCTCTCCGATCCCTTTTCCTGGTCCACCGACGTGGCGCCCGTCGAGGAGTGGCTGGGCGGCAAGGCGGAGGGCCGCTACGCGGGCAAGGGTCTGGCCAACATCGCGGCCCTGCTTTCCGACGGCCGGTGGGAACTGGCCCCGGCCTGGCAGGTGAGCGAGCCTGGAGAAGTGTGGTGGAAAATCCGCACCCACAGCAACCATTATGAGTTGATTCGCAGCCGCTACGTCCATGGCTGCCGATAGGAGGAACCCATGATCATGGATACGGTCTGCCGTCTTTGTTCTTCCTGCTGCCCCGTCGAGGCGGAGGTGGCGGACAACCGCCTGATCGCCGCCCGGCGGAAATCCTTTCTTGCTCCGGAAAAGCGTCTGACCTGCGCCAAGCTGGCCGCCGCCCCGGAGATCGTCTATTCCCCCCGGCGGCTGACGACGCCGCTGATCCGGAAGGACGACGGCTCGGGCTTCCGCGAGGCCGACTGGGGCGAGGCCCTCGACCTGGTGGCGGCCCGGTTCCTCCGCCATCGGGAGCAATCGGGCGCGCAGTCCGTTGCCTGGCTGCGGGGCATGGCCGCCGACTGGGGCGCTCCCTGGGATTATCCCAACCGGCT
>CAZKRB010000090.1:0-8129 GCA_964555065.1 uncultured Syntrophus sp.
CGGCGACTGATGCAGTCACCGGCTTTTACTGTATCCTTCGGTTCCGGAGCTATGACGAACTCGATCGCGGATTTGATCGAAAGTGATTGCTTCCTGATCACGGGATCCAATACCACCGAAACGCATCCCGTGATTGCAACGTTCGTCAAACGTGCCATTACACAGCGCGGCGCCAAATTGATTCTGGCCGATCCACGCAACATCGACCTCGCCAGGTTCGCCACAGTCCGGCTGCGCCAGAAACCCGGGACGGATATTGCCTGGATCAACGGTCTCCTGAACATAATCATCGCGGAAGATCTCCTGGACAAGACCTTTGTTGCCGAGCGTACCGAAAATTTCGAGGCCGTCAAACTTGCTGTGGAAAAGTATACTCCTGAATATGTGGAGACCATCACGTCAATTCCCAAGGACGATCTCATCAAGGCCGCCCGCTTGTATGCGAAAGCCGGGGCGGCTTCAATCCTTTACGCCATGGGAATCACGCAGCATATAACAGGAACGGATGCTGTTAAATCTCTGGCCAACCTGGCCATGCTCACCGGCAACATCGGGCGCCCCGGCACGGGCGTTAATCCGCTGCGCGGCCAGAATAACGTCCAGGGCGCCTGCGACATGGGCTGCCTCCCGGTAAATTATACTGCCTACCTCCAAGTGGCCAATGAGGAGCATCGCAGAAAATTTGAGGATGCCTGGGGAGTCACACTAAATCCAAAGCCCGGACTTACCATCCCTAAAATTATCGAAGGCGCGGATACCGGCGCCATCAAGGCCCTGCTCATCATGGGCGAAAATCCCATGATGTCTGATCCCGATCTGGCACACGTTGAACACTCCCTCTCCAAGCTTGACCTGCTTGTCGTTCAGGACATCTTCCCTAACGAAACCGTTGCCTTGGCCGATGTGGTTCTGCCTTCAAGCGCCTGGGCGGAAAAGGAGGGCACGTTCACAAATACCGAGCGCCGGGTGCAGATGGTCCGCAAGGCCGTAGCGGCTCCAGGCGAAGCAAGGGATGACTGGGACATTTTGAGCCTGCTGGCAAACAAAATGGGTGCAGACTGGAAATACGAGAAAGCAAAGGACATCATGGATGAGATCAACAGCGTGACGGCCTCGTACAAGGGCATCACCTATGAGCGCATTGCTGAAACCGGCATTCATTGGCCCTGTCCCACCCCTGAGCATCCCGGTACACCCATTCTGCACAGCGCTCTCTTCACTCGCGGGAAGGGCCTCTTTTCCGTCACCGAGTACCTCCCGGCAGCCGAGCAGACGGATGACGAGTATCCGTTTATACTCACCACCGGACGGATCCTCACCCAATACCACACCGCCACCATGAGCCGGCGCTCGAAGGGACTTGTCTCGCGGACACCGGAAGCCTTCATGGAGATTCACTCCGCGGACGCCGAAAAGCTGGGGGTCAATCACGGCGACAGGATCGACGTCTCCTCACGACGGGGCTCCATTACCCTTAATGCCGATGTCAGCGAACGGGTTGACAAGGGGGTGGTCTTCATTCCCTTCCATTACAGCGAAGCCGCGGTCAACCGGCTTACCAATGCGGCCATTGATCCGGTCGCCAATATCCCGGAATACAAGGTCTGTGCGGTGAAGATTCAAAAAAGCAGCTAAAAAGACCAAGTGACAGCCCCCCTGAAGATTCAGGGGGGCTGAACGATCATCTTTGTCATCCACCCCTTATACGCAGCCAATGATACGAACCTCCATACCTAAAATAGGCACAACGAATCATGCAAATAATCAATCCCTTGTATTTTTCATATAAAGTCATAAACAACCGAAATTATTTTTTTAGGAGGAACTAATGAGTAACGAAAATCTGATGTCAAAAAGGTGGCTTATCGCCGTCTCCGGGGTCATCATCATGACGATTCTGGGTACCGTTTACGCCTGGTCGGTGTTCGTCAAGCCGGTCATGGCAGCCAACGGCTGGACGCAGGCGTCCGTCGCGGTGGTCTTCATGATCATCATCGGCATGATCGGTCTCTCCGCCGCGTTTGGCGGAATGCTGGTGGACAAGAAGGGGCCGAAATTCGTCGCTACCCTCGGTGTCATCCTCTATGCCTGCGGTGTTCTACTGGGCGGCGCGGCCCTCAAGATCGGCAGCATCTGGCTGCTCTACCTTGGCTACGGCGTGCTCGGCGGTGCGGGAAACGGTTTGGCCTACGTGGTACCCATCGCAACCCTGATCCGCTGGTTTCCGGACAAACGCGGCCTTATCACCGGCCTTTCGGTCATGGGTTTCGGTCTTGGCGCATTCTTTATCGGCAAGATCGTGCCCGGCCTGATCGTGAACGTCGGGGTGGCCAATGCCTTCTTTGTTCTCGGCGGCGTATACCTCGTTGTAAACCTGTTGGCGGCCATGGTGCTCCGAAATCCTCCCCAGGGCTGGCTGCCTGATGGGTTCATCCCTCCGACATCCACTGTTTCGGCCGCTGATTCCTTCAGTTGGAACGAGGCGAAAAAGACACCCCAATGGTATATGATCTGGGGCATGCTCTTTTTGAACGTCAGCGCCGGCATGGGCTTACTCTCCAAGCTCTCTCCCATGGCTCAGGATGTGTACAGAGCCGCCCAGGGAATTAGCGATCCCGTCCAATTGGCCGTGCTCGGCGGCGGTGTGGTTGCCACGGCATCAATCTTCAACGGTCTCGGTCGGCTCTTCTGGGCATGGGTTTCCGACATGATCGGTCGCAAGAATGTTTTCATGGTCATGTTCATCACCCAGGCTGCTCTCTACTTCTACCTCCCCTCCGTGACCAGCACCCTTGTTTTCACGATCATCGCCTGTTACCTCCTTGCCTGCCTTGGGGGCGGCTTTGCCGTTATGCCGGCCTTTGCAGCTGATTCCTTCGGCCCCGCTTACATCGGCAAGGTTTACGGCTTTGTCCTGACAGCGTGGGGCGCTGCTGGCGTCATTGGCGGTCTCGTTTTCGCCAAGTTCACGGTCCAACCCGCCCTCTGGACGGCGGCTGCCTTGCTCTGCGTCGGTTTCGTGATAGCCTTCATGTTCAAACGGCCCAATCATGTCTCCCATTACAGAACTGGGTCTGCTCAATAATCCTTTCTCCGTGGAGACTCAGGCAACCGTTCGTTTCGATTTGGTGGGGCCTTCGTCAGAAGACCCCACCTCTGTTGAAGGCAGGGTTCCATAACCAATGGCTTTGCATAATTACCCTTATGTAATGTATTACATAAGGGTAAGGCCTGTCCGGCCGTATCGCTGGCCCTGAAGACCTGCCAGACTGGTATGAGCTTCTATTTTCCCACCTTGGAGGATCTGATCGGAAAAGTTAAGATCCGCGCCCATAGGAAGCGGCTTTTAAAAATCCCCCTGCAGGAGGGACAAGGCTCTTCCTTTTGAGCTGTACCGCAGAATGCCATATTGTATGTGATAACTTACGAAATCTGCTCACTGCTTTCTCCTGACTTTTCAATGTTGCGGTTACAACTCGACGTAAGGATAGCGGTAATGGCCTTATTGGCCATACCCGCCCAGCAACGGCATAGCCAGCCCCCCATTACCCCACCCATAAGGCGGGGGGTTCTACTTCGATCTAAATGACATATTTTCTCAACCCCTTACGCAAAATTCTAACCGGACATTGCTGATTTGCCCTGATTTGATTTGCCCTGATATGGAATTTTTAGTATATAAAAGACAGGGTTTCCATCTTGACTGGAGTAGAGAGTTTATTGATTACTCGAAGGGAGTTTGATCGATTGATCAAACCCGGAAGTGGAGTGCGGAGTTTAACCCGGAACGACCCGGGCCGCATGACCTGGGCCTAGCGGTGTCTCCTGTTGATCATTGAGCAGAGGAGGAGCAAGATATGGTAAAAGTGCGAAGTATGATAAACGGCAGCGAGGTCCTTTCTCCATCCGGGGCTACGATTCTCGAAGCCGCGAAAGAGGCGGGGATCGATATCCCGACGCTCTGCCACCACCCCAAGCTCAAGCCCATCGGAGCCTGCCGTTTGTGTGTCGTCGAGATCAGGGGGCAGCGCAACCTCCAGACGGCCTGTACCTTCCCCGTCGCCGAAGGGATGGAAATCGAGACGGAATCTCCCCGTGTGGTTTCCGCCAGGAAATTCATCCTCGGCATGCTTTTCTCTGAACGCAATCATCTCTGCCCCTTCTGCGAGGCCAGCGGCGACTGCGAGCTGCAGAATCTGGGGTACCGCTACGGGATCGACCACTGGCTCTATCCGACCTTCACCAAGGGCTTCCCCGTGGATGCCAGCCGCCGATACTTCATCATGAACCAGAACCGCTGCGTACTTTGCCAGCGCTGTGCCCGGGCCTGCAGCGAGCTGGTCGCCAATCACACCCTGGGGCTGCGGCAGCGGGGCTCCGATTCCATGATCCACTGCGACACCAACGTCCCCTACGCCCAGTCCTCCTGCATAGCCTGCGGCACCTGCATGCAGATCTGCCCGACAGGCACCCTCTTCGATGAGCGCAGCGCCTTCATGGGCCGAAGCACCCAGACAGAGCGCACCCAGAGCATCTGCAATAAATGCAGTATCGGTTGTGGGACAACCCTCGTGACCCGGGCGGGAAATCTTCTCCGCATCGAGGGCGATTGGGATGCACCGGTCAACGAAGGCCTCCTCTGTAAAATGGGGCGCTTCGATCCCTTGCGCGATGAGCGACGCCGCATCACCCAGCCGATGCTCCGCCGCCAGGAAAAGCTGGAGCCGGTGAGCTGGGAAGAGGTATTTCAGAGCATCACAGAGCGAATCAGCCAGTCGGAGGCCGGCAGGATCGGACTGCTGGTCTCGGGCGACGTGACCAACGAGGCGCTGTACCTCGCCCGACACCTCTTCAAGGATGATCTGCACGTAGACAATGTAGGTCTCCTCTCCGGAGCCGCTCCCGCCCTTCCCGATCTGAAACCGGGCGCCTTCCGCGACCTCGGCGGAAGCGACGTGATTCTCGTCGTCGGGGCAGATCCGGTCAAGGATCAGCCGGTCGCTTCCTTCCTGATCAAGCGTCTCGTCGACAAGGGGGTGCGTCTGATTGTGACCGCTGACGGAGAAAACGGGCTGAATCCCTATGCCTCAATGAGCTTGAAGCTGGCGGAGATCGCAAAAGCGGTGGAAATCGCCGAGGGAGCGGACAACGTGACCGTCCTCTACGGAACGGGGCTCACGGAAGACGCGGCGCAGGTCCTGAAAAAGCTGGGGGCCAAGGCCCGCGCCATCGCCCTGGAACCGGGAGTCAATACCCGGGCCGCCGTTAAATTCGGCATGAACAACGGATTCCAGGCATCCGCAGTCAAGGTGCTCTATGCCCTGCTTGGAGAACAGGATTGGGACGGCGGCGCCATCCTGGAAAAAGTCGATAGCGACGCCTTCGTCATCGTTCAGGCCGGTTACGCATCACCTCTTTTGGACAGAGCAGACGCCGTGCTTCCCTCCGCCCTTGGATCGGAACGCTGCGGTTCCCTGACGAATACGGAAGGCGTCATACAAACAGCCGGTCAGGCCGTTAAACCTGCCGGGCAGGCTATGGCGGACTGGGAAATCCTCGCCCAGCTGGCCCGCAAACTGGGATCAACGCTCGGCGCATCCTTCGCTGACATCTCGGCCAGCGCCGCAACGGAACTGAAGTGAAAGGAGACTTATCCATGTCAAAGGTCAAGATCGCTACAGACTGGCTGGCTGGATGCGCCGGATGCCACATGTCATTTCTCGACATCGACGATCGCATCCTCAAGCTGATGGAATTGGTGGAATTTACCTCAAGTCCGATCACGGACCTGAAGCATCCGCCGAAGGAAGGCGTTACCGTGGGCATTCTCGAGGGGGCAATCTGCAACACCCACAACGTGGAAGTCGCCAAACAGATGCGCGAACGCTGCCAGATCCTCATCGCCCTCGGCGACTGCGCCACCTTCGGAAATGTTCCGGCCATGCGGAATTTCTGCGGCACTGAAGCCGCCTTGAAGCGCGCTTATCTTGAGACGGAAAGCACCGTGGACGGGTTCATCCCCGACTCGGAGGAACTCGGCAAGCCTCTGGAAGAGGTCGTCGCAGTCGACAAGGTGGTGAAAGTGGATCTGTTCATCCCCGGCTGCCCGCCCAGTGCCGACGCGATCTTCCATGCCCTGACGGAACTGCTCGCCGGACGCACGCCGGTTGTTTTTCCGCCACAATACTTCAAGTATGATTAGAGGAGACCGACCATGAGCGCTCGCAAAATTACCATCGAACCCGTGACGAGAATCGAGGGTCACGGGCGCGTTACGATTCATTTGAACGAACAGGGGGAGGTTGAACAGACCTTTTTCCATGTGGACGAGTTCCGCGGCCTGGAAAAATTCACCGAGGGGCACCCCCATCACGAGATGCCCCAGATCACCCAGCGCATCTGCGGCATCTGCCCGGTGAGCCACCACCTGGCGGCCGCCAAGGCCTGCGACAATGTGGCCCGCACGGCGCCCACCCGGCCGGCGAATCTTCTGCGCGAGCTGATGCATATGGGGCAGATGATCCAGTCCCACGGGATGCATTTTTTCCATCTCGCGGCGCCTGATCTGCTGCTGGGCTTCGATGCCGATCCCGCGGAGCGCAACGTCTTCGGAATCGTCAAGGCAAATCCGGAGCTGGCCCTCAAAGCCGTCAATCTGCGCCGTTACGGCCAGCAGATCATCGAGCGCCTGGGCGGAGGCAAGCGCATTCACCCCAATCTCGCCGTTCCCGGCGGCGTCAACGGCCCCCTGAGCAGTTCGGACCGCGATGCCATTGCTTCCGAACTGGACGAGATGATTGAGATCGGCAAGATCGCAGTCCACATCGCCCGAAGCTGGCTTGAGTCGAACAAGGACTTGGCCGAGGCCTTCGCTTCTTTCCCCTCCAATTACATGGGGCTCGTGGACGAGGAGGGCGGCCTGCAGCTCTATGACGGAGAAATCCGGGTGAGGGACGCTCAGGGGAAATTCCTGGCTCAGTTCAAGGCGGAATACTACCTCCAGTATATCGCCGAGCACGTGGAGCCCTGGTCGTTCCTCAAGCATCCTTACTACCGCCAGCAGGGCTTCCCGCAGGGGTTCTACCGCGTCGGTCCGCTGGGGCGCCTGAATGTCATCGACAAAATCGGCACCCCCATGGCCAACGAGGAGTTCAAGCACTTCCGGACAATCAACGGCGGCCGGCCCGTCGAAGGGTCCCTCTATTACCACTATGCCCGGATGATCGAAGTCCTGTACAGCCTCGAACGCGTCGGCCAGTTGCTGGATGATCCCGACATCCTCTCGAATGACATCCGCACCTATCCGACGAATCTCCAGATGCAGATTCCCGGACAGGGCGTAGGCGTGATCGAAGCCCCCCGCGGGACGTTGATCCACGACTACGGTACCGACGAAAACGGCATCTTGACCCGCGTCAACCTCATCGTGGCCACGGGTCACAACCACTGGGCCATGCACAAGGCGTCGGGAGCGGTGGCAAAGGCCTTTGTGAAGGGCAACGAGCTGACCGGGGGGATGCTCAACCGGGTCGAGGCGGCAATCCGCTGTTACGATCCCTGCCTTTCCTGCTCCACTCATGCCATCGGCAAGATGCCGCTGGAAATATCGCTGATTGCCGCGGACGGCGCCGTGCTGGACCGCATCGCCCGCGGATGAGCGTCGCACCCGCTGACGGCGAAGGGAAGTTCGGCCGCGGGAGCGGGGCCAAGGTACGGCGCCCGTAACAAAGCGCCGTGACAAAACCGGGAAAGTGCGCCGCGGACCGGCGTCTTGTCCGATCCATCTTCACCAGGGAGAGGCGGAGGAAGAGAAACTCTTCCCCCGCCTCGCGCCCTGCAATTCCTTAACAATCTCCATGACTCCAATGAAGCGAACCCTTGTAGCAGGCTTCGGCAACCTGGACCGCGCCGACGACGGCGTCGCCTTTCATGTCGTCAATGCGCTGAGGCGCCGGCTGGGGCAGGCGGCCCTGGATGAGGACAGTACCGGGCTGGAGGACCTCGGGACCCCGTCGGACTCCATCTTTGTCAATCAGCTGGCCCCGGAAATGATCGATCTGCTGGCCGACTATGACCAGGTTGTCTTCGTGGACGCCCATGTCGACCCGGCCCTGGAGGAGCTTCACTGC
>CAZKRB010000091.1:0-7878 GCA_964555065.1 uncultured Syntrophus sp.
GAAAGGGGCTCATCGTCCCCGGATCGACGTTGATGTAGGGGTCCAGCTTCTGGTTCGTCACCCTCAGCCCCCGGCATTCGAGGACGGCGCCGATGGAGGCTGCCGCGAGGCCCTTCCCCAGGGAGGACAGGACGCCGCCGGTAATGAAAATATACTTGGTTCTCATGAACGTTCTTTCTCCTTCGCCGGGGGCGCGATGCGCTCCCGGATCTCTTCGACTAGCGTTTCAACCGCCTCGCCCAGCAGGTCTTCCAGGGGAATTGCTTCCAGGTAGACATCCTCCCAGGGCAGGTTGTATTCATTGGTCAGGTTGCGGATGTCATGATACTTCACGCCCAGAATGTCAATCTTCTTTTTCAGCGGCAGCGCTTCGTTGAAGACGACATGGACGAGGAGCAGGCTCCGGACCGCGTTTCCCTCACCCAGTACGGGGAGGATAAGGATCGACATCCCGTCCAGTTTTCCCCGCCCGATGTAGAGCCTTCTGGCTCGGGCCATGATTTTCTTCGTACCCATGAGCCGGTTGGACGTGTCCGCCCGGGAGGTCATTTCCCGGGAGATTCCGCCCCGCTTCAGGATGGAAATGGTTGCGTCCTCTCCCGGACTTCCGTCCGCATCGAGATGGTTGATGCCGTAAAGGGTATAGCCCTGGATCTCGGCGACAGACTCCTGAATGCGGTTGAGTTCCGGAATGGTTTTCCCGACCAGCGCCTTGGTGGAGATCCCAAGTTCCTGCAGCAGGTTGAAGAGGAGACCCTGGGGCGGCTCCTCCCTGCGGCTGGTTCCCACCGTAACCGTCTTGGCCTGGTGGCGGATGGCGTCGATAGGACGGGATAGTTCGTCGATGGCCTGCCCCAGGGAAATGTCCAGCAGGTCGACGGGTGACAGGAGGTCTCCCCCGTTCTTGAAATCGGCCCAGTAATCCTCCAGCGGGAGCTTGCCGACGACGTATTTCAGCAGGAGGACGATGTCCGAGACGGTTTTGACGCTGGTGAAGGAAAAGGCGCCCTGGTTGCGCCGTTCATGGAACTGGGCGGAAAAATTCCGGATCAGCCGGCGGAAGTCCCGATCGGCGATCCGCTCGTAAAGGGAGGCCTTCCTTTTGTCCTGCTCCACCATGATCCGGTTGATCTGACTGCGGTATTCTTTGAGGAACCGTGCGTCCTCATCGATGTGGAGGGCGGCATAATAGCCCCACAGGTGGCCGGCCACGGTGTTGAGGATGACCGACAGGGGCAGGGGGGAGCGGGGAATCGGGATCACGGCGTCGGCGAGGCCGCCGAAGCGTTCCTCATCGGCATCGGCGAAGACCGTGACCGCCGCCTTGTGGGCCTTGAAGATAGCCACATCCTTGACGATGTCCCCGACAACCGCCTCGGGACTGCCGGCGGCGCAGACGAGAATCAGGGGCTCCGCCGACAGATCGATGTGCTTCTTGTTCTCCACGATGTCCGTGGAGATGGTTTTGTAGCAGAGTTCACTGAGTTTGATTCTAATCTCGTCGGCGGCAGCCTTGTTCGGTCCGCTGCCGACCACGGCCCAGTAATTCTTCCGCTTGGCGAAGCGCTCGACGGCCCGGCGGATAACCTCCTTCTGCGACAGCACGAGGCTCATCATGTCAGGGGCCTGTTCAAGGATCGCCAACTCTCCGGCGATGGCGGCATCGGGAAGGGTTTTCAGGAACTGGGCCATGGCGAGGGCCAGGAGATGGCCGGCGATGATCTGGGAGTAGAAGGCCTTGGTTGAGGCCACGGACATCTCAATGTCCCGACCGTCACTGGTGTAGAAGACCCCCTGGGCCTTGGACGTGATGTCCGATTGGCGGCGATTGACGATGGCCAGCACCGTTGCCCCCCGCTCAGCAGCCATGGCCACAGCCCGGTTGGTGTCGGTGGTGGTTCCCGACTGAGTAATGGGAATCACCAGCGTGTCGCTCAGGTCGTCATGAAGGCCGAAGCCGCTGAGTTCTGACGCGACCCGGGCCTCAACGATCAGGGGCGCACCCTTCAGATACCTTTCCATAGCGTCTGCAACGGCCGAACCGGCTACAGCCGCCGTACCGTGGCCGACGACCAGAATCCGCCGGAGCGCCCCATCCTTCAGGGCCGTTTTCAGCCCTTCCGGAAGGACTTCCGGGCCGAGATTGAAAAGGACCTCTTTGTCTCCCTGCTCGCCTTCGATTATCCGATACTTCCCTCGCAGGGTCTTGCGGACGGACAAGGCGGATTCCGTAATTTCCTTGAGGAAGTAGTGGGGATAGTTTCCCCGGTCGATGTCCCGGGTCGTGATCTCCGCCTGCTGCACCTGCTTTTCGGTCAGCGCGATGGGGGCGCCATCGTAGAAAAGCGCCGAGATTCCCGCGAGGTCATTCGCTCCGCTCTGGTCGAGGACAAAGATCTGTCCCCCCCGCTGCCCGTCGGCGGCGGAGGTTTTTTCCCCGTCCATTTTGACGAACCGGGAGGCGCCTTCCACGAGACCGTACAGTTCAGAGGCGAAAAGGTACGAATCCGGGGCAAGCCCCACATAGATGGTCTGGCCGCTTCCCTTCAGGGCGAGAAACACCTTTCCCGGATCCAGGTTGCTGACCATGGCGATGGCGTGGGAGCCTTCAAAGTCACTCACGGCCCGGCGGAAAGCCTCTCGGAGGTCATGGCCCTTCAAAAGATATTTTTCAATCTGCAGGGGGATGATCTTGGTATCCGTGGTGAGTTCCCGGGCGATGACTTCCCGCCCGCCCTCCAGGGCTTCGCGGAGGGAGGCGTAATTGTCGATGTCGCCGTTGAGGGCAACGGAGATGAGCCAGTTCCCCTTTCCATAGGATGGGTAGTCCTTGGAGGCCGCCGGCACTCCGCCGTCGTTTTCGGCTGCGGCCCCGTTGAGGGTGTAATTGTTGACCGGATGGCAGTTGTCGTCGGTGATGGAGCCGACGGACGCCCACCGGGTGTGAGCAAAGGCGGTTTCAAAATCGGCACGCAGCCCGACGAAGGCGTGAAGGAGGGGATCATGGGTGATGGCCTCCCTCAGTTCCCGGACATTGCGGCCCAACTCCCCGATGATGGCGGAGGTCTTGTAGGTAAACGTGACGGTGGGGGGGGAAAGGCTCAGCCCGATGGACCCGCTGAGCAGGTCTCCCGGCTGACTGCGGCGGAGGAAGTCGTCATACAGGGCATGCTTCCGGAGTTCGTCCAGGGCTTCGGTAAGAGCCTGCCCGTCGTTCAGGGCAAAGGAGATCTGGATGCCCGCGGAATCCCGCCCCCGGACTTCCAGGCGATCCAGGCTGTTCAAAAGAGTATTGAGCTTCCGGTATTTGGGGAAGGCTTCCCGGGATAAACTCTCCCAGGTGAGAGGACCGGTCAGGGCGGCGATCCGGTCGATGTTTTCCAGAATATCTTTCTCCAGAGCCCAGAGGATATCTTTCAGCAGGACAAGCCGGCTGTTGATGATCTCCAGGTCGCGGGTGCTGAATCGGCCGGCCTGCTGCTCCAGCAGGGATTCCTCAGCGGCCAGGAATTCCCGGAGGAGGGGAATCTGTTCCTGAAGCGCGGCGGAGTCCCTTCGGGAAAAGAAGAGGTGCTCGGCTGCGGCGTCCTGTTTGAGCTTCAATAGGCCCTCGGCCAGGTTCTCCAGATGGCCGTCGCCGATAAGGTATGCTTCGACGGGGACGGCACCGGAGAGCAGTCCGGGAATGTTTTTCTCCCGCAGGGCAGGGAATCCTGCCAGAAGAAGCCCGATGGCCGCCTGGATGTCGGCGGGCGGCAGGGAGGCTCCTTTGAAGGTCACGATGCCGGCCAGGCCGCAGTAAAGCATACCGGGTTCGAGGGGAAAGAGGATGATCGCCGGCCCCTCAACGTTCCCGGGGGCATGGCCGACGAGGATCCGTGTATGCCGCAGCAGGAAACCGAACGAATCGGTCCAAGCTTTCAATTTCCGGAATCGGATCATAAAGCCTCTGGTGATGTTGATACTGTTTTTCCTTTCGGTGGTTCGGGGGCGGTCAGAGGGCGGTCGCCGGACAACCGGGGCGGAGGATGACGTCGTTTCCGGAGATCCGCCCGGCGCAAAGCCGCTGCCGACAGGGGACGGAAGAGGACTGGGGAAGCCGGACGCCTTTGCCCGGAAGTTGAAGGATCATTCGCCGAATCCTCTGCATTCTTTATTCGGTTGCCTTTTATCATGTTCCCGTGAAGATTTTACAGGAGACGGATCTTCGCAGTCGCTTGCGGCGGAGTGAAGAGGACAGGGTTCAGGGTTTCGGAGCTTCCAGCCCGAGCTTGACCATTTTTTTCTGAAAGGTGTTCCGGTTGATGCCCAGGTAGGCGGCTGCGGCGCTCTTGACGTTGTTGCAGCGCTGAAGAGCGATCCGGTAGAGGCCCCGATCCACCATGGTCATGATGTCATCGTACAGGGTGCTTTGAGCCGGGTCGGAGGAGCTTAAAACCGTTGCCATGTCTTCAAGCTGCTTCTGCAGAATTTTTTCCAGGACGGATGCGGGCGAGGTCGGAGTTTCCTGGTCGTCCTCGGTGGCAAGATTCCTCGCAGTGACAACGTTTCGGTGGTCGGCGTAATGCATGTGCCCCTTCTCCTTTCAGTCCGGTCATTATCATTCCATCTCAAAGCGCCATCTTTGCGGGCCGCCTGTCGGCTTCCCGACGCAGGTCTTGTGTCATCTTACCGCCGCCTTTCCCCCGCCGTCTTGATCCTCTCTCCGCTCCGGGACGGAAATGAGGAGCAGGCGGATCAGGAAACCCCTTTGAGGATGATCAGCGCCAGGAGAACCGCAGCGGCAATCCAGGACTTGAAAAGTCCGGAGTGGTTGACCCGGGGAGCATTCATCTGCTGACGGACTTCCTCTTCAATCCGCCCCGGATCGACCCGTTCGACAATGTCCTGCAGGAGGCGGGGGAAATTTTCGTAGGCGTTGGAAATACTTACAAATCCTTTTGTCGTGGTCAGCAGGAGATAGGTCCGCGAGCGAAGAACGAGGACCCCGACACTGGTGACGTCTTTCCAGCGCAGTTCTTTGCGGCGCAGAAGCTTCTCCAGCCGAATGCCCTGGTCATCGAGCACCACGCGCCGCGTCCAGAGTTCAGCGCAGACATACAGGGAGGGAAGGAGAAAGACGGCCAACACGACCCGCTCCACCGATGAACCGCCGACAAGAAAGGAAAGAGCGAAAAGAACCCCCAGCAGACAAACATCAACGCCGAAAGAGACGGCAAGGAGCTTTCCGATTCTGTAAATTCTGTTCTCCATGAAAGGGACACCCGAAGAGACCGTTAACGCATCAGGAGCGGGAACTTCCTTCCGGAATCGCCGAAAGAGGATTCCTCACGATCGGGAAGAGGCTGGCGGAGAGGAAGGGGCGCGAACGAAAACCCCACTTCTGCCGCCCTGCTTGGACTGCAGGAAAATCTCCGAGATCACCATCTCCCGATCGACGGCTTTGCACATGTCGTAGATGGTCAGCGCCGCGACACTGACCGCGGTCAGGGCTTCCATTTCCACCCCGGTCTTGCCGACCGTTGTGACCCGGGCTTCAAGATCAATCTCGCCGCTGGCCGGGTTGCCGCGCAAGGATACATCGATGCCGGTCAGCATCAGGGGATGACAGAGGGGAATGAGCCCCCAGGTCTTTTTGGCCGCCATCACGCCGGCTACCCTGGCGACACTGAAGACATCGCCTTTGGGGAGACCCCCTTCCTGGATGAGCTTGAGGGTTTCCGGTTTCAGCCGGATTTTTCCGCAGGCCACAGCTTCCCGGACGGTTTCGTCCTTTGCGGTTACATCCACCATCTTGGCCTGGCCTTGGTCATCAAGATGGGAAAGTCCCGCCTTACCCTGAGCTCCGGTCATCGCCCCATCCTTTCATTGGTAATAATTTAATTATATCAGTGCGTTGTAATTGCTTTGGTGAAAAACAGGGCAACTCTAACACAGGCATTTTTTTTCGTCAAGACGACAAATTTCTGGCGCGGGAGAGGAAAGGGTCCGCCGGAGCGGCTGTGATTCGGCAGGTTCTCCGGGATTTTATCAGCAGGATCGGAGGAAACTTGATTCAACCCTATTATTTGTTGTTCAGCCCGATTCATTGAGGAGAGCAGGACATTAAGGCACAGGCAATGCAGGGGATGCCGGATAGTCGAGAGGCCGGAAGCGGCAACGGGAGAAAGCGCTGGAAACGATGGCGTCCTTGAAAAGAAGCCTGGGCTTCCCGTGGAGGGGCTTCATCCTCCGGGAAAGGTGGTGAAATGGGGAGAAGATCACCATGACGGTTAAAATAAGCAGTGCCACCCTCATCGGGATCGATTCGTATCCTGTGGTGGTCGAGGTGGACGTAGCCAGCGGACTGCCGCAGTTTTCAACGGTCGGGCTGCCCGACACGGCGGTGCGGGAGAGCAAGGATCGAATCCGGGCGGCCATTCGGAATTCAGGCTACAGTTTTCCCCGGAACCATGTGACCGTCAATCTGGCTCCGGCTGACATCCGGAAAGAAGGCACCGGATTCGATCTGCCCATTGCACTGGCTGTGCTCACCGCCCAGGGCGTTGTCCAGGGGGATCGGGCGAAGGAATTCATGCTCATGGGGGAACTCTCCCTGGACGGGACGGTGAAGGGGGTCAACGGCGTCCTTTCCGCCGCGCAGCTGGCCAGGGAATTGAATTTCCGGGGACTGGTCGTGCCCGCGGAAAACGCCTCCGAGGCGGCCATGGTCAAGGGGATCGAAATCATCGCCATTGAGACGCTTCCGGAGATCGTGGAGTACTTCAACGGGATGAGGGAGATTGCGTCTTTTGAAGCCGGCAGCGGCTATTCCCGGGAGCGGTCCGCCCCGGCGGCCGGCCATGATTTCCAGGAAATCCGCGGCCAGGATCAGGCCAAGCGGGCGCTGGAGGTCGCGGCGGCCGGAGGGCACAATCTCCTGCTCATCGGATCTCCCGGTTCGGGAAAAACCATGCTGGCGCAACGCCTTCCTTCCATCCTTCCTCCCTTGACCTTTGAGGAAGCGGTTGAAATTACGAAAATTTACTCCGTGGCCGGACTGCTGGAACGGGATGCGGTCCTGGTCGGTTCGCGGCCCTTTCGCGCCCCTCATCATACCATTTCGGATGCAGGTCTGGTCGGCGGGGGGCAGACGCCGAAGCCCGGGGAAATCAGCCTCGCCCATCGCGGGGTGCTCTTCCTCGATGAGCTGCCGGAATTCCGCAAGAATACGCTCGAGGCCCTGAGGCAGCCGCTGGAAAACGGTTCGGTGACGATCGCCCGGGCATCGATCAGTGCCGTCTTTCCTTCGCGATTCATGCTGATTGCAGCGATGAATCCCTGTCCCTGCGGTTATCACGGCGACCCCGGCCATTCGTGCCACTGCTCTCCCCGGCAGATCCGCCAGTACCAGGCCCGCCTGTCCGGCCCCCTGCTGGACCGCATCGACATCCACATCCTCGTCCCGTCGATACGGTACCGGGAACTGACCGGCCCCTACAGCGGCGAAACTTCGAAGGTCATCGTGGAAAGGGTCCTCCGTGCCCGGAGCAGGCAACGGGAGCGGATGGCCGGTGACGCGACGGTTTGCAATGCGCAGCTTCCCGACCGGCGCCTTGCCGAACTCTGTCCTCTCGGTGAAGAGTCCCACCGGCTGATCGAAATGGCCATGGAGCGGCTGGGGCTGAGTGCCCGGGCTTTTACCAGGATTCTCAAAGTGGCCCGCACCATCGCCGATCTCGAGGATTGTGAAGCGATTGCAACCCGGCACGTGGCGGAGGCCATTTCCTACCGGAGCCTCGATTCCTACCGGATATAGCCTTTCCAGAACGCACAAAATACCGTTTGACTGAAGTTTAACAGTTGCGAAAAAATAGTATTGCCATATCAACGGCATAG
>CAZKRB010000092.1:0-7798 GCA_964555065.1 uncultured Syntrophus sp.
CCAAATTTAGCACATGACGTGTAATTGTAATAGTAATTATTTTACGATCCCTTACCCTGGTGAAATCCTCGGCGGATGAGAAAAAGAGCGTTCCGGATGCGAACCTCTCCGAGAAAATTCCCGGGATCCTCATTCTGAATTCTCTGAGGCGCGTACCGGTCATCGCACCATGCGGATCAAGGACATTTTCCAAAAATCCGGATTATGGGTTGAATTAAGGGGGGCTTGATTTTAAATTGATCCCCAAAGGCAATTCAATTCAAGGAGGAGAACCGATGGCGAAGATGACGGAGAGAATGAAGGAACTGTTTCAGAAGATTCCCACAGTTGTGCTGGCGACAGCGGACAGGGATGGAAATCCGAATGCCGTGCCGGTGGGAGCCAAAAAGATCCTTGACGATGAAACCATTTTGATTTCGGACCAGTTTTTTAACAAGACGCTCAACAACATGAAGGAAAACCCGAAAGTGGCCGTGACCTTCTGGGAAGGCCACGAAGGGTATCAGCTGAAAGGGTCTGTTGTCCTTGAAGCCAGCGGCACCCGTTATGAGGAAGCCGCCAGATGGATCGAGGAGCTTGGCAATGCAGCCGGGTTTCCCTTGAGGTCCAAGGGGATTGCAATTCTGAAAATCGAAGAGATTTACGGGGTCACCCCGGGCGCCGATGCAGGAAAGCTTCTGGTTTAGAAGGACTCGTACGGTAACGATCGGGTGCCGTTGATCCTCTGCAATGGTCAGAGCCCTCCCCATCTTGGCCGGGGGCTCTGACCTTGACTGATTACGGCGGTCAAAGGCTTTCTGTTCTTTCGACGTCGGACCGGATGAGGTCACCGCTCCTCTCGTCCACTTGCGGGTAAATTGCTTCCCATCAGCGTTTCTTTTCTCCGGTTATGGGAATGATACATATCTAAAGTTGCTATTTCCTTCGTCCCAAAAGTCACGCAGTTTTTCCCTTCGTTTGACATGTTGCAGCCTTTTGAGCGCTTTGGCTTCAATTTGCCTTACTCTTTCACGGGTTATACCCATCATGGAACCTACTTCTTCGAGGGTGAAAGGACCAAAATTGCATGCGACCCAGGTGCAGTTTAAAAATGATTCCTTCATCAAAAACCACGCGCACGCACTGTCCTGACAGATTTCGGTGATCATGATTCCCTTTTTCCTGCATTTATATTGATGATGCGGGTCCAGTCTGTATTTCTTCATTACCGCCTCACTTAAATAACAATCCCCTTTTCTTTGCTCGATCGATTCCAGATTTCAGGAAATGCGAACGAATGGACGAATCTACACTCGGTTTTTCCCCTTGATGTTCAGCCTTTCGTTAAACCGGCTTCATCCTGCGCTCGCTGGTTTTTGTCTTAAAAGCGGATCCCCGTTTTCTCTCCCCTTTTGCGACACAGCAGGGATCCGTGGATGAACCCCGCTTGGTGGCGGGTGAAGCGGAAAGAAGATGAAGGGAACTGCAGCGCGCTGAGTGACAGACTGACTCCAGTACGGATAATCGGCTCATGTTCGCTGCCTTTCTGGTTTGCCCAATTCTTATCGCGCCATATTGCATGACGTCTCATAATTGCGGAAAGCCCTGTATCGGCGCCTGTTAATTGGATAATCCCAAGTGCCGTTGCGATGGACTATGGTTCCGCCAAAACCGGTTTTGAAGCGATACATACCGTAAAACGGGTGATCCGGATCTGACGCAGGGGATACTGAACCCATATCATAAGTCTGGCATCCCCTTTCCCGGGCCAGCTTGATGGCCTCCCAGTGCAGAGCGTACGATCCCATCAAATCACGCTGTTCTTCGGAGGATGCGCCGTACAGATAGATTGCTTGACGTCCGGAAACGGCAACAATGGCCCCGGCCAGGATGTCCCTGCCCCGGGCGGCAAGAAGAAAAAGGATCTCAGAGGATCCGGGATGGTGATCAACAGGGGAAAAGAGCGCCGAAAAATGACGGTAAGAACTCGGCGGAAAGCCATTGCGTTTGGCCGTCTGCAGATAAAGTTTGTAGAACAACGGCAGCATTTCCATGGGAGCGTTAAACACGGATACCCCCTTCCTCTGAGCAAAACGGATATTGTATCTGGTCTTTGTCTTCATCGCTTTCAAGATGGCTTCTTCGGTGCGAACGAGATCAATGACCAGCGCATCGGCAACGGTCAGATCCATCGGCGCTTTCCGAAGAGGCCAGGTGCGGGTGCCGATATTCATGCGCAATTCCCGTAATTCCGCAGCGGGATGACCGTGCCAGGTTCGTCCATCCTCGGCGTCAACGGCATACGGCGATAGCCAGGGAAGGTCGTAGCGGATGAAGGCCACCGTCGAATCGATGTATTTGAACAATTCCTGTGACAATGACTCGAGAAAAGGTCCGTACTTTTCCGGATCAGGCACCGATTCAGGCCCCTGGGGAACATAGGCTGCGGTAAAATCGTCTGTAAGGGCTTTGGTCAGGATCATCACATCGCCCTTCAGCCCCGTTGACGCGCTGAAATCAAAGGCCGTCGGTTCCCAGCCGAGATGAGACTTGACCTGCCCCCAGTAGGTGGTTTGAAATAAAATGTCTGTAGGAAACAAGGCGCGTATCTGTTTGGGTTTTATGTCTACATTCATTTGTATAAACCTGCCTGCATGATGACTTTGTCGGGAAACTCAGGGCTCAATAAGCACCCCCTATCCTTAGCTGCGATACAACTCTCCCTCGCCGCAGCGAAAGAATGGAAGGAGCCTCTGGTGGAACCGGTTTCCCGTGTCACCCGCCTTCTCCTTCCATTCAATTCCCTTTCAATGCCATCTCCATCGATCGGCATTGACCTGCTTCAGAAGCTCGCCTTCCGGCAAGAGCATGCCGCCGCCCCGGATCCGACATGAGGCGCTTTACGTTGTACCCAGGGAAAAAGTCTAATCGCCGAACTGCCTCTTGTAAATACGAATATAATGCACTATATTTACCTATGATTAATAGGCAATAAAGGGATGGATTCGAAACTCAAATAAGAAAGATAACCATGACAGAAAAAAAAGAAGACATCGAAATCGCTTTGCAGGAACGTGTCAAAGAATTGAATTGTCTGTATGGGATGGCGCGGCTGGCGGAGCAGCACCATGATTCCATGGAAGATTTTCTCATGCGTCTCGTAGATTTTCTTCCCCTTTCGTGGCGGTATGCAGAAATTGCGTGCGTACGCATCCTCTTTCAGGGTGAGATCTTTGACAGCAGGAAATTCGACTGGACACAATGGCGGCAATCCGAGCGAATCCGAATCGGAGGTGAAGCCGTAGGCGAGGTGACGATACTTTATATGGAAGAGCGCCCGGAGGCGGATGACGGGCCGTTCCTTAAGGAAGAACGCGCGCTGTTGGAGGGAATAGCCCAGCGTATAGGTGAAATTGCCCTCCGGATTATGGCCGAGAAGGAATTGCAGGAAAACAACAGGCAGCTCCTGCTGGAAAGAAAAGCCCTGAAAGAAGCGAACGCGGCATTACGAGTGGTTCTTTCCAATATCGAAGATGAAAAAAAGCGTATATATGAAAACTTTCATTTGAATATCGAGAAGGTGGTCATGCCGGTCATCCATGCTTTGACGCCCGGCATAGAGAAAAGCAAGCAAAAATACCTGGAGATGTTGGCAAGGAACCTCGAGGAGATCACCTCGCCCTTTACCAGTCGGATATTTAATCATTATCGTGCCTTGACCCCAACGGAGGTTGATATCTGCAATATGATCCGGAATGGATTGCGGACCAAGGAAATAGCCGGGTTGCGCGGTGTCTCCGCGGCAACGATCAGTCGTCACCGCGAACATATTCGCCGGAAACTGAAAATAGCCAACGAGCAAATCAATCTGACGACTTACCTGCAATCGCTCCCGGCAAGTGACACATCCAGCCCACCCCCTTGTATTTGACATCGAGCTCTCCGTCAGATACGCTTGGGCAGTTGAGAGTGTAAACGGCAATCCCGCAGCCGCATAATCCACTGAATGGGGAATCTTTATGACTTCTGTGTAAGTCCGATAAATTAACTCTGCTTCAAAGCGACATCGGGATGGCGCTGGTCGCTATTGAAGAGGAGGCGACATCAGGGAAGGACTTTCCGGCCTGTCGTGAGCGATCGCGGGAGCGGTTAGCCGCGGCGTTGGCTGCCCCGTGGGTGCGGGGAGGAGGGAATGGATGTGCTGGGTGCAATAGCCGGAGACGTCATCGGCTCCGTTTATGAACATAGCCGGATCAAAGCCATGAACATTCCGCTGTTCCAGGAGTTCTCCCGCTTTACGGACGATACGGTGATGACTCTGGCGGTGGCCGATGCCATCCTCAACTCGACGGATTATGGGGACTCCATGAAATCTTTTGGCCGCCGATATCCCAAAGCGGGTTATGGCCGGGATTTCATCCAATGGATCTTTGCTCCGGAAAGCAGGCCCTACAACAGTTGGGGAAACGGTTCGGCCATGAGGGTAAGCCCGATCGGGTTTGCTTTTTCCACGGTGGACATCGTGCTTTCGGAAGCCCGGAAGAGCGCCGAAGTTTCCCACAGTCACCCGGAGGGGATCAAGGGGGCGCAGGCGGTGGCGTTGGCCATCTTTCTCGCGCGAGCGGGAAAGAGCAAGGAAGAGATCCGAAGGGAAGTGAGCGGACGGTTCGATTATGACCTTAACCGGTCCGTCGATGAAATCCGCCCCGGTTACCGGTTTGATGTTTCCTGCCAGGGTTCCGTTCCGGAAGCCATCATCGCCTTTCTTGATTCGGAAGATTATGAGGACGCTTTGCGCAGGGCGATCTCCTTAGGAGGGGACAGCGACACGATCGCCTGCATTGCCGGCGGAATTGCCCAGGCCTTTTACCGGGAGATCCCCCTGGAGATTGTGACGGAAGTCCGGAAAAGACTCCCCCCGGAGTTTTTAGGGATTATTGACCGCTTCAGCAAGCAATATATCGACGCTTGATGAAGCGTTTCCAAACAGGGATTGTGCCGCAGGCGAAGATCAGCGGACTTTGATGAGGTATGGCGGCGCTGTGCTCCCACATCCCCAACAGGGGGGAGCCGATGGTGAGAACCTGCGGATACGGCCGCAGCGTCTCGCGGGAAAAAAGAAAGGAGGCGGCAGCGGATGACGCCTTGCCCTGCATCGTCGCTGTGCGGGGCGATGAAAAGGTGTGCAGGATACACGGTGCGAGGATCACCCGGAGGATCATTCGGGAGAGATATGAAGTCGATACCCCGGGATGTCCGAAATGTCGGGGGGCCATGGCGATCATGGGCTTCATCGAGGACGTGCTTGCCATCCGTGCCGGCGACTGCCCTTGCTTGCCTCTTGTGCTTCCAACCCTTCATCCCACGACCTCATGCGGCCGGTTCTTCATTGACGTCCGACCGCATTTTCCCTATACTCTCTTCGAGGAAAAGGAAATTCTGATCAAAAAAATAAATTCTTATCAAAGA
This sequence comes from uncultured Syntrophus sp., assembly GCA_964555065.1. Classification (GTDB taxonomy): domain Bacteria; phylum Desulfobacterota; class Syntrophia; order Syntrophales; family Syntrophaceae; genus Syntrophus. The sequence goes on from CAZKRB010000092.1 coordinate 5,449, forward strand.
CAGCAAAAAGTAAGGCGTGGAAGAACCCCACGGACAGGATTCGATCCTTGCGATCATCCGTGCTGAAAGTGTTAACATAGGAACAGGATCCAGGAATCAATGGGGGATCGGCGTACCCCGATTTCCTGCAGCGAGGCAAAAGAAACGGTTCCGATGGGCTACTTCATGCGAGAGTTGAACAGGCTTCAACCGGATCCGCGGGGACGAAGCTGGCTCTACGTTCCCTATGACCAGATTACGGACGGGATCGGGCCATTATCGAGGGAAAATCCCAGGACCCTTGGGATCATCCTGGTGGAAAATCCCTGGAAGGCTTCCCGACGGCCCTACCACAAACAGAAACTCGCCCTCATCCTGGCCAACCTGAGGCACTTTGCGCTGGAGCAGGCCCGCCGCGGGATCGCGGTTCGCCATGCTGTGACCCACGGCCCCTACCGGACGGCTCTGGAACCGCTGGTCAAAGAACTGGGCGCCATTCAGGTGATGGAGCCGGCGGAGCGGGAATTGCGGGTTGACTTGGAGCCCTTGGTGAAGGCGAAGGCTGTCGAGTTCATTCCCCATGAAGGGTGGCTGACAACCGGCGAACAGTTTTTCCACGGAGCAGCCAAATCGCCCCCGTGGCGGATGGATTCTTTCTACCGAACCATGCGCCGGGAGACCGGGATTCTCATGAAGAGCGGGAAACCGGAAGGGGGGAAGGTCAGCTTCGATCGGGAGAACCGTCTGCCCTGGAAGGGGGATCCGCCGGCGCCGGCTCCTCCCAATTTCCCAGGGGACCCGATCAAGGAAGAGATCGGGCGATTGATTGGACAGATCTTCTCCCATCACCCGGGAAAGCTCGACCTCGATCACCTTCCCGGGACGGCTTCCGATGCGCAGACGCTCTGGGAGTGGGCCAAAGAGAATTGCCTGCCCCTTTTCGGCCCTTACGAGGACGCCATGTCCATCCGGTCGAGAGGCCTTTTCCATACCCGACTATCTGCCCTGTTAAACATCCATCGTCTTGTTCCCGGAAACGTCCTGACGGAAGTGGAGGCGATGGAAATCCCATTGGCGAGCAAGGAGGGATTTATCCGTCAGGTGCTGGGATGGAGGGAGTTTGTCCGCCATGCCCATTTGGCCACGGATGGATTCCGTGCGCTTCCGGGGGTAAACCCGCCGGTTTCCGAAGTGCCGGGTGACGGAGGATACCGTCATTGGGCTGGAAAGCCCTGGCCCTTCTTACGAGGGGGACAGGACCTCGACCCCGACGGAGGAGCAGAGCCGAATTTCCTGGACTGCAAATCACACCTTCCCCCGGCCTATTGGGGGGAGAAATCGGGGCTGGCCTGTCTGGATCGGGTGGTGGAAAGTGTTTGGGCGGAAGGTTACAGCCATCACATTACCCGCCTGATGATTCTGTCCAACCTGGCGACGCTCCTCGATGTCAAGCCGAGGGAGATGGCCGACTGGTTCTGGGCTGCCTACACAGACGCTTATGATTGGGTGGTGGAGCCGAACGTTCTGGCCATGGGCGCCTACGCCGTGGGTGCGCTCATGACCACGAAACCCTACCTATCGGGCGCTGCCTATATCAACAGGATGAGCGATTTTTGTGCGGAGTGCCGCTTCGACCCCAGGAAGAATTGTCCGATCACCCATCTTTACTGGGCTTTTCTCTCCCGGCACGAGCGGCTGTTGAACAAGAACCCACGCCTGTTCGCGTCCATGCGATCTCTGGCCAAGCGCGAAGCAGGTCTCAGGAGCAGAGACCGGGCCGTCTTCAAGATTCTTCAGGAGCTTTTATCCAAGGGCAAGGAGATGGGTCCTGAAGATCTGCTTTGAATGGGCAGGGCTCTTTCAAAAAGGAGAATCGTATGAGTGCCGAAGCCGATGTCGTGATTGTGGGAGGCGGACTGGCGGGTCTTTGCTGTGCGCTGAGACTCCATCAGGAAGGGGTTTCCTTTATTCTTCTCGAAGCATCGGATGGATTGGGGGGACGGGTGCGGACGGACCGGGAGGAAGGGTTTCTCCTGGACCGCGGATTCCAGGTCCTGCTGACCGCTTACCCGGAAGCGCAGCGGGTTCTCGATTACCAGAAGCTGGACCTGCACTATTTTTATCCGGGAGCCCTGGTTCGATTCGGCGGAAAATTTCATAAAGTCGCCGACCCCTGGCGGCACCCGCTGGACGGCCTGAAGGGTCTGTTCACGCCCGTGGGGAATCTTGGCGACAAGGTAAAGGTCGGGCGGCTTCGACGAAAGACGATGAAAGGGACCATCGAGGACCTCTTTCGCCGCCCGGAAACGACGACCCTTGAGGCTTTACGGGGGATCGGATTTTCGGAAAAGATGATCGACCGCTTCTTTCG
>CAZKRB010000093.1:0-7273 GCA_964555065.1 uncultured Syntrophus sp.
GCTGGGGGCGGAGCACGGCATCCTGATCAAGGGCGGGGAAAGCCTGGAAAAGGCCTACCGGCTGACCACCGTGGTGTTCGACAAGACGGGCACCCTGACCCGGGGCGAGCCGGAAGTGACGGACATCGTGGCGGCACAGGGGATCGCCCCGGAGAAAGTCCTCCAGACGGCGCTTTCCCTTGAATCGCTGTCGGAGCATCCCCTGGCCCAGGCCATCGTAAACCGGGGGAAAGGTTCGGGGCTTACACCCCTGCCCGCGGAAAAATTCGAGGCGCTTACCGGGCTGGGGGCGCGGGCGGTCATCGATGGGAGGCCCTGTCTGCTGGGAAACCTGAGGCTGATGGTGCAGGAAGGCATGGACCTGCAGGGAATGGATCTGACGGCGGCCGACCTGGCCGGCCAGGGAAAGACCTGCGTCCTCATCGCCGAGGAGGGGCTGGTTCTCGGCCTGATCGCCCTGTCCGATGTCCCCCGGGAATCGGCAAAGGCGGCCGTCGCCGAACTGAAGGCCGCGGGGCTTAAGGTGGCCATGATCACCGGGGACAACGTCAGCACCGGCCAGGCCATCGGCCGGCAACTGGGGATCGAGCAGGTCCTGGCGGAAGTGCTGCCCGGCGACAAGGCGAAGGAAATCCGGCGGCTCCAGCAGGAAGGGCAGATCGTGGCCATGGTGGGCGACGGGATCAACGACGCCCCGGCCCTGACGGCGGCGGATATCGGCATCGCCGTCGGCGCCGGAACGGATGTGGCCATCGAGGCCAGCGACATCACCCTGATGACGGGCGATCTCCAGGCTGTTCCCCGGGCGATCCGGCTTTCCTTCGAAACGATGAAGGTCATCCGCCAGAACCTCTTCTGGGCCTTCATCTACAACATCATCGGCATTCCCATCGCCGCGGGGGCGCTCTATCCCTTCTTCGGCGTCCTCCTGAACCCGGAGTTCGCCGCGGCAGCAATGGCCCTGAGTTCGGTCTCCGTCGTCAGCAATTCCCTGCGCCTCCGGCATACGGGGATGAAGGGCTGACCGCGACGGACAGGTCCGGATGGAGGGAAATGCCGGCAGGCCGCAGCCTTTTCGCCTGGACCGGCGGCCCGCACTGGGCGCTTCCTGCGAAGCGGGTTCCGGGAGGCCTTTCCGCGCTTACCCGCCATTTTCTGGATGGCGCGCCCTGGCCTGGCCTCAAGCCCGGGGAAGCGGTTTCAGGAAAGCGTTTCCCCGGCGCCTGGTTTTTCCTTTCCCCTTCCTGGAAGAGGCGTGGGGCTAGAGGATCAGATCCGCCAGCGGCCGTTTGGGGACATGATGGCCACCGTTCTCATCCCGCCAGTAACGGATGTCTCCCTCCGGTCCGACCGCCTCCAGAAAAACGGATTCACTGGGCCGGCCAAGGGCCAGCACCAGCAGGATGTCATAGTGCTGGGGAATGTTCAGGGCGTACCGCAGGGCCTCCCGTTTGATCGAGGCGATCATGCATCCCCCCAGCCCCCTTTCCACCGCTCCCAGCATCATGCTCTGGGCGGCAATGCCATGGTCGCAGCCGAAGGAGCGGGTCACGGTGGTGTCGCCGAGAATCACGACATAGCTCGAAGGCCGCTCTCCCTCCGCGGGACCGGACCAGTCTTTCAGATAACCCGCCCAGGCCAGGCAGGGGAAGATGGAGGCGTTCTTCCGGGGATCGACGGAAAGGACGTACCGGAGCGGCTGAAGGTTGGCCGCCGAAGGCGAGAGCCGGGCCAGATCCACCAGTTCCCTCAGCGTCTCTTCCGAGGGCGGTTCGTTTTCTTTAAAGCGGCGGTAACTCCGGTTTTTCATAACCAGTTCCAGAAGTGTCATTTTCTCCTCCTCCTTTCCGAATTTGCACTCAAGCCGTTTCGTCCAGTTTCCGCACAAACTGATCCACGGTCATCACCTGCAGCAGCGGATCCATGGGATTCTTCCGGTAACAGTTCAGGATGGCGTCATGAACTTCCCTTTTGTGGGAGGCGCAGCCGTCCTCGATGAAGAAAGCGGCGAAATCATGGGCCAGCGCATCCAGAACGGTGGACAGCACGCACCAGTGGGTGGTGATCCCTGTGACGGCCACGGTGTCCACCCCGTGAAGGCGCAGCGTCTGATCGAGATCGGTCTTGAAAAAAGCGCTGAAACGGCGTTTGGGCAGCCAGATATCCGAGGGCTTCTGAACCAGGCGGTCGGTCACCTCGGCGCCCTCGGTGCCGCGGATGCTGTACTCTTTCATCTTCCCCTTGAAAATGAAGTCCCCGGACAGGAAGCTGTCCGTGGAAAAGATGACGGGAATCGAACGCTTCCGCGCCTCTTCGGTCAGGCGGTTGATGGCGGGAACGATGGCCTGCGCAAAAGGCGTGATGGGCAGCGGCTGTACCGGATCGAGGGTGTCCTTGACCATGTCGATGATGACGACTGCGGGTTTCATAAGCGCATGCTCCTGTAAATAAAGTATGATTCGGGAAACACTGACTGCACCATAATAAGGAGGGCGTCCGGTAGTCAAGCCAAAAAACGGCGCCGTCGGTCCCGCAGCGTCACAGGGTCGAGTCATCCATGGTGATGACACTCTGAATGAACGTCATAAAAACGTTGATTGCATTTTAAACTGTAAGGACGGATATTTATGCTTAACTCTCAGCCATTGACGGGGCGCCATGCCGTCGGCGTCATACTTTGTCTTGATTTTTCCGGCGGATCTGTAATAAAAAACATAAAATATCAAATCGAAATCATCGGACAAAGGAATCTAACGTTGAAAATTCAATACAAGATCTGGCTGGAGGAGGACGGTCGAGTCCTCTTCGGGATAGGCCGCGACGAGCTGCTGAAGGCGATCGCGGAATGCAGAAGTCTGAATGCCGCCGCCAAGAAGCTGAATATGTCGTACCGGGCGGCGTGGGGCAGGCTGAAGGCTTCCGAGAAAAGGCTGGGCATCCCCCTCGTGGAAATCGAATCGCAGAAGCAGGGAATGCGCCTGACCGAGCAGGCTGAAGCGCTGTTGAAGGCTTTTGAGGAGCTTCACGAGGAAGTCGGCGCCCTGATTGCCGAACGGACGCAACAGTTGTCCTTTCTCTGCGCCCCTGCCGACAAAAAACCGGAATCTTCCGAAAGTCCCTAAGCAACATTCTCTCTCCAAGATTTCCCCCCCCCAACCTCGCTTAAATCCTATGCCCCCTCCCGGAGGAAATTTTTCCTTGACATTATGTATATAATGACATAATGAATTGAAAAATTACCTTGCATTACTCAGGGCAACAATTCATTACTTATTCTTACAATAAAGTCTTGGCCGGCTCGTCTTGAATCGCCATCTGTTGTCACTGAGTAATCGACTCATCAAGGTTGTGGGTCGCCATCGGCTCAGCGGCATGCGCGCTGCGTCTCATGTGGCGGCAGGGCGATGGATTCCCGTTGAGTTAGAAAAGGAGAGACAGGAATGGGACCGAAAAGAAAAAAGTACACCCCGGCTTTTAAAGCCAAGGTTGTCCTGGAAGCCATTCGAGAACAGAAAACTTCGGTGGAGCTCGCCGACCGGTACCAGGTTCATCCCGTTCAGATTCGGAACTGGAAGGTCATCGCCACCCGGGGACTGGCGGATCTTTTCTCCAACCATAAAAATAATACGGATGCGGAAAAAGACAAACAGATTCAGAACCTTTCCCGGCAGGTGAACCGGCTTCAGAAGGAGTTGGAATGGCTGCGGGAAAGCCTGGATTTGAGTCATCGGGACCGCGTATCCCTCATCGACCGGGAATGCCTGGACATCGCCGTCTGCCGCCAGGCGGAGCTGCTCGGAGTCTCCCGCTCCAGCGTTTACTATCAGCGGGCAGCAAACAACGGCCATCGGCAGGATGGGCAGTTAAAGAGCCAGGCCGGCGTTTAAGGATGTTCGGCGATGCCGGACGGAAAAGTGAATGGCGCTGATTTTCAGGTGATCTCGATTTCAAAAAGCTCCTCGTCGGAAAGGAATTCGCCCCGGTCCGGATCAGCCTCTTTCGACACGGTCAAGGAAATCCGCCTGCCCCTTTTGGTCCAGATGCTGCGCATTCTCTCCCCCGAGGCTTGATAGGAAAACCGCGGGGGATTTGCCAGCCGGGCCCGGGACAATCCCTGCAGAACATCGGCAAGGCAGGCGGATCCGGTCACTTCAACAGACAGCTCGTCATTATTCAGTTTTCCCCATTCCTCCTGGACAATCAACCCCATCCGCACAGCGATCCGCAGGCCCGTGCACTTTTCCCGGTGGTGGGCCAGGGCTTCCTTTTCCAGGAGGTTTTTCTTCATTTTGCTGCTGACCGGAATAATCTCCGGCGTTCGGGGCGAAAAAACGATATCCTGCTCGAAGTACGGCTTGATGTCCAGCACGGCGGTTCCGTCCACCGCATCGAGTCCGCTTACGTGAAGGCGGTTTTTCTCAATCCGTTCCAGCTGCACCAGGGTCAGGGCGATGGGGTTCGGCCGAACCGGAGTCCTCAGGGCAAAAACCCCGAATTTCAGCACCTCGGGATTCACCCTTGTCGGAGAGGCCGTGAGGACATTCCGTCTGGCTTCGTGAAACCAGGACAGGATCCACAGGTGCGAGTTCTCTCCGATCCTTTCGAGGGCGGCCGCGTACTGGGGGAAAACTTCGACGATCGCCCGGTTCCCCTCGGGCGACATGTCCGCTGTGGAGACTTCCGCCGAGCGGACGATTCCGATGGGCCTCAATTCGATGGAATGGATGCCGGCGCTCATGGTCTTCCTCCTTTGTCCAGGCGGTTAATGACCGCCCTATAAATACGGATTTCCTCGATGACCACCGCCGGGTTCGCATCGGCGGCTATGCGCCGGATCATCTCTTCATAAAATCTCATGGTCGGGTCTTTTACTTCCCCTATCCTGGCCGCATACAACGAATCTTCCGCTTCTGCAGCGATTTGCTGACTGGTTGATGCTTCTCTATTATCCTACAACATTATCGTACCGCCGGTCATAGATATATTTCAATATCTTCCGATCGAACTTCGTCGCCGGCAACCGGATTTCCTTTCACTCCCCCGGAATCTCCTTGAACCTTCATAGCAGTGCCGGCCACGATTCCCGCGGCCGGCACTGGATGAATCCTCTGTTCGGATCCAGCGTTTGACCCCTTTCGCGGGTTCTGCCGCTGGAGCGGACCGATCAGAACTTCACGGACAAACCGCTCCAGAAGCTGCGACCCTGGGCGGGATACCCGTCCCCCCACTCGTAGTCCTCATCGAGGAGATTGTTCGCTGCGACATAGACTTCAAAGTATTTGGCGAATTCCTGGGTGAACTTGGCGTCGGCCAGGAAGTAGCTTCCCACCCTGTTTCTGGAGCCCGGCGTCACGTTGGTGAAGACGGATGACAGGTAGGAGCCGTTCAGGTCGATCCGGGTTCCAATCACGGGCAGAGTATACTGGGCCGACATATGGATGTTATGGGTCGGCACATCGGTCACATCATTGGTGACCCGGTCTTCCGTTCTATCCTCGGCATCGATGTACGTGTAATCGGCCCGGAGAATCATTTTGTCCAGGGGATAAATTTCAACGCCGGCTTCGTACCCCACCATCCGCACCTTTCCGACGTTGATCGAATGTTTCGTGGCTCCCGTCCCGGTCACCGAAATGCGGTCCTTGATATCATGCCAGAAGACGGAAAAATCCGTGGACAGGAAGGACCCGAAGGGTCTCGACACCCCGACCGTATAGTTTTTGCTCACCTCGGATTTCAGGTGGGGGTCTCCATAGGCAACGTTGTTATAGAGGTTATTGAGGGTCGGGAACCGGGTCTTCCGGGCGGCGGAGGCAAAAACCTTGGTCTTGTCCGAAAAAGTATAATGGGCGCCGATCATGGGATTGACCTGGTCATCATCAGGTTGAAAAGCGTCGTCCTGCCCGAGATAGTCGCCATAGGTCCGCCCCGGCGTCGTGCTGGTTTCATTTTTCCTGGCCTCCGTCACTTCGAACCAGTCATAACTGATCCCCGCAATCACCGAAAGATTTTCGACAAGGGTGAACTCATTTTCCAGTCCGATCGAGCCGGTGTAGGAAATATATTTTTCATAGGGCAGGTAGCTATCGGCGATTTCCTTGTGGGAATCCTTCTTATAGTTGAAGGCCAGACGGACCGCGTCCCAGGAAACGGGCTGGTACTCCGCCATGAGCACGCCTCCGACAAAATAGTCCTTGTAATGACTCTTGGCCAATACATTGTCGAAGGTCGGGTCCTCATAGGAATAGAGGCTGTCTTTGTGGTTGTGATAAAAAAGCTTGCCCTTGACCATCAGCTTGTCGGTCAGGCGCTGGCGGGCATCCAGATCGATTCCCCATTCGTTGTAGTCGGGAATGCGGTCCGCATAAAACTGGGAAAAGACGGGAGGGGCGAAAACATTGTTGGCTACGGTATTGGAAGGAACCCCCTTATCCTTCTCCCGGTAGAAGAGGGTCATGTAGTAGGCCGAATCCTTGTTCCGCTCGATACCGAACCTTCCCCCGACGCTCTGGGTCTTGTAGTCCGAGTTGTCCCGCACTTCCCCATCCTCGAAGACGGGGTGCGTCACCCGCGCATCCCTGCCCCGATAGGGATAGACGTTGCGATTCGTCAAGGTGCCCGCTTTTGGCTTGTAATCGTTCGACAGGTCCCATCCATTCGATTTTTCGTACATGTAATTCAGCCAGTAATTGAAGATCCCGACTTTCTGCCCATGGGAAGCGGAGAACCGGTAGGTGTCGTTTTCCGAAAGCTCGAAGGAGGCGCTGGTGAAGGGTTTATCCGTCGGTTTCTTGGTGATGATGTTGACCACGCCCCCCATGGCGTTGGCGCCGTAGAGCACGGAAGGCGCCCCTTTGATGATCTCGATCTTGGCGATGTTATCGGTGCTGATGCTGCTGAGATCGAGGATGCCGAATTTGGTCTCGTAATAGGGCACCCCGTCGATCAGGAAGAGAATCCGGCTTTGATCGAAACCGTGAATCGAGACCGTCGCCTGATTCTTCGCGCCTGTGGTCACCCGGACGCCCGGAGCGTGCGACAGGGCCTCGGCGACGGTATGGCTGTTGGTTGCCTTGATGTCATCCGCCGTAATCTCATTGGAAATCGCGATGTTATTGACTTTCGTCGTATCGGCGGAAACCACCACTTCCCCCAGGTCAAAAGCCTGGAATCCGCTCCCGGTCCCCTGCGAATAAGCCCGGGGGACCGTAGAAAAAAGTAAAGTAACCGTAATAGAAATCAAAATGAGCCATAAGTGTCGCTTGCGAACCAT
>CAZKRB010000094.1:0-7159 GCA_964555065.1 uncultured Syntrophus sp.
TGATGTACCTGATTCACGCGGCGGGCTTTGTGGCGATCTTCGCCTTCTTCTTCATTCATCTCTACCTGGGAACGGTGGGTTCCCCGGGATCGCTGCCCGCCATGATGACGGGCTGGGTGACGCGGCCCTGGCTGAAGAAGCAGCACCCCAAGTGGCTCAAGGAAATGGAGGAAGAGGGCAAGCTGGTGGTTTACGGAGAGGAGAAATCTTCCTCTCACAGCCACTGAGTTTGTAAGACCACCGACTACTTAACATGGCAAGAGAGGGACTTAGCCGATGGGATTTGTCCCTTTCTTGCCTCGGCCATTCGTCCGGCATTGAAACAGGAGGGCTTCATTTTTCTCCGTCAAGCAGCATCGTTTCAATCCCAGACTCAAGTCAGTTGGAATTTAAGAGGACTGTCATTACAGTCCTACATCTTTGCCACGCCATGGAATAGCTGAGGCAATATTATTCAGAATATCTATTTGACGGATTCTCTAAACTAAAGTATTGCCCCCTTACGCATCAACATATTACCCAAAAAGAAAGGCTGCGGGTCCCCGCTGCCGAAGGAGAGAAGAATGTTTGAAGTTTCGAAAAAAGCAGGGGAGAAAATCCAGGAGTTTTTAAAGAGCGTCGAGGAAGTCCATCCCATCAGGCTCATGCTAACCGAGGGAGGCTGCTCCGGCCCCGCACTGGGAATGGCTCTGGATGAGCGAAGAGATGGCGATCAGGAATTCCAGGCCCACGGCCTTACCTTCCTGATGACCAAGGACCTGTTCGAACAGGCCAAACCCATCTACATCGATTTTATTGAAACTCCTTCGGGCAGCGGATTCCGGGTCAGCTCTTCGCTTGAAGCCGGCAGCTGCGGTAGCGGCAGCTGCTGCGGTTCCTGCGGCTGAGTTGACATAAAAGATAAAAGGCCGGTTCAATCACCCGCGGACGGCTTACCTCCCCATAGATCTTTCACATATCCCCACTCTGTCGGCCCGACTCCACGAGGCCATCGGCGATAAAATACTCAAAGTGCCGGTGGCCCATGCCACGATTTTCGACTGGGACAACAAGGACTTCGGCAGCGACCCCAACCGTCTCGGCGGCCTCGCCGTCTACGGCCACAAGAACATTCCGTAAATAACCTGCACGACGTAAGAAATCAGCCCTCCGTTTTTCTAACCAAAACGGGGGGCTTTTCAGGCACAGACAGGTCCACCACCTGTACAAACTTCGCGGTCACAAATAATTTTCCAAGCAATATTCTATTTTTTCATTCATGCAAGTGCTCATTTGAGCACGATACAATGTGAAATCTCACCGAAGGACCTTGATCGTTTTCCCTGGGCGATGGTCCAGGCCAAGGGCCGTTCCGTACGCCGCCGAAGGTATCCGCCGTGACCACATGAAGTTCCAACTGCCGTCTCAATCGCAGCAGCCGCCGGCTCACCCCTCGAGTCAAGGGCCATCCAACGCCAGCGTGCCGTTGCAGTCCCTCTCCAGATGCTTCAACTGCAGGTCGCCGAAGCCGGGAGAATGAAAATCGAAGTCATGCTTTGACAACCTTGACGCGGGTATTGCTGAAGTCGGGAATTCCGGATGTAAGATCCACCAGCGGGGTATTGCCGAGGTTGGGATCGAGTCGGGAAATGTCGTTCGGGTTCAAGCCGGCGCCGTACCGGGCGTTGGGCAGAAGATTGCCGTTGGAAACAATCTGCGTCCCGCCGAGAAAGGCCGCCTCGCCGTTCCTCACCTGCAGCGGAGAAGCCCCGAACTGCGTATGACCGTAATGAAAGGAAACAGCAATACATCCGGGCCGGATGGATTCGCTGATCTGTATTTTCCCTGTTATTCCCGAGGGGTTGCTCCGTGAAACCAGTCGAACGGTGGCAGAGGGCTTCAACCTGAGTTTCCTGGCGTCCTTTCCGTTCAGAATGACGGAATTCTCCGGAAAGAGTTCCATCGAATGGTCATGCCAGGCCGACCGGGACTGGGTGTGGAGGCTGGTCTTGTAGCTGACGAGATGAAAGGGATAGTCCCCGTCCTGATCCTCAATCCTCTTTCCCGAGGAATCCACTGCCCCGACATACTTCGGGCTCCCCGGAAAGCGCTTCCCTGTCAGGGAGTTTCTCGCCTGGGCAAGCTGTTCATTGTACACGGCCGCCCGCTTCAGACCATATTTGAACATCTCGCCATCGAAAGCGCCCTCGTAAGTCCCGAAGATGCCGCCCCGCGCCAGGGCATGGCAGAGGCGGTTCCACTCCCGGGGCTTGAGAATGTTTCGGAGCCGAGCGACGGGATAGTTCTCCTCAACCCATTTCACCTCAGCCGGAGACGCCGGCGGGACGTTGGCATTTGCCACAATATTCGCATACGCGCGAAGATAGAAATCCTCCCCGCGCTCCAGCGGTTGCATCACACCGTCTGCATCCGGAATAACCGCTTTTCCAAAGCCGGGAAGATTCAACCGCTTGGCCAGATCGATCAGGAAGGTTTCCGTGCAGAAGGGTCTGCCGTCGGCGGTTTTTCCCGTCAGCGGCTCGATCATGGGTGTTCGCAACCCGGTAAATTTCAGGACCGGGGCATGGGCGTTGAGCCATCCATAATGGCCCTCGGGATAGCACAGGTCCGGAACGATGTAGTCTGCGTAGAGGTTACTCTCGTTGATCGCCGTGTCAATGGAGACAAAAAGCGGCACTTTCTCCGCACTGGTCAGGGTTTCGATGTACCGGTAGCCCCCCGGGATCGAGTAGACGGGATTGAAGAGATACGTGATCAGAACCCCGCAGGGATAAGGATAGCCCTCGTCGATGCCGCTCATCGCCTCCACGCAGAGACCGCCGTTCGTAAAGGCAAACCATGGGCGCCGGGCCGGATAGCCGGTTCCGTTTTTTTCTTTTTTCTGGCGAAATTCGGCACTCTTCTCGTAGGAAGCCTTCTCCCGGGAGATCGTCACCCCACTGGGCGTGCGGGCCCCCTTGAAATCGGCCAGATCGTAGACCCCCTTGTCCCAGCCTCCTGCGCCCCCACCCCCTTTCATGTAGCCGCCTCTGCGGTCGATGCTTCCTACCAGGACGCTGAGGGTTGCAATGGCGTAAGCGGCATAGCCGCCGTTGACGTAGTTTCCCGCGCCATGGTAGGAAGTCACCGCCGCGTTGGACCCATGGGAGCTGAATTCTCCGGCCACCTTCTCGATCTTTTCCCGATCGACACCACACAGGCGGGCGTATTCCTCCATCGAGTTTTCCTCCGCGCTTTCCCTGAGGAGACAAAAGGCCGTCTTGACCTTGATGCGCTTCCCCGATGCGGTCCGGACCTCTCCTTCCTTATCCAGCAGGGCCTGACTGACCTGTTCAAAGGGAACCCCCTTTCCCTCCGCGGTGTCCCAGACGACAAACTGCCTGGCCCCCTCTTCTCCGGTCTCCGGGATCAGGTCGTTCATACGGAGGAACCTGCCGTTGTTTTTGTGCTCGGAATCGCAGATGACCAGATGGGTGGCGTTGGACGGGCAGGGATACCCCAGGGCTCTGGCCGCCTTTGCATGGGGAGCGGACAGGTAGGCTTCGTTGAAGCGCCGTTTCTCAATGATCCAGCGGATCATGGCCATGGCCAGGGCGCCGTCCTGACCCGGCTTGACGGCCAGCCATTCATCGGCGGAGGAAAGGGCTTTGGTGCCCCGGGGGTCGATGACGACGAACTTGAGCTTTCCCTCTCCGGCTCGCCGGGCAACGATGGCGCCGTACGTATTGACGCCAGGCTGGGTGGCCTCGTAGATGTTCGCGCCAAAGACGAGCATATACTTGCAGCTGTAAGGATCGGCCTTTATCTCGATCTGCTCTCCCTCGCTCAGGGCAAAATTGCCCATGCGGAACCCGAGCCCGCAGATATCGGTGTGCCCGATCCGATTTTTGGAACCGAAGGAACTCTTCACGAAGCGGTCGATGAACTGCTGCCGGCCGTTCTGCAGCCTGCCGGTGATGAGCACCAGGGCGTTGCGGCGAGGCCCGAGTTCCGGATCGGCGGCATGAATGGGCGCGTCGGAATCATAGGCCCGCAGTCCCGGAACATCCCTCTCCTCACCGAGGGACGCGAAGAGCCTGCCCCCTTCCACCACTTCCCGGATCAACTGCTCCCATCCGATGGACTCGAACCGTCCGGAACCCCTGGGGCCGGACCTCTTGAGGGGACCGATGACGCGGTAGGGATTGTACGTGTGGTTCACCGTTTCGAGGCATTTTCCGCAGACCGGGCTGGGCGCGGTGAGGGAGTCCTTGACGGGGGTGTCATACTTGAGAGGAGAAAACTGTGAGTTATAGGGGTGATAAGGGTTTCCCGTCACACTCGCCAGGCGGTCTCCATCGACAACGCCGCGGACGCCGCAGTGGCCGTTGCACATCAGGCACACGGAATGAACAACCCGGGCCGTCCCCTCCCTGCCCGCAGCCATGTCCAGAGGCGGTTTCAGCACATCTCTCGGGTCCAGGCCCGCCTCGCCGGCGATTCCTTTCTTCGACATTCCCGCGGTGCAGACTGCGGCAGCGGAAATCGCAAGAAATTCCCTTCTGCCCAGTTCCCCGTCTCTTTCTTTCTTTTTCTCCAATGTCTTGCTCCTGTTTCCCTTTTCTTCTTTCATGGCTCTCAGCTCCTCCTTCGGGGAACATAAAGCACGTGCGTCCTGATCCCGAGTTCCGGCTTCGCCGATTCGAGATCTCCTCGGCGGAGATATTCAGCGAAAGCCCCAACCGGCCTGCTCCGATCACCGAAGACCCGAGCCCCGGGCGGACAGTTTTCAACGCAGACCGGTAGAAGGTTCCTGGCAAGCCTGCCTCGGCAGAAATCACACTTGTCCGCTTTGTTTCCATGGCGGGGATCCAGCAACCTGGCCCCATAGGGGCACGCCGAAACGCATGTTCCAGCCCCCGTGCAACGATTCCAGTCGGTCACGACGATCCCGCTGTCAATCTTATAGGTCGCCTTTTGTGGACATGCCTTGACGCAGGGCGGGTCCTCACACTGGTTGCAGAGGGTCGGCACGAAAGAGAGGCGGGGATGAGGGTAACGGTCGGATTCCACCTCGTTCACCCGGGTCAGAAAAGAATTCGGCGCGGTCCTGTTGCCGGCCTTGCAGGCAATGACGCAGGATTGACAGCCGTTGCATTTGTTGAGGTCAATGATCATGACATAGTCCGGGGTCGACTCTCCCGCGCGCAGAAGGGACGGATTCACTACGGAGGCCGTCGCGGCCCCCGCGAGAGCGCCCAGGCCCTGCTTCAAAAACTCTCTTCTATTTTCTATTGCCATCCCCTTCGCTCCTCTTGGAACAGAAAGCGTTTATTTCCCTTGAATGAACATTTCCGAATAGGGCCATCCCACGACGCCTTTTTCCAGGATGTAGAGGCGACTTTCGGGAATTCCCCTGGCCTTGAGGTGCTCGTATGTGTTCTTGGCCCCTCCGCCACCGCGGGGACAAACGATTACGATATCGTCGTTCGAGGCTTGAAGGCTGGAGAGGATGCGGTCAAGGCGCTCCTTCTCCGCATCGGATTTGGCCGGATAGGCGTTTGTCTGTAAGGAGTTCTTGAAGTGATGTTTTTCAAACTCTTCGGCCAGTTGAATATCTACGATCTGGACGGGTTTTGCCGTCTCTATCCACTGCTTGAAAACATCGGGTTTGACATAATTCTCCGCAAAGACAGGGGGCGCCAGGCACAGAAGCAGCGCTAAACTCAAAAAAAGCATTTTTTTCATAACATTCCTCCAAGTTGTTTTTTTTCATCAAATTCCTCCATGTTGTCCGGAAAGGCATGGAGTCACCGATAGCCGGGTTCTCCGCCCATGGAGTAACGGTACGGCGTCCTTAGAAAAAACTTGAACCGCACGGATGCGTTTTTATAACAAAGAAAAAATGAATATGTCAAATTCTTAAATAGTATAATCAGCCGATCATTATAAGCGGGGAAAACTTCATAACAGAGAGGAATAACAACTTGATCTCAATCAATATTATTGATTGAGATCGCCTGACCGGATGGCTATTCAACTATTGTTAAACAGAACGGAGTGATTGATAAGGAGGATTTATAAAAAGACATGTATTCGTTCTACTGGTTCTTTTTTTGCTATTCGCAGCCACCAGCGCCTTTGCCACCAGCCGCTCGGGCGTCGTCACCCTGGATGTGGATCTTTCCGGCCAGGAGGCGGGAAAGGAAGCGAAACTCTGGATTCCCTATCCGGTGACGGATCGTTACCAGGCGATCGGCCATATTAAAGTTTCCGGGGATTTCGCCTCCTCTGGGGTCTATACCGACAGCCTCTACGGCACCTCAATCCTTTACGCCCAATGGCCTGCGGATGCCAAAAGCCGCAGGCTCACCTTTTCTTTCTCCGTTGACCGCCAGGAAATCCGCCAATCCGATCTGCCGACAAAGGAGCCGGCCTGGAACGCAGCAGACTATGCCGAATATCTGAAGCCTACCAGCCTCTGCCCCACCGATGGCGAGGTAAAAAAATTGGCGGACCAGATTACCAAAGGTAAAAAGACCGTCCTCGCCAAGGCCAAGACCATTTACGATTGGTGCTGCGAAAACACGTACCGCGACCCCAACACCATCGGCTGCGGGACAGGAGACGTTCGTTCCCTGCTGAAAAATCCGGGGGGTAAGTGCACGGACATCTCCTCGGTTTTTGTCGGCCTCTGCCGTGCCGCCGGCGTGCCGGCCCGGGAAATCTTCAGCATCCGCCTCGGCAAAAAGCCGACGGAGGACATCACCACCTATCAGCACTGCTGGGCCGAGTTCTTCCTGCCCGGTTACGGCTGGGTGACTGTTGATCCCGCCGACGTGCGCAAGGCCATGCTGGTGGAAAAGCTGGAGTTGAAAGACGCCAAGACCAAGGAATACCGGGAATACTTCTGGGGCGGGATTGACGCCTACCGGGTGGTCATCGCCACAGGACGCGACGTGGCCCTCAATCCCAAACAGGCGGGGGGCGCCTCTCAACACCTTCGGCTACCCCTATGCCGAGATCGGTGGCGTCATGGTCGATTTCTACCAGCCCAAGAGCTTTCGCTACACCTACCATTTTCAGGAAAAGTGAAAGGGATCCTGCGGGGGATCTGGGTTCAAAGGCCTGCCAGGCATCAAAAAGCTTGTGGCTCTGGTAACCTCGATCCATGACACCT
>CAZKRB010000095.1:0-6893 GCA_964555065.1 uncultured Syntrophus sp.
CCACTTCCGTCTTGCCGAAGCCCGCGTCGCCGCAGATCAGCCGGTCCATGGGCTTAGCGGCGTTCATGTCGGCATGGATGTCTTCAATGGCTCTCGCCTGATCGGGGGTTTCGTCGTAGGCAAAAGCGGCGCAGAACTCTTCATAAACCGCATCGGGCGGGGCAAAAGACCGCCGCTCCATGACCTCCCGGGCGGCATAGATGGCGACGAGCTCTTCGGCCACTTCCCGGATCGATTTCTTCACCCGCTCCCGGACGGCGTCCCAGGACGTCCCGCCCAGCTTGTCCACCTTGGGGACGTAATCGTCGGGGCCGATGTAGCGGGAAATCTGATCGAGGCGGTCCACGGGCAGGTAGAGCTTGTCGCCGCCCTGGTACCCGATGAGCAGAAAATCGTTGGCGATGCCGCCCACGTGCAGCTTCTGCAGACCCTGATAGCGGCCGATGCCGTGCTCCTTGTGGACGACATAGTCTCCCTCCTTCAGCTCGCCGAAGGAGCGCAGGAAGTACCCCTCCCGGGCGGAGCGGATGCGCCTGCCTGCGGTCTTTTTCCCGAAGAGTTCCTCTTCGCTGACGGCGACCAGTTTCAGATCGGGAAAGAGAAAGCTGCGGCTCAGCCGGCCTTCCCTCAGGCTCAGGACGCCCGGTCCCGAATGGCGAAAGACCTCGTCGATCAGGGCGCCTTCCGGAATCCGGACGGGCAGGTCATACTGCTCCAGGAGATGGCGCATCCGCTGCAGGTCTTCCTTCCCGGAGCAGAGGAACGCTACCAGCATGCCCTCGCGGAGCCGGAGGCGGATCCGCTCGACCACAGGGGCAAGGAGCGTTTCTTCCCTGCCGGCCTCCCGGTGGAGCTCGCCCAGCTTCAGGTCCGTATCCAGGGGGAGGTGCAGGGATTCGACCCGGGGAGGGGGCGATTTCCCCTCCGGGTCGAGGGGAACGTTCGGCGATGACGCCGGCCGGTCGAGGGCGAGGCCCTCCAGGATCAGCCGCTGAAAACGGCGCAGATCCTTTAAAAAGGAAGTCCTGGATACATAGGAGGCTTCCCGTTCCAGGTAGAATTTCCCCTCCCGCTTTGCCTTCAGCAGGGAGCGGTCGATTTCGTTTTCAATGCTTTCCCCGGCATTTTCCAGGGCCAGCGCGTCGTCCATGACAATGAGGCAATCGGCGGGGAGGTAATCGAAGAGGGTTCCCAGGCGGAGGGCCGTCTTCCTGCCGGATCCTGCGGCGGGAGGGGCGGACACCGCCGGGAGGAGGTCCTCATAGAAGAGCGGCAGAAAAAGAGGATTGAACGAGGTGGAGAGTCCGGCTTCAATCATCTCCGCCAGCCGTTCTCTCAAGTCCCGGGGCAATTCCAGGGCCTTCGCCCGGGCGCGGATGTACTGCAGCGCCCTCTGCCGGCGCTCTTCGGAGAGAATCACCTCCCTTGCCGGAGACAGGACAAAGGCGTCCCGTCGGCCCGTGGAACGCTGGGAGGCGGGGTCGAAGGAGCGCAGCGACTCCAGTTCGTCGCCATTGAATTCCATCCGGAGGGGCTGATCTTCCAGGGGAGGGAAAACATCCAGCACATGCCCCCGCAGGCCGAACTCCCCCTTACCCTCCACAAGGGTCACGCGCGAATATCCGCCGGCCGCAAGCCTGGTTACCAGGTCCTCTCGGGGGATTTCTGCCCCCGGCGTGAGGATTTCCAGGTAAGAATCCAGGATGGCGCGCGGGACGACCTTCTGCATGAGAGCTTTCAGGGATGCCACGATCACGGCCGGTTCATCGGCCAGCAGCCGGGAGAGGACTTCCATCCGGACCAGCTCGACGTCCCGCTGGAGGGCGAACATGTCCGTCGTCTGGATGTCCCAGGGAGGATAAAGGAGAACCTTTCCCTCGCCGAGAAAAAGGGAAAGATCGGAAAAGGTTTCCCTTGCCTCCTTTTCCGTGGGGCTCAAGACGAGGATGGGCCGTTCGAGCTGTTTCGTCAGCGCCGCGATCAGAAAGGCATTGGCCGAGCCGTGCAGCCGATTGACGGACAGCCGCTCCACGCCCTGCGCAATTTTCTCGGAAAGCATCCGGAGAACCGGAGCGGAAGGTCCTTTGGGGAGAGATACGATTTTTCTCAAGGTAAAAACTTCTATCGGGGATTTTTTGTGACGGGAATTCCCGTCAATCCCGCAACGTCACTAAAATTAGCCATGACCGATCCCGATGGAAACAGGTCGGGGATTTTTTTTCAGCGGACGGCCAGCATCCGGTCCAGGGCCTTTTTCGCGGGGATGCGGATCTCGTCGGGTACTTTGATGACCGGCTTCATTGCTTTCAGGCATTCCAGAATGTTTTCCAGGGTGATCAGCTTCATGGTCTCACAGATCAGGCTGTCCGAAGGGCAGATGAACGTCTTTTCCGGGTTCTGCTTCTTCAGGGGGGTCATGATCCCGATTTCCGTCCCGACGATGATTTCCGGGGCTTCCGTTTTCCCGCAGAACTCGATCATGGCCGCCGTGCTGCCGACGAAGTCCGCCATTTCCAGGATGGCGGCGTTGCATTCCGGGTGGGCGATGAACATGGCCCTGGGATGTTCCGCCTTGGCCCGGGCGATCTCTTCGGGCAGGACGAAATGATGGATGGGGCAGAAGCCGTCCCAGGGGATGATCTCCTTGTCCGTGAACCGGGCCACGTAGCGGGCCAGGTTGCCGTCGGGGATCATGAGGATCTGCCGGGCATCCCGCAGGCTTTCGACCACCTTGAGGGCGTTGGACGAGGTGCAGCAGACATCGGAGTGCGCCTTGATCTCCGCCGAGGAATTGATGTAGGTGACCACCGCCGCTTCGGGGTGCTGCTGCCGGGCTTCGGCCAAGGCCGCGGGCGTGACCTTGTCGGCCAGGGGGCAGCCTGCACCCAGATGGGGCAGGAGGACGGTCTTGTCCGGCGAGAGAATGGAGGCGCTTTCCGCCATGAAATGGACGCCGGCAAAAACGATCACTTCGGCATCCGTCCGGGCCGCTTCGATGCTCAGGGCCAGGGAATCGCCCAGAAAATCGGCAATCTCCTGGATTTCTTCCCGCTGGTAATAATGGGCCAGCAGGATGGCCTTCCTTTCGGAAAGGAGCTTGCGGATTTCTGACTGCAGGTCGGATGGTTTCATCGGTCTGGACCTCGATTCGGGAAGATAGAACTCTCAGCGCTTGAAATATACTATAAAAACCGACAATACAAGATGAAAAACACGGTAGGCGGCGGTTGACAGATGCAGGGAATTAGGATAAATCTCCGAACGTTCCCGATGCCGACGCGTGGGCGCAGTGCAAAGGTTCAGTGCCGGGAGCGGAAAAAGCCGCAAAAAAGGAGTGCCATGATTCCCGTTGCCGAGGCTCTTGATATCATCCTGAAGGACACCGTCCCCTTGGGGAAGGAAAAAGTCAGCATCCTGAATGCCCTGGGGCGCGTCCTCGGGGAGGACCTATTGGCCCGGCGGCCGATTCCGCCGCGGGATAATTCCGCCATGGACGGCTTCGCCGTGCATTGGGAGGATACGCAAGGCGCGACGCCCTCCAGCCCGGTTGCGCTGGAGGTGATCGAGAATATTCCCGCGGGCGCGATTCCCCGCTGTGTCGTCGGGGCCGGCCAGGCGGCGAGAATCATGACGGGCGGACCGATTCCCGAGGGCGCCGACGCCGTGATCCGGGTCGAGGATGCCCGGCAGGAGGGAAACCGGGTGACCTTGACGGCAGCGGCGGGAAAAGGTGAATTTGTCCGCTTCGTCGGGGAGGATGTTCTGGAAGGGGAACGGGTCATTGACGCCGGATCGGTGATCCGTCCCGCGGAAGTGGGAATGATGGCGGCATTGGGAAAGTCTTTTGTCTCCGTGTATCAACGCCCGGTCGTGGCGGTCATCGCTACGGGTGACGAACTGGCGGATATCGACGATCCGGTTTCCTCCTGGAAGATCGTCAACAGCAATGCCTACTCCCTTACCGCCCAGATTCTTGAATGCGGCGCCATTCCCCTTCAGGCGGGGATCGCCGGAGATAACCGTGAAGATCTGCTGGCGAAGTTTCAGCCGGCCCTCCGGGCCGATGTCATCCTTTCTTCCGGTGGGGTTTCCCTGGGCGATTATGATCTGGTCAAAGACATCATGACGGAAGTAGGGACCGCCATCGAGTTCTGGCGGGTGGCGATGAAGCCGGGGAAACCCCTGGTGTTCGGCAGGATCGGCGGAAAACCGATCTTCGGCCTTCCGGGAAATCCGGTTTCGACTATGGTTTCCTTCGAACAGTTTGTTCGTCCTGTCCTTCTGAAGATGATGGGACATCGGCACCTCTTTCGAAGAACGATCCAGGCAATTCTGAAGGAAGAATTGGACAAGCAGCCGGAGCTGACTTATTTTGTGCGCGTTCAGGTGAAGCGCGAGGGCAATGATTATGTGGCCGTAACGACCGGGGAGCAGAGTTCCGGCGTTCTCAAGTCCATGGTGCGGGCCAATGGCCTGGCGATTCTTCCCAAGGGCGTACGAAAAATTTCTTCCGGTGAACGGGTTACCGTACAGATGATCGATGATTCCTTCAACATGACCCTGAACCCGGAATATCTCCCGGAGAGATAATCGTTGACAGGCATTGCCTGATTGGGGTTTAATGCCGCGACTTAAATAAAACATCCTGTTTTTCCCTTGATCTCTCCAACGGAAGTGCCAAGGTCACTGGTGGGCCTCCCGGACTTCAAATCCGGTGTGGGGCGCTAAAACCGTCCCAGGTGGGTTCGATTCCCATGCACTTCCGCCATTTATTACTGATTTTATTGACTTTTTCCTTGATGAACCTGTCCCCCGAATGTCCCCCGGAAATTCAAGAATCTTTCTTTCCATCAAACGTCTTTTTGCGTCAATCTGCACATCCGCATACTTCAAAACGCTATCCCGCCTAGCGTGATCCGTGATCATTTGCAGTTCATCCACGCTTAAGCCTTTTTCATTGATGTACTGGGAACAAGTTGAATGCTTTAGCCCTGCATACATCCTTATCTTTTCGCCAACCTTCTGGCAGGCTTGAGCCCACAGATCAACAAGGTAGTCGTGCTGATAATGTTTACCCTTCAGTTTTCCGTGAGAGTTCACAAAAAAGAACGATCCAAACGAAGCCGGCATTTTGTCCATGATCGGCTTGAACTCAGAATGGCAGGGGATAACGTGTTGCTTGTGTGTCTTCGTGTAATTAACGAGTGTCTTATTGGAAAAAGTTCGTCTTATGATGAAGGCGTCTAAGGTCCTGTCGTAATCTTCCTTGAAAAGTGCCATAGCTTCGGAAGGTCTTCTTGCGTGATACTTCAACCACCAAAATATAGGCTGATGTTCTTCAGGTATCGCCTCGATGATTTTTATCTGCCTGTTTTCAGGCAACCAAGTAATGATCGGATCAACAATCCCGTATTTGTTTTTTTCCGGAAAAGGCGGCATTGCTTGAATGCGTCCGGATTTCCAAGCAAAATCAAGGCATTTATGAAGGCAATACATCACGTTCATTTTTCCTTTACCTGATCTCTTTATGTCGCCCAGTAACCGGCAAAGGACATCATATTGAATTTCGTGCAGTTGAAAGGGATTTCTTTCAAACCAAGGAATGAGATGATTTTTAACGGAATTCAGATAATCCTTGTAGGCAGCCGGTGAAAGGTGGGGTTTTTCTTCTTCAACCCATTCCTGCAAATAGGGAATGACGTTTGTGGGGACTTCTTTCGTGTATTTCTCAATGCGAAAGAATCCTTTTTCAACATCAGCCTGCATACAGGCAAGCAGTTTTTCTGCAATCTTCTTGTGATACAAGTATTCGCCATTGTATTTATAAATCTTGTATCGTTTTCCCTTTTGATTCCAGGCAACATAATAATACCCGCGGTCACTCCTGAAATGGATTGAACCTTTCATACATAATTCCCCCCCGTTGAAAGGGAAGTTATCATGTCTAGCGGGTAAATTCAATTTCGGGTGCCTCCGGTCAACCCTGCAAGAGTTCGGCTGCTAAGGTATCGGTTTGATAATCTTTTGAATCATCATACAGATACAATTCACGCTCTGACCAGTGCAGCCACTCCGCACAATCAGTAAATAAGCCTATTGTTTCAACAGGTAACGTGCAGATATATCCTTTCCCCGGTTCGTATTCCGGCTTAATCAGTTCTTTTAAAACGTTGAAAGGAACCGGAACAATCATTTCAACGGCTTGTCGGTTGACGATTGCACTTATAAAAGTTTTCTGACCGCATTTTTTGAGAATTGCCTTATATCCGATAAAATCTTTTTCCTCTCTTTGTTCGGTTTGAGCATTTGCTTTTTGTTCGAAATAATCTGAAACCTCTCTAAATGCTTCATCTTCTGTCAGGTCCGGTTTTACTTCTTCATCAATGTTCTTTCCTTTACGGCTGTAATATTGGGTAATTCGGCGAACCCTTCGATTCAATTTCTCTTTGACATTTTCCGGAAGCCTTGTTTGATACTCCTTCCCCTTTTCGAAATATCCCTTTTCAGCAAAATATCCGGCAATATTTTTCCAGTGGTCGGCATTCCGGAAATAGGTTTCACGGACGATTCCATAGGACCAGGCCCAATGGAGCATTTCCCCGCCGATCATTCCTGCCTTACCTTCTTTTTCAACCTCAATAAGGAAATGCCAATGAGGATAACCATCTTCGTAAAACTCAAGAACGGCAAGGGCATTGCTGATCTTTATGGGTTCAAATTCCCATATCCAATGCTTTCCGACTTTCTTCTTCTTCCCCCTTTCTAACTTTCTTAAGAAAGCATAGAGACATTTTCCCCCGGTGATTGCTTCCAGGGCAACAAGGTTGTTATGAAATTTATTGCGATCCGTGGTGAGGATAACGTGGCGGGTTTTTCGGTAATCGAACTCTCTG
>CAZKRB010000096.1:0-6407 GCA_964555065.1 uncultured Syntrophus sp.
CTCCATATCTCCTCGAACGTGTTTGTAATAGTTATATTTTTACAATCCCTTAGCTGAAGATCATGGTCCCTTCTCCAAGAAGGCGGTCGGCATCCCTCTTCAATTCAGGGCTGATGGCTAACCTCGCCTTGTCTCCCAGGTAGACCGTGGTTTCGCAAGACGGATCAATCAGATGGACGTAAGCGTCGTACTTTCCTCGATGGCCGTCCGCCAGTTGATGCAGGGATTCGATCAGATCTTCACCGAGGGTGGGTTTCCCGGTGTCCAGAAGAAAATGGACGCTGGAGAAGGGATTATAGTCCGTCTCGGAGAGCAGGCTCGCTTCTTCCGCGATCACTTTTACATTCTCCTCCGCCACATCCAGAATGCCCTTCACAAAGATCGGAGCTTCTCCGTGGAGGAGCGCACCGGCTTTCTTATAGATTTCGGGGAAAAAGATCACGTCGGCAGCCCCTTTCAGATCTTCCAGGGTGACATAGGCCATGATCTCTTTTTTCCTGGTGAAGACCTCCCGGATTCCAGCGACGATCCCCGCCAGGGAGACCGGCTCCTTGTCCCCCTTCTCCAGGATGCCGGCCGAGTCCGTGCTGGCGACCATACTGATTTTGGAGGCGTATCCTTCAAGAGGATGACCCGTGACATAAAATCCGAGAAATTCCTTTTCGTAGGCGAGCAGCTCCTTGCTGTCCCATTCAGCGACTTCCGTATTCGAACCTTTGGAATTCGAATGCGTAACCATCCCTTCCGGATCTTCCATGACATCGAAAAAACTGGCCTGTTTGCTGGCTTTGTCCCGCAGACGCTTCTGGACCAGTTCGATGACCTCCTCGTATTCCATCATCAGTTGCCGCCGTTTGTGCTCCATCGAATCAAAAGCGCCGCATTTAATGAGGCTTTCAAAGACCCTTTTGTTGACCTTCTTGAGGTCCGTCCGGCTACAGAAATCCTCGAAGGAGTGGAAGTCCCCGCCATCGCGGCGCGCCGCGATCATGGCGTCAATCGCCCCGATTCCCACATTCTTGATCGCCGCCAGGCCGAACCGGACATGGCTCCCGGCAACACTGAAGTCCCTCACCGATTCGTTGATGTCCGGCGGCAGGATCGTGATCCCCATTTCCCGGCAGACATGGATATACTTGATGATCTTGTCCCGGTTGTCTTTTTCACTGGTCAGCAGCGCCGCCATGAACTCGACGGGATAGTGCGCCTTGAGATAGGCGGTTTGATAGGTAATCATGGCGTAGGCCGTGCTGTGGGACTTATTGAACCCATAGGAGGCGAAGGTTTCCATCTGCTCCCAGATTTTCAAGGTTTTCTGCTCGGCGATACCGTTTCTCGTTGCGCCTTCCAGGAATTTCGGACGCTCTTTTTCCATTTTCGCCGTGTCTTTTTTGCTCATCACTTTCCGGAGCGTATCCGCTTCCGACATCGAATATTGGGCGATGACACTGGCGATCTGCATGACCTGCTCCTGATAGAGGATCACCCCGTAGGTTTCTTTCAGAATGCCGGCCAACTGGTCCACTTCGTAGACAATAGGCGTTTTTCCCTGTTTCCTGGCGATGAATTCCGGGATCATATTCATGGGGCCGGGGCGATAAAGGGCGATCAGGGCGATCAGATCTTCGACGCAGTCCGGCTTCATGCGGACGAGAATTTCCTTCATCCCCGAGCTTTCCAACTGGAAAACGCCGTCCGTTTCCCCCCGGCTGAGAAGCTGGAAGGTCTCAGAATCATCCAGGGGCAGATTTTTCAGATCCAGATCTGTCTTCCGCCCCTCCGAGATGAAGGCCAGGGCATTTTTGATGACGGTGAGCGTTTTCAAGCCGAGAAAATCGAATTTGGTCAAGCCCACGGTGGACAGGTCATTCATGGAGAACTGGGTCGTCACATCATCCTTCGGACTTTTGTACAGCGGCACCCGTTCCACCAGGGGCACGTCCGAAATCACGACTCCCGCCGCATGGACGGAGGCGTGACGATTCAACCCTTCCAGGGATTTCGAGAGACTCAGCAGGCGGCGGATTCTTTCATCCTTTTTCTGGGCCTCCCGAAGACGCGGTTCCATCTCCATTGCTTCTTCGAGGGAAATGTTCAAGACGTTGGGCACGAGTTTGGCGATGCCATCCACTTCGCCGTAGGGGATGTTCAGGGCCCTTCCCACATCCCGGATAACGGCCCGGGCCTGCATTTTTCCAAAGGTAATGATCTGGGAGACTTTATCGGCGCCATATTTTTCCGTGACGTAGCGGATGATTTCGTCGCGACCCTCGGGACAGAAATCGATGTCGATATCGGGCATGCTGATTCGATCGGGATTGAGAAACCGCTCGAAAAACAAGTCGTACCGGATCGGATCGATGTCGGTGATGGTCAGGGCATAGGCGACCAAACTTCCCGCCGCCGATCCGCGCCCCGGTCCGACAGGGATGTTCCTTTTCTTCGCGTAGGAAACGAAATCGGAAACAATGAGGAAGTAGCCGGCAAACCCCATGGATTTGATAATCTTCAATTCGTCGGCGAGCCTCTTCTCGTAGATTTCGCGAACTTCCTCACCCCGCTCCTCGATGATGCCAGGCATCCGTTCCGCCAGCCCCTCAATCGCCACTTTCTCCAGACGATCTTCCAGGGTTTCATCGCTGCTGACCTCAAACTTGGGGAGAAAGAATTTTCCGAATTCGAAAGAGAGATTGCAGCGATTCGCGATATCCTTCGTGTTATCTATTGCTTCCGGACAATAGTTAAACAATTGCTTCATTTCATCGGGGGAGCGGAAATAGAACGCATCGGTGGAGAATCGCATCCGGTCCGCATCATCCAGGGTTTTCCCCGTCTGGATGCACAACAGAACTTCATGGGATTCCGCGTCTTCCCGATTGAGGTAATGGCAGTCATTCGTGGCCGCGACCGGAATTGAAAGTCGTCTGGAAATCTCCAGCAGGCCCTCGTTGGCCTTCTTCTGCTCCGGAAGGCCATTTTCCATGATCTCCAGGAAATAGTTGCCCTCGCCAAAAATATTTCTATAGAATTCGGCCGCTTGCAATGCTTCGTTAAACTTCTCCTTTAAAAGAAGATCGGCAACTTCTCCGTGAAGACAGGCGCTCAGGGCGATCAGCCCTTCGGAATGTTTCGTTAAGATTTCCTTGTCCACCCGGGGACGGTAGTAAAAACCGTCCAGGTAACCCATGGAGGAAAGCTTCATCAGGTTCTGATAACCCTGGGTGTCCTTGGCGAGGACAAGAAGATGGCGGGCAACGTCGCTGATGCTTCCCCCCGCTTTTTCGAAGCGGGAAGCCGGCGCCACATAAAGCTCGCAGCCGATTATCGGTTTGATCCCCGCCTTCTGAGCGGCTTGATAGAAATCGATCGTTCCGAACATGTTGCCGTGATCCGTCATGGCCACGGCCTGCATGCCGAATTCCTTCGCCTTGGAAATCAGATCCTTAATCCGGATGGTGCCGTCAAGGAGGCTGTACTGCGTATGGACGTGGAGATGAACAAAGGTTTCAGTGGACATCGGCCGTTGCTTTCAAAAGGATGGATTTTAATCCAGCCAGTAATTGGGTGCTTCTTTGGTGATGATGACGTCGTGGACGTGACTTTCCCTCAGTCCAGCCGACGTGATGCGGGTAAAGCGGGCTTTTTCCCGCAGCTCCTGGATGGTCCGGCATCCCACATACCCCATTCCGGCCAGGATGCCACCCTTCAACTGGTGGATGCTGGCAGACAGGGAGCCCCGGAAGGGCACCCTCCCCTCGATGCCTTCCGGCACGAGTTTCAGATTGCTTTCGATGTCATCCTGATAATAGCGATCCCGGCTTCCCATTTTCATCGCTTCCAGCGATCCCATTCCCCGGTAGACCTTATAGCTTCTCCCCTGGAAGAGAATGGTTTCTCCGGGACTCTCTTCCGTTCCCGCAAAGAGGCCGCCGATCATCACCGAATGCGACCCCGCGGCAAGGGCTTTGACGATGTCCCCCGAAAATTTGATCCCGCCGTCGGCGATGATGGGGATGTTGTGGCGGGCCCCGATTTTATAGGCCTCGGCAATGGCCGTGATCTGAGGGACGCCCACGCCGGCGATGATCCGGGTCGTGCAGATCGAACCGGGCCCCACCCCGACCTTCACCGCATCAACTCCCGCGTCGATCAGCGCCTGGGTTCCCTCGGCCGTGGCCACATTGCCGGCGACCAGCTCACAGTCGGGAAAATTGCGTTTCGTATCCCGAACCGCTTCGAGAACGCCCTTGGAGTGTCCATGGGACGTATCGATGACGATCACATCCGCACCGGCATTCAGCAGGGCATCCACCCTTGCTTCCCGGTCGAGGATGCCCACCGCCGCCCCCGCGCGGAGGCGGCCGAAAGAGTCTTTGCAGGCATAGGGATATTTTTTGATCTTTTCGATATCCTTAATCGTAATCAATCCCTTCAGGTTATAGAATTCGTCCACCACCAGAAGTTTCTCGATGCGATGTTTATGGAGGAGTTTCTTGGATTCCTCCAGGGGGATGTTGGCCGAAACCGTCACCAGATTTTCCTTGGTCATGACATTGGATACCGGCTGCTCCAGGTTCTCCTCAAAGCGCAGATCCCGGTTCGTCAGGATCCCCACCAGTTTTTTATTTTTAACCACCGGAACGCCGGAGATTTTGTAGCGATGCATTAATTCAAGGGCTTGCGTGACTTTCTGTTCCGGCTCGATGGTGATCGGATCGACGATCATTCCACTCTCAGATTTTTTCACCTTGTCGACTTCCAGCACCTGGCGTTCGATGCTCATATTGCGATGAATAATTCCAATTCCTCCCTCACGGGCGGCACAGATGGCCGTGGCTGATTCGGTGACCGTATCCATGGCGGCGGCAACAATGGGGATATTCAGGGCAATTCGGTTGGTAAGCCATGTCGCCAGATCGGCGTCACGGGGCAGAATCTCCGATTCCGCCGGCAAAAGCAGTAAATCATCAAATGTAAACGCATCCTTTATAGGGTAATCCAGCATCCTTTACCTCCAGGCGAATAATTGCCGTCGCTGCCGCGGTTGCCGCGGAAACTCGGGGAATCGCCCGAGCTGCCGCAGTGGGTTATGTTGCTTTTTCATCTTGTTGGCCAACGCCGCTCAAAACGGCGGAGACCTCTGCTGGGACGGTTATCGCGTTGAGATGTCGTAAAGGCGGTCGTTCAGCCTGATGTAATAACGATTATTTTCCCCGTCATACTGAATATATTCAGCAAACTGGTAATAGCTCTGCCTGGTAAAGCGCGCCTCGAAGGCGCTCTTCTTTACCGAACAATAGAGAACGTTTTCCTCTCCCATCCGCAGAGTGGACGGATCGAGAATTTCCATACTGCCGTCGGAAAGGAGGATTCGAAGGCAGGCCGTTCCCTCCTTTTCGTTTCCCGAGAATTCGACCGATTTCACGGTGTAAGGGGTATCTTCAACCTCGATATAAAATGCCTGGTTATTGTTTTTGACCAGGTACCTGCCGCTCTCGTCACGCTCCAGGCTCTGATAAAACAGTTCCAGAATGTCCTTCCGGAACATTTCATTGCCTTGATAGTACCAGACTCCCTCTTTGTCGATCCTGATGTCGATGGAGGGGATTTCCTTCTTCGCCTTTTCTGTCATTGCCTTCTCTCTTCTCTAAAAAAGCTTTTTGCTGTCCAAAAGCATCGTTACCGGCCCGTCGTTAATCAGCTTCACGGTCATCATTGCCTGAAAGATTCCGGATTTGACGACGGGGATTTTTGCGGCGGCCTGGTCAATAAAGTAGGTATAAAGCATCCTGGACCGCTCCGGATCTTCCGCTGTGGTAAAAGAGGGGCGCCTCCCCTTTCGACAGTCCCCGAAAAGGGTGAATTGCGAGACAACGAGCATTTCCCCTGAAAGGTCCGCAAGGGATCTGTTCATTTTTCCCCCTTCATCCTCAAAGATTCTCAAATGAATGATCTTCTCCAAAAGGTAATCGGCATCGGCGGATTCATCACCCTCCCCGACCCCGAGAAAGATGAGCACGCCCTTCGAAATGCCGGCGACCTCCTGGTGGTTCACTTCCACACTGGCTTCGTCGACGCGCTGTACAACAGCCCGCATAAATCCGCCTCCCTTCAATGGGGCCGCATGTTAGCAATTCTGAAAACTGCCTTCAAGTATTTTCTCGAACCGGTTGGTTCCAGTGAATATTTAATGATATCAATTGATTATCGAGATTCCAGGCGGCTGCTTCCGCCAGAGCGGGTGTGAAAATATTTTGTTGACAACGAAATATTTTGTCTATATAAAGCTTAACCTCCGAGCGGCCTCCGGCAGTAAGGTGCGGGAGCGTTGATTGCCAGGATCTTAAATATCGGGCCCTTAGCTCAGCTGGTAGAGCAACTGACTCTTAATCAGTAGGTTGTCGGTT
>CAZKRB010000097.1:0-6311 GCA_964555065.1 uncultured Syntrophus sp.
GATGTTCTTGCATGACTTGAGCTTGGATCCTCTGACCGGCTCTGACGCCCGGAATCAAAAAACTACGGGGCGGGAGCTGCGCCGGAAAAACACCCGACGTTCGGCAGTGAAAAGCTATCCTTTCAATGACTTTTGCGCTGCCATGATGTATAATGCCCCAAAAGGCTTCCGGAGTTTTAAGATGACGCGGCATTCAGGAAAATCGAGATCTTTGGACAGTGGATTGCTGAGCGGAAAGTGCAGGGGATGTTAATTTAAAAGCCAAATGTTGGAGAAGGGAGATCAGCCGTATGAATGCATTATCTAAAGAAGAACTGACAACTTTAATGCAGAAGCGGAGCGACTGGTGCGTATCCATGTTTATGCCGACTTACCGGACGGGGGTGGAAAGCCAGCAGAATTCCATCCGTCTGCGCAACCTGGTGCGCCAGGCGGAAGAAGAGCTTTCGAAGTCGGGCATGCGGGGGCAGGAGGCAAAGGATTTTCTCGCGCCGGTCCAGGAGCTGGTGAACAATGTCCTGTTCTGGCGGAATCAGAGCGACGGCCTGGCCCTTTTTGTTGATCGCGATGAATTCCGCTGCCTCTGCCTCCCGGTTCATCTTGAAGAACTTCTGGTCACGGCCGACCGGTATCATATGAAGCCGCTCCTTCCGCTTCTCCATGGAGAGGAGCGCTTTTATGTCCTTGCCCTGAGCCAGAACGAGGTCAGTCTTTTTGAGGGGACGTCTCAGTCCGTCAGAGAAATGAGTGTGGAGACTCTGCCGAAAAGCCTGGCGGATGCCCTGCAGACGGATACGCCGGAGCGGCAGGTGAAATTCCGGTCGGGTGCGGGAGGCGGGGCGATGATGTCCGGTCATGGGGCCGACATCGAGGATGTCAAAGCAAATCTCCTGCACTATTTTCAGCGCGTCGACAAAGGGCTGCACGACCTTCTCAAAGAGCGCGATGTTCCCCTCATTCTCTCCGGGGTGGAATATCAGTTTCCCATTTATCGTGAGGCCAGCAGCTACCCTCTGCTGATGGAAGGAGGCATTGCCGGAAATCCCAAAGGGTTGAGCCTTGAAGAGCTGCACCGTCAGGCCTGGACCATTGTGAAACCCTATTTCCAGAAGGCAGAAGAAGAGGCGCTGTCGCAGTATGGCCAATCCCTGGGAACGGGGCTTACGTCGGACAATGTCCTGGAAATTATCCCAGCCGCCTATCATGGCCGGGTGGGGGTGCTCTTTATCGCACCGGGGTATCAATCCTGGGGGACCTATAACGAGGCGGATGATGCGATCGCGCTGGCGGAAAAGAAAGAGCCGGGCAATGAGGATCTGGCCGATTATGCAGCCATTCAGACGTTCCTGAATGGGGGGAAGGTCTTCGTCGTGGCGCCGGATCGCCTTCCCGGCGGCTCCCAGATGGCTGCCGTCTACCGGTATTAACGGCTTTCCCGGCCGAAGCGGCACAGGGGCGAAGCGCAAATTGTTCGGACCTGCGGCGCGGAGACGATTGGAAACAGCCTTACCGAAACCCGCAGTGGAATGCCCCCTGCGGGTTTTTTTACAGCTCCTCCGGCGTTGCGGAGTCCTCGGGGGTGACTTCCTGAAATCTCCCCCGGTACAGGTAACGTTCCAGGAAACGGTGGAAAGGCGTCCATCCTGTTTCTTCATTCCGGAAATCGTTGAGGTATTCCTGGAAGGTATTGACCTTGGCGTCCAGGTCGTCCACGTAATGGACGATCAGGGCCTCCAGGGTCTTGGGGCGCTTGGGGGAGCCGTACTCCAGGATTCCGTGGTGGCTCAGGATCAGATGGCGGAGTTCCATGGCCAGGGAAGGGGGGAATCCGGGGATGGCTGCGATCTTCTCGTCGATCATTTCCACGCCGAGGATGATGTGGCCGATGAGCCGGCCCTCGTCGCTGTATTCCACCAGGCGGTCATAGGAAAACTCTTCAATCTTCCCGATATCATGGAGAATGCCCCCTGCCAGCAGCAGATCCCTGTTCACGCCCGGGTAATGGGCGGCGACCTGGTCCAGCAGCCGGACGACGGAATGGGTATGCTCCAGCAGGCCTCCCAGGTAAATGTGATGGAGCGCTTTTGCCGCCGGCGCCCGTTTGAATCGCTCCGCCGTTTCCCGGTCGTCAAAGAAGGCTTGCAGCAGTTTTTTCAGCGGCGGGGTGGAAATGCCTTCAATCAAGGATTGCAGTTCGCCGAACATGGCTTCAATGTTCATCCGGGTGGTGGACAGGTAATCGCTCAGCACGACATCCGATTCATCGAGGGGGGTGAGCGAGAGAATGGAGAGCTGAAGGGAGTTTTTGAAGCTCACCGCCCGGGCGCTGACCTGGACAACGTCTCCCTTCCGAAACTGCCTGTCCCATTCCTGGGCGTTGTCCCAGACCTTTCCGTCCACCTGGCCGGTCTTGTCTTTCAGGCGCAGGTTGAGATAGGGGGCGCCCTTCTGGGAATAGGCCATGTTCTTTTCCGTAACCAGAAAAGAATCCGTCACTTTTTCTCCCGACTGGATATCCTTGATATAGCGGTTTTTGACTTTCAAAAGGTCTCCCGTTTTCCCTTTTTTTGAGGCGCCCTGAGAGGACACGAGCGAGTTGTAGACGGACTGAAGATCCCGAAGATTATTTTTCACGCAGCAACCTGTGCTCCCCGGCGCGGATGGTGAGTTTCGTGAGATCGAAATATTCCATCAGGGGAATGATGAATTTCCGGGAGAGTCCCGTCAGTTCCCTGAAGCTGGCAGGCGTGGCCTTGCCTTCCTTCAGCAGAAGTTTCTTGTAGTTTTCCCGCAGCGTCTGCAGGCTGTCCCGGTGGAAATAGAGATCCTCGCTGATCTTGACCAGGACGCCTTCGCGGAGCATGACGTCCATGATCTTGCGCGCCGAGTCTTTCTTCCCGGCGCAGTGCTCCATCACTTCCCGCATCGTCGGCGGCGTCAGACCGGCCTCCCGGTAGAGGCGGCCCAGGGCGTCCCGCAGCTCTCCCAGGTCGTCCTGGAGGCTGACCGTGTGCTCCGCAAGCCGGATGATTTCCCGCTCCAGGACGATTTTCTCCCCGCGGGCCAGCGACTGGACGGCGGACAGGAAAAGCCGCACCGGAACATGACGCCCCAGGGCGGAGCGCAATTCTTCCTTGAGGGAGCCTTCCTTCAGGGGATATTTTCTGTGATAGGCGCTCAATTCCTGGAGGATCCGCTCCTGGAGGTCCTGGTGGAAGGACGCGGACACGACGGTCTGATTCTCCTTGTCCAAGACGATGAGGGCATGACGGGAGAGGAGGCCGTCCAGGATTTTCTTCAGCTTCGCTGCCGGCAGCCCCGTTCGCATGACCAGCAGGGACAGGGGAATGCCATCCGGACCGGAGCGCTCGATGATCGTGACGGTTTTTTCCTCTTCGGCGCCGAAGTGGAGCCGTTCAAACTGCTCCAGGACCGCCTCGTCGTTCCGCCGGTGCTTCCGGGGCAGGGGATCGACGATCAGTCCGCCGCCGAGGGTGGTCACGGGCGAGTAGCTGCGGATGACAAAATGGTCCCCCGCCATGACGACCACCGGTTCCGCGGTGAGGAACTGGGCGTAAGCCTTCTCTCCGGGCTGAAGCTCATCCTGGTCCATCAGCAGGATGCGGGCCATGACTTCGCTCGTCCCGGCATGGAACCGCACCAGGGAGCGGTGCTTGATTTTTTTCTTGTCGGGCGGCAGGTATTCCAGGGAGGTGTCGACGCGCAGGGTGGGCGTCATGGTGTCCGGGTGAACCAGGACCTGCCCCCGTTCAATATCCGCCTTGTCCAGCCCCTGGAGGTTGACGGCGGTCCTCTGGCCGGCCTCCGCCGTGGCCACGGTCGCATTATGGACCTGGAGACCGCGCACTTTCGCCGTGACGTTTCCCGGAAGAATCTGCACGCTGTCGGCCACATTGACCTGGCCGGAACGGAGCGTCCCGGTCACGACGGTCCCGAAGCCGCGGATGGTGAAGACCCGGTCGACGGGAAGGCGGAAAAGCCCCGTATCGGGCTCCTCGGTGATCCCGGCGGCGATGGTTTCGATGGCAGATCTCAGTTCGAGGATCCCCTCGCCGGTCACGGCGGAAACGGGGATGATGGGAGCGCCTTCCAGGAAGGAACCTTCCAGAAAGCCGACGATGTCCTCCCTGATGAGCTCCAGCCAGTCCCGATCAACCATATCGATTTTGGTCAGCGCCACCAGGCCCTTGCGGATGTTGAGGAGCGAACAGATCTGCAGGTGCTCCCGGGTCTGCGGCATGACGCCTTCATCGGAGGCGATGACCATCATGACCATGTCGATGCCCGCCGCCCCGGCGACCATGTTTTTGACAAACCGCTCGTGGCCCGGCACATCGACGACGCCGCAGATCCGGCCGTCACTGAGGCGCAGAGAGGCAAATCCCAGTTCAATGGTGATGCCCCGCTCTTTTTCCTCCTTGAGCCGGTCGGTGTCCACGCCGGTGAGCGCCTTGATCAGGGCGGTCTTGCCGTGATCGACGTGTCCGGCCGTGCCGAGAACGATGTGCTTCATGAAAGTCGCTGCCCTTTGTCTGTTTCCTGGTGGAGTCAACCCGCGGCTGAAAAAGGAGATTTCCGGAAAAAGAAGCTGCCGCAGGTTCCCCTTCTTAACAAAGTCCCCGGCATTTCACAACGGTTAAAAAACAGCTCTCCCTGTTCCGCCTTGCCATAAACGCATTTCTCAGGTAAAAGGTTTTTTTTGAACATTGAAGGAGATTTCGACCGGTGCCGGACGGGAAAAGGACCAAACTGTTTTACCACCTCAAAAAATGGCTCGAAAAAGCCGTGATGGATTACCGGATGATCGAGGAGGGGGACCGGGTCCTCGTCGGCGTTTCCGGCGGGGCGGACAGCCTCGCCCTCCTGGATCTGCTCAATACGCCCATGGTCTTCCTCCCGGAATTTTCCCTCACCGCCGTGCACATCGATCCGGGTTTCGATCCGGAGGGCGGTGGCTATGACCGGCTGGAACGTTACCTGAAAGCGGGGGGATACCGCTACGTGATGGAGAAATCGGAGATCGGCCCCCTGGCCCACAGCGATTACAACAAGAAGAATCCCTGTTTCCTCTGCTCCCGGCTGCGGCGGAAACGGATCTTCGAAATCGCGGGGGAAATCGGCTGCAACAAGGTGGCCTTTGCCCATCACCAGGACGATCTGATTGAAACGCTGCTGATTAACCTCTTTTATGGCCGGGAAATCAGCACCATGATGCCGGATCAGCCGATTTTCGGCGGATCGATGCACATCATCCGCCCCCTGGCCTATCTCCGGGAGGAGCTGGTCAAGAAGTACAGCCGGGAATGCGCCTTCCCGGTCATCGAATCCACATGTCCCACCGGCCCCGTCTCCCGCCGGAAGTATGTGAAGGACCTGCTGGATCAGATTGAGAGGGACAACAAGGACGTGCGGGCCAATATTTTCAAGGCGATGAGCCACGTCAAGACGGATTACCTGCCCGGACCTCCCCGTGCGCGGCAGCCGGTCTCCAGGGGAGTGGAGCAGGTGGCGATCGTGGCGGATGATGGGGAGCGGTAAGCGGGTGTGCCGTCCAGCCTGAAGAACAAAGGGCGGCAAAAGAATGAAAGCAGGGGCTTAGCGACGCCCAGGGTGGAAGCGAAGTGGCAAAGAAGGAAAAGGGCGAGAAAATCATCTGCACGAACAAAACGGCCCGCCTCAATTTTTTCATCGAGGATACCTATGAGGCCGGGATTGTGCTGCTGGGTACGGAAGTCAAAGCCCTGCGGGACGGCAAGGGCAATCTGAAGGACAGCTATGTAGCGGTCAAGAATGAGGAGGTCTTCCTTTACGGAATGCATATCGGCCCCTATTCCCACGGCAACATTCAGAATCACGAAGCGGAGCGGGTGCGCAAGCTGCTGATGCATAAGCGGGAGATCAAGAGGCTTTACGGAAAATCGCGGGAAAAGGGCTTCACCCTGATTCCGCTGAAGGTTTATTTCAAGGACAGCCGGGTCAAGGTGGAAATCGGCGTGGGCCGCGGCAAGAAACTCTATGACAAACGGGATGACATCAAGCTGAAAGAAGACCGCCGGGCCATGGAACGCGGCCTGAGAAGCCGCTCCCGGGAAGGCTGAGAGCATCTTATTCTCTGATATTCTTTAAAAAAAGAGTTCTTGACTTTAGATTCAGGGATCATTAATATAACAAATAATTAATAGGAACTGTTGAAGACGGTTCCGCTCATTGAAAATTTGGGGGCGTCACGGTTTCGACGGGGATAGTTGAAGCTGTAGCAGCGTACCGAGGTTCCTACAGGCCTCGTTAAA
>CAZKRB010000098.1:0-5499 GCA_964555065.1 uncultured Syntrophus sp.
TGTTAAAGAACAAGCACTTAAGGACATTTAACCTTGTGCGAAAGTTGAGTTATGAATGATTTGATCCCGGCTGTTCGAGTTCAAGGTCAAATTCTACAACAACATAATAAATTGAATTTACTACACAAAAAGCGAAACAGATTTTATTTTGCAAGTGATCGCTATTGAAAATAAATTTATCAACTTTGACGTGGCCTTGGCTCGAATTCAAGGTCACGTCATTTAAGAGCGTAAGATATTGATTATACTGCATAATAAGCGAAATATGCTTTATTTGGCAAGTGACCGATATCTATAAGAAATCAGCCGATTTTGATGGGGCCTTGGGCTCGAATTGAATTCAAGTTGACTTAAAAACTTTATTTGTTATTATGAGTTGTTATGATTTTGTTTCCTTAATGTCACCCGTGCCTTATGAAACTTACACACATTGCAGACCACATTGACGCTTATCTGAAGATCCACGCCTTCCACGATGATTCGGCAAACGGCCTTCAGGTTGAAAACAGCGGAAACATTGAAAATATCGGGCTTGCCGTCGATGCCAGCCACGAGGCCATCTGTAAGGCGGCAGAGGCGGGATGCAATCTGCTCATCGTGCATCACGGACTGTTCTGGGGCCGCCAGCAACTGATCGTCGACCACTTTTTCATGCGGATTCGGGCTCTGGTCATGGCCGACATGGCTCTTTACGCCGCTCACCTCCCCCTGGACGCCCATCCGGAAATAGGCCACAACCACGTAATCGCCCGGCTGCTGGATCTCGAGGGCATCCAACCCTTCGCCCGGTATCATGGCAGTTATATCGGGGCCAAGGGATGCCTCAACGCCCCCGTCCCCCAGGTGGAAGCCGCAGCCTGGATTGAAAAGAAGATCGGCCCCGGCCGGGGGTTTTTCAAGTTCGGTCCGCAGACCATTTCCACCGTAGCCATTGTCGCCGGCTCGGCTACCGACCCTGAACTTTTCAGGGAATTGAAGCGAGAGGATATCGATCTCTTTATAACCGGCGAGGCCAAGCACGGGGCCTGCCACCTGGCGCAGGAATACGGTCTGAATATTTTTTACGGAGGTCATTACCGGACGGAAACGTTCGGCATCCAGGCTTTAGGCGAGCATCTGCAAAGGCAGTTCGCAATTCCCGCCGTTTTCATCGATGCACCCTGCGCCTTCTAAACAGTCCGCACAACGCGCTCGGAAGCGTCGGTTCAACAGGGGGGCAACAACGGCCGTGCCGTTGGCTGCAATCATTTATTACTCTTACAGGAGGGTTTCATGGCAATAGAGTTCGAACAGACATTTCGCAATTTTTTAATGGAGCATCAGGAGAAGCATAACCGCACCTACCACTTCCTGATTCTTATGGATTCCATCATTTCCGCGGCAAAGCGCATTGAGCTGTATTACCGCACCGGTGCGCTCAAGGGAAATCTTGGCGTGGCCGGCTCGATCAATGTGCAGGGCGAGAAAGTCATGAAAATGGACGATATCGCCAACGAGATCGTGCTCCACTATCTGGCGTCGACCAAGCGCGTGGTTCAGGTGGTGAGTGAAGAGTGCGACGACATCATTGACATGAACAAGGAGGATGGCCGCTACTTCTTGTACTTCGACCCCCTGGACGGATCATCCAACGTGGCCCACGGGTTGCCGGTCGGGTTCATGTTCGGCATCGCCAAGCGCACCCTCGACGGCAACATGAAAGGTCCCGAAGATTTCCATCTGCGCAAAGGCTGCGAGTACATCGCCGCCGGCATGTTCGTCATCCCGACCGGCATGTTCACCCTGGCGTTGCGTGAGGCGGGCTGCTGGCGCTTCCATTCCGATGAAACGACAACCTATGTCATGCCCGTGCGCATGACCCTGCCCGATTCACCCAAGAAGTGGGAATTGTCCTTCAACGCCGGCAATACGAGCGTCTTCAGCGAAAAAGTCCAGGCCTGGATCAAAGACAATCTAAATAAATACAAGTTCCGCTATATCGGAGCGCTGGCCGGCGACTTTCACCGGCTCCTCACCAACGGTGGCCTGTTCATGTACCCCGCCATCGTCAACCATCCCGACCCGAAGGAAAACCGACCCCAGGGCAAACTGCGCCTTCTTTATGAGGCCAATGTCGCAGCCTTCATGTGCCGGGAAGCGGGCGGCAGCGCCATTGACGAAACTGGAACCCCCATTCTGGACGTCAAGCCGACGGGGCATCACCAGCGCACCACACTGTACCTTGGCTCCAAGCCCATCATTGAAGAACTGGCGAAGATCTTCAAGGGCTAGCAGAAAAGGAGCGGCACCACAATAGAAAAGGCAGAGCCGATCGACTCTGCCTTTTCTATTGTCAGGATCGTTTTCGGGGCCGCTCAGGTGCGGCGGGAAATGGATCCGGGCGAGGCCCTCCGGTTATTTGTCGTTCAGGGCGTCGATCCCCGGCAGATGCCCCAATTCAAGATATTCCAGGGACGCGCCACCGCCGGTGGAGA
Source organism: uncultured Syntrophus sp. (assembly GCA_964555065.1). Classification (GTDB taxonomy): domain Bacteria; phylum Desulfobacterota; class Syntrophia; order Syntrophales; family Syntrophaceae; genus Syntrophus. The sequence goes on from CAZKRB010000098.1 coordinate 2,475, forward strand.
CGTGAGTCATCTTGTCTTCCAATCCGGTCTGTTTGAGGGCCGATACGGAATCGCCGCCGCCCACCACGGTAATCGCCTGAATTCCGGCCAGGGTCTTCGCCATTTCCTTGGTTCCCGTCGCAAAATTAGGCATTTCGAAAACCCCCATCGGACCGTTCCAGACGACCGTCTTCGCCTTGGCCAGAACCTCCCCGTATTCCGCAACGGTTTTAGGTCCGATATCCACGCCCATCAGATCCCCGGGAAAGGAATCCTTCGGTTCGATATGGATCGGGGAATCGTTGCTGAATTCCGCCACGGCAACATGGTCTTCCGGAAGATAGATCTTGACTTTCCTTTCCGCGGCCTTCTTCAGGATGTCGGCCGCCGTCGCAATCATTTCGCTCTCCACCAGGGATTTCCCGACGGGCAATCCCTGGGCCTGGAGGAAGGTGTAGGCCATGCCGCCGCCGATGACGATCGCATCGACCTTGTCCAGGAGCTGGGTGATCACCCCGATCTTGGAAGAGACTTTCGCCCCGCCGAGCACCAGCATGAAGGGTTTCTCCGGATTCGCCACCACCTGCCCCAGGTATTGGACTTCCTTTTCCATGAGGAATCCGGCGACGGCCACTGGGACGAATTTCGCGATAGTTTCCGTGGAGGCATGGGCGCGATGGGCCGTCCCGAAGGCATCGTTGACGTAAACATCGGCGAAGGCGGCCAACGCCTGGGCCATTTTTTCCCGCTCCGCCGGGTCTTTGGATGTTTCCTCCTTGTGAAAGCGCGTATTCTCGAGCATCAGGACTTCCCCTGGATTCAGGGCCTCCACCATGGACGTGACTTCGGGGCCGAAGGCCGCCGGGGCCAGGGTGACCGATTTGCCCAGCAGCTCCGCCAGATATTCGGCCACCGGTTTCATCCGACATTTCCCGTCCAGGAATTTCAGTTCGTCAAAGGCCTTCCCGGCTTTTTCCGCCTTCTCTCTGGCCTTGGCCGCATCCTTTTTCGGATCGCCGAGATGGGACATGAGGATGAGGTAGCGGGGGGACTGTTCCAGGATATACTGGATCGTCGGCAGCGCGGCCCGGATCCGGGTATCGTCCTGGACCACGCCGTCCTTCATCGGCACGTTAAAGTCGACGCGCATGAGGACTCTCTTGTTTTTCAGCTCCACATCTTTGACGGTTTTTTTGTTGATCATGGTAAACCTCTTTCTCTGTAGGGATTTTGATGGGGTGGCAGGGGCGGCAGGCGGGTTGCGGCCAGCCAGACGATCCGAATCGTGTATACTCTGTTAAATGAAACGGTATCTTCTCCTATTTGTCAAGCGCTTGTTCAGGGTGAATTGCCATTGACAATTCACGGCGGGCTCACTATTTTCAACCCATGGCCCCTAATGCATTGCTGACAAGATTCCATTCTCTGCTGGAGGACAAGAACCTGGAAGGTCCCATTCTGGATCTCGCCTGCGGCAGGGGGGAGAACGGCCTTTTTGTGGCTGGCCTGAACCTGCCGGTCATTCTGGCAGACCGCTCACCGGAAGCCCTGGCAGAGGCCCGGCGAAAGGCGGAGGAACGAGGGCTGACGGCGCAGTACTGGGAGGTTGATCTGGAAACCGGGCAGAATCCCCTTCCCGAGGAACATTACCGGGCGATTCTGGCCTTCCGCTACCTCTACCGGCCGCTGATCCCTGCGATCCGCAAGGCCATCCGCAAAGGAGGGATCCTCATCTACGAGACCTTCACCAGCGAACAGCCCAAATACGGTCACCCCCACAATCCCGATTACCTGCTGAACGCCGGAGAACTGGCCGGCTGGTTTCAGGACTGGCAGATCATCCACTACTTTGAGGGCCTCCTGGAAAACCCCCGCCGGGCCATGGCCCAGATCGTCTGCCGGAAACCCGACCAGCCGGATAAGGATCGCTAGAAGGTTTCGTCGCCCCTAAAATAACCCTCTTCAATTCAGCGAAAAACGCCTTAAATCAGGCGGTTATTTTAATATATTCTGCCGTTAAAAAAACTTTAATCCATCGATTCTTGCGGTCGTGATGGTTTGATCCCTGTCCAAGCAATCCTCTTCCCCGTCATAATCAATGGGATCATGCGGATCACAAAATGGTTGACAATTTATTGAAAAGGAGCTTTTCGGCTGTGTAAGTGTGGCAAGGATCTTTCAGAAATGCGCAAAAGCGATCTGTGGAAGAAAGGGATTTGCGGGTAAACGACAACATCTACTTATTAATAATATTCAGTAGATGGTCATATCGAAGATTAACAAGAAAAAGTTTAACACGAGATTCACCGGAAGCGAGTGCCTTTCCTTGCCGATCCGGTGGAACGACTCGTTATACTCTTTCTCTTGATTCTCGAATTGCGTCCACTATCTCTTCGCTGCTCATTCCCTTGTTTAGTCCTGCAACATCAAACGGAGAGCGGCGAATGCGTTGGGACTGAGGAACGATGGCATACGTATCACCCTTCCGCCGTTTTATGACTACCTCTTCGGTCTTTGATTCTTCGAGTATGGTTGCCAGTTTTTCCCTCGCCTCAGAATAGGTATAGACTTTCATGATTACGTCACCACCTTTATGGACAGACTTCTCGCCACATCACACATCCGATTGTCAAGGCTAATGAGAGGCAGCTTTGTCTCAATACAGCACTGCAAATAGAAAGCATCGTAAGCGTAAATACCTTGTTTAATGGCAATTCTTAGTGCGTCTCGGACCCTCACAGACAGGAGTTTCACCGGGATTCTTTGTGAGATGTCAAATGCCTTTAGGACCTCTCGGTCAGTCAATCGGCCCTTCCTCTTCACGGCTATCAGTGCATTGGCAATCTCGTATGGAAGAATTTCCGGGGAAACAACGGAACAATCAGAGGTCCGTTCGATGACCCATTCCCGGCTTTCCTCGTCGAGAACTACTGCCAAAAAAGCGCTAGCATCAGCTACTATATCCATACATGAATTGTACAACTACTAGGTGAGTTGTCAATATTCTTTTTGGCATAATACTGAGTTCAGGCGGAGCGTAAGCGAT
>CAZKRB010000098.1:5509-6297 GCA_964555065.1 uncultured Syntrophus sp.
GAAGGTCTCGTTGGGCGGTTTTTCCCCGTCTTCTCCGGACGCCAGGCAGGGTATCACCTTGTGCTAAAGAAGAACATCTGGACTCGACCATTCTTGGACATCTGGTCGCTCTTGTCTCCCGTGCTGGTCAAGGTCACACGCGAAAATAAGGACGCCGATGATGCGGCGCACCCCTTTTTTCTTGTTCTGCGCCCGGATCCTGCCTTACCCGGCCCCCTGGTATACAGTTCCTCCCGATTTCAATGACTCTCGCCCTTTGGGGCGGTCAGGTGAGAGGCGCGATCTCGCCGGGGCTGCTGACGCCGGTGATGTTGCCCTCATCGTCGATATCGATGGCGTAGGCGGCGGGCCGCTTCGACAGGCCGGGCATGCGGAGGATCTCGCCGGTGATGGGGATGAGGAACCCCGCCCCGGAGGCGATCTTGATCTCCCGGACGGTGACGATGAAGTCGCGGGGAAGCCCCAGGAGGTTGGGATTATCGGAAAGGGACTGCTGGGTTTTGGCGATACAGACGGGAAGCTTGTCGAACCCGTAGCGGTTGATCAGCTCCAGGTTGCGCCGGGCCAGGGGCTGGTAGTCAATGGAGACGGCGCCGTAGATCTCGCTGGCCACGGTGAAGATCTTGTCCTCCACCGGCTGGTTCCAGTCGTAAAGGGGACGGTAATCGCCGGGCTCGCCGGCAAGGAGGGTGATGGTCTTTTCGGCCAGTTCCAACCCTCCCTCACCGCCGAGGCGGAAGATGTCACAGGGCGCGATGTTCATTCCCTCGTCTTCCGCCGCCTTGACG
>CAZKRB010000099.1:0-6170 GCA_964555065.1 uncultured Syntrophus sp.
TGGAGCCGGAAGGGGGATTTGAACCCCCGACTTGCTGATTACGAATCAGCTACTCTACCCCTGAGTTACTCCGGCCTGTGGATGGAATGCTGTGAAGTTGCCTTTCTATCCTAAAAAACATCGCCTTGTCAAGGACCGGCGTGCAATTTTTTTCTTCCCGGCCCTGGTGAAGGCCGCCTTGAGGTGATAAAGACGTGGAGGGCATAAAAGCGCCGTTGCCGGGCTGATTTTCTGTTCAGTCCCCCGTCCTTGTGTGATAAGAGGGAGCCCGACGGTTTTGCGGCCGGGTCCCTGGCGGAGCATGCCAGCGGGCCGGCGAATCCATTCCGGGATCAGAGAGCTGTCCAGGAGGGCTTGAAAAAAGATTCATGCTGAAACCCTATCCCCATTCCATCGCCGAAGTTGCCTTCGTTTATGCGCATACGGGGTTGAAGGAGGATCAAGGCAACAGGATCTATGAAATCGCCGCCGCGATCCTGTCCCGGGACCGGTCCCGCCGCGACTTCTCCTCTCCGGTTCGCTACGGATATTTGACCGAGCGGGAGCGTTACCACTCCAACCTTTCCCGGGAGACCCTCAAGGAGGCGCCCCCGGCGCAGGAGGTGGCGGTTCGCCTGAAGACTTTTCTCGAAGGGCAGACCTTTATCCTGGCGCTGGACCCCTATGGCGCCCTCGATGACATCCTCCGGTTCTGCGGCCGCGGGCGCGCCCTGGATCTCAGCTTCGCCGCCGAGTTTTTTCTTCCCCATGCCGAATCCTTTTCCCCCCGCGGCCTGTGGGAATACCTAAACGGCAGGAGGCGCGAAAAGATCAGCTTTTCCGCGGCGGAACTGGTGGATCTCTCCCTTGATCTGGTCCGTCATCTCTGCGGCGTGCGGCTCAGTGATGAGGCGAATCCGCCGGCAGCCGCCCTTCGCTATTATCTGCGCCGGAGCGACACCCTGCTGGGCGAGGTCCTTCTCCACTTGACCCGCCATTACCAGGACTACTGGGGCGGGCTGTTTCCCCCGGCAACCCGGTCGGATACGGGCAACTGGATGCAGTTTCTGGAAAGGGCGGCTCCGGTGTTCCCGGCGGCTCAGGCCCCGGGAGGCCGACGGAGAATTCCGGAGCAGCGGATTCAGGACCTTTTTCAAGGGCTGGCGGGGCAGGAGTCAGCTTTCAAGTTCCGGGATACACAGCTCGCCTATGCCCGGCACGTCGCAGAGGCATTGAACGACGGGGCAATCCTGACGCTGGAGGCCGGTACGGGAACAGGAAAAACCCAGGGTTATCTGATCCCGGTCATGGAATATCTGCGCCTCAATCCACAGGAGCGGGTGATCATTTCGACCTATACGAAAAGTCTCCAGGACCAGATCTATCAGCAGGAGATCGGCCGGACGGTGGCCCTCGACCGGGATTATCAGGACATTGCCGTGGCCCTGCTGAAGGGGAAGTCCAATTACCTCTGTGCCGAAAAGCTCAATGCGGCCTTTGAAGAGGACCTGCGGGGAGCCAGGCTGCTGGCATGGCTGTATTTTGTGCAACTGGTCTTTCTCTTCCGGCAGGTCGACGGTGAAACGGTCGGGGAAAAAATCAGGCAGTACCTGAACGACCCCCTTTACTTTCATCAACTGCAGAGCGAGATTTCCGCCCGGACGGGGTGTCCGGTAGGGCATGCCCTCTGTCCGGCTCAGGTTGCTCTTGCCGAGGCCCGGCGCGCCCGGCTGGTGATTACGAACCATCACAAGCTGGCTCTGATGGATCTGGATGAAGAGCTGTCGGGGCTGTTCCGGCACTGCATCATCGATGAGGCCAATCATTTCGAGCAGGCGGTGCGGAACGCCTTCAGCCTCTCCGTCCATTCCCGTGAGATCGGCGATGCCGCCGGCCACCTGGAATTGGCGCTCCAGAGGGCGCTGCCCAGGGCGTCCGGGGAGGTGCGGACGGCCCTGGAGCATGGATTGAAGATCATCCAGGAGTTCCATCAGGCTGTCCGGGAATTCGGCAACTCCCTGTGGGCCCTGCATCCCTCTTTTACCCGGGGAGAGATCCTGGAGCTCCCGGTTGGTCACGAGGCCTATCCTCAAGGGGACGTGGGGAGGTTGCTTCATCGCTTCGCGGAGCTTCTGAAGCGCATCGTCCAAGGGGCGTCTTTTCTCAATGACCCGGAGAATGCCTCGGCGTTGAAAATTCCTTCCCGCTCCCGGGAGCGCATCGGCAACGCCCTGGCCAGGCTCGCCTCGGAAAGCGAGAATTTTCTATTGCTGGAAAAAGCGGTCCGCTCCGAGAATACCGTCGCCTCCTGCGTGCTGCACCATCCGCACTGGATTCTCCTGTCTTCCGCGGTGGATGTCTCGGGGTTGATTAAAGGCCATGTTTACGGTAAACGGGATGGCATCGTCTATACCTCCGCCACCCTGCGCCATCGAAACCGGTTTGACGAATTCTGCCGGATTGTGGGAATCGTGGCCGGGGAAGGGGAGGCGGGGATTCCCGCCGGCGGGTCGAACAGCCGGACCTTGGACTTTGAGCTGGAGGAGAGAGAATTCCGCTTCGCCGCGATTCCCTCCCCCTTTTCCCGGGACGCCCTGGAAGTCATCCTGCCGGATTGCGCAGAGAACGGCGGTTTTGAGAACAAGACGCGCTGGCTCAAAAGCGTAGGCGATCAGCTGCCGGAACTGATCCGCCGGAACCGGGGGCGCACCCTCGTTCTTTTTGCCAGCTATCGGGACCTGGAAGCGGTGGCCTCTCAGGTGGGGGAGGAAATTATCGCCGATGGATTTCCCCTGCTCATTCAGCAGCCGGGGCATCCCACGGGAAACCTGATCGATGAATTCAGGCTGATCAAGGAGAGCGTCCTCTTCGGGGTGGATACCTTCTGGTACGGGGTAGATTTTCAGGGAGATACGCTTACCCAGGTGATCATCACCCGGGTGCCCTTCCCTTATTCTTTTGATCCCTTGCAGATCGCCCGGAAGAGAATGCTGCCCCCGAGGGAATTCTGGAACCGCTACTATTACGAGGCCATGATCAAGCTGAAGCAGGGAATCGGGCGGCTGATCCGCTCCGAAACCGATCGCGGCCGGGTTGTCTTCCTGGATTCCCGATGCCGCCAGTTCGCGGAGCTCTGGAATTGAAAGAGAAAGACAGGAATCATGAGAATGGGGAGCCGATTGAAAGGATTGAAAAAGGGGAAGGTTTTCCCCCTGAGAGGACAAAGATGACGGGAATTATTTTATCCGGCGGGAAAAGCTCCCGCCTGGGAACGAACAAGGCGTTCCTGGAGATCAAGGGTGAGCGCCTCATTGATCGGACGGTGCGGCAATACCGGGAGCTTTTCGCCGAGACGATCCTGGTGACCAATGAGCCCCTTCTCTACCTGGATCAGGATGCCACCCTGGTTGCCGACATCTACAAGAGAAAGGGGCCTCTGGGAGGGCTCTATGCCGGGCTCTTCTACGCGTCCTTTGACCATGCCTTCCTCTGCGCCTGTGACATGCCTTATCTCAATACCGAATTCATCCGGTACATGATGGGCAAAGCGGCGGGGTACGATATTGTCATTCCGCAAACCGCCGAGGGTTACCATCCCCTTCACGCCATCTATTCACGGCGCTGTCTGCCCGTCATCAAGAGCCTGCTTTTGAGGGATCGTCTGAAGATGATCGGTTGTTTTCAGGGGGCACGGGTGCTGTTCATCCCGGAGCCCGTCATCCGGAGCTATGATCCCGCGATGCGGATGCTGATGAATATCAATACGGAACAGGACCTGCGGCAGCTGCTTGCCCTTCAGCGGGAAGGAGAGGGCGAGGCCGGTTTCGCAGGGTAAAGGGAAGCCGGCATCTTTCAAAGACGATCCGGTGCCTCCTGGCTCGGGAACGGGCAGCCGGAAATAAAAAAGGAGACCGAAGCGTGATTTCACGCTTCGGCCTCCTCATTTTAGCGACCCATCAAGGGCGAAGGCCCCGGATTTTTATGCTTCCTTGGGGGGTCTGGTCAATCCGGTGACGATCTCAGAACGGATAATCCGCGGCAGAATCATGTGATGCTGCGGACAGATGGATTTTGGATTCTGATAGACGCAGTTCGCAAAGGCGACCATGTATTTCCGGATGTCCTCGTAACGGACGACCTCGTCGACCATGCCCCTGACTGCGCAGTAAATCGGACGGGATTTGTCGTAGTATTCCTTTGCCAGAGCATTCATCTTGTCGAGGACCGGCTGCAGCGAATTGCCGGCATCCTTTTCCTTGACCAGTCTCCGGGCAAAGCTGGCCGTCGCCGCGGTTTCGCCGTGCATGACGTAGATTTCCGTCGTCGCCGTGCCCAGGGTGAAGGCCGTATGGTTGTTCGCCGTCGGGCCGCCCATGACGTAATGAGCCGCTGCCGATCCCTTGCGGAGGACGGTCAGCATCATGGGAAGCTGAGTCTGCTCGATGGAGTAGATGAGCGCCTGACCCAGGCCGAGAAGTTCCGCCTTCTCCGCGATGTCGCCGACGTCGATTCCCGACGTATCCTGGAACCAGATAATGGGAACTCGGTCACGATCGCAGAGAGAGACAAACTCGCTCATCTTGATCAGACCCTGACGGTAAAGCTTGCCTCCCGACCCGATATACTCGTTGGTGTATTCCGGGTAGTTGGGCAGGACACCAAGGCGGTTGCCGATGGCGCCGAAGAGGAAGCCGTCGACCTTGATCAGGCCGGTATAGACCTCAGGACCGAAACCGGGCCGGAATTCCAGATGCTCGGAGTTGTCGACCAGGCGGGCCAGGATATTGTCGAAGTCATAAACCGCCTTCTGGTTGAAGGCGATGATGGAAGCAATTTCCTTCGGATCGTACTTGGGTTCTGCCGGTTCTGCAACCCGGAAGAACTTCGGATGATACGCCGGGATGTACGTCATGTATTCTTTCAGTGCATCCAGAACGTCGGTCTGGCTTTCGTAGACAGCCCGGAAGAATCCGGTGGAATCATAGTGGGTCTTGACGCTTCCAGGAGGTTTCGCCCGGAATTTCCGCGTGGCTTCAATCAGCGCTTCGGCGATTTCCTCATCGAAGAATCCCTTGGGAGACATGCCGCTGACGATGCCGGCGCCGCCCACGGCGATATTGCAGTCTTTATGGGCGAGAAGGATCGTCGGACTGACGCCCTGGTAGCCGCCGCCCGCCGGGTTCGTTCCATAAATGCCTGCCAGGACGGGGATGCCCATCGTTTCCAGTTCCGCATGGCGGAAGAAGCAGGTCCCGCTGCCGCGCCGGTTGGCATAGAACTTTTCCTGCTCGGGCAGTCTTGCCCCGGAGCAGTTGACCAGCCAGACGATGGGGACATTGAGGATCTTTGCCATGTCGGTGGCGCGGAGGTTGTTGTCCGGCTGACCTGGAATCCAGGCGCCCACGGTAACTTTGTTATCGAAGCCGATAAGCACGCACCACTTGCCGCTGATCCGGGCAAGGCCGTCGATGACGCCCGTGACGCCTTCCTTGTTGCCTTCCGGATTGTAAAGGGTATGGAGGGGGCAGAACGTGCCGGGATCCACGATGTATTCAATGCGCTCCCATACGGTCATATCGCCTTTTTTGTGGACATCTTCCACGGGAACGCCGGCGTTCTTCGCCTTTTCGAAGGCGGCGGCCACTTCGGCATAGACCGCTTCGATCTGATCGACGTTTTCTTTCATCTTTTCGATCTGTTTCGGCTTCAGAGCCTTTCCCAGATCGTCCATCTTTTCAAAATACTGTTTCATTAAGAACTCTCCTCAACTCTATCAACAGGTTAACGTGAAACGTATTCAGAGGTAAAAAACCTCGGCTTGGATCTGTTTATTTCGCACCCAGCAGCTGGCCGCCGACGATCATCTTGCAGACATTGGTTGAACCTTCCACCATGGCATAGGTGGGGGCGTCGCGGTAGTAGCGGTTCACCGGATACTCCGTGGAGTAACCGTAGGCGCCGAAGATGCGCATGGCGCCGATGGCGCACTTGTAGGCCACTTCGCCGGCCAGATATTTGGCCTGGGCCACTTCAAAGGTGTTCGTCAGATTGCCCTGATCCTTCTGCCAGGCGGCCTTGTAAACCACCAGCCGGGCGGCTTCCAGGTCACAGGCCATCTCGCCGATGAGGAACTGGTTCGCCTGGAACTGACCGATCGGTTTGCCGAACTGCTCACGCTCGTTGGCGTATTT
>CAZKRB010000100.1:0-6169 GCA_964555065.1 uncultured Syntrophus sp.
CACTGTCTTCCTTCAGTTTCCAGGCGGCTTCGATAAATTTTCCCTCGGCAATCAGACCGACAAAGGCAGGGATGTCCACCCCGACCGGACAGCCGCCACGGCACCCCGGTTTTTTGCACTGGAGACAGCGGCTCGCCTCTTTCATGGCGGTCTCTTCGGAGTATCCGAAGGGAACTTCATTATAATTATGGATCCTGACTTTCGGATCCTGCTCAGGCATCTTCTGTCGCGGCAGTTTTTCTTTCTTCTCTTTATTTTCCATGGCATTCACACCTGTATTTATCCATCGATTCTTTTTCCTGGGTCATGTACATTCGCAGACGGCTTGCCAACAGATCAAAATCAACGGCGTGACCATCAAATTCCGGACCATCGACACAGGCAAACTTTGTCTCTCCGCCAACCGCCACCCGGCAGGCGCCGCACATTCCCGTCGCATCCACCATAATGGAGTTCAGGCTGACCGTTGTCTTGATGCCATAATTCTTGGTGACCGCCGCCACGGCTTTCATCATGGGCACCGGGCCAATGGCAAAGACTTCATCGATCTTTTCGCCGGAATCGATCAAATTCTTCAGGGCATCACTGACGAAACCATGGACCCCATAACTGCCGTCATCGGTCGTTACGATCAGTTTGTCGCTGACGCCTTTCATTTCCTCTTCCAGGATCAACAGATCCTTACACCGTGCTCCGATAATGGAGGTGACTTTGGCCCCCTGTTTTTTCAAGGCTGCAGCAATGGGATAAACAACGCCCACCCCGACGCCCCCGCCGACGCAGACGGCATTCTGAACACCTTCAAGGTGCGTGGGTTTACCCATCGGACCCTGCACATCCATCAGTTCGTCACCCGCCTTCAGGGTCGCCAGTTTGGCTGTGGTCTTGCCCACCACCTGAAAGATAATCGTAAGAGTCCCCTTCTCAGGATCTGTATCCACTGTTGTCAGTGGAATTCTTTCCCCTTTTTCATCAATTTTGAGGACAATAAACTGGCCGGCCTTCCTTTTCTTCGCGATCGCCGGGGTGTCAAGAACCATCTTGACCACATTCTCTGATAAATCTACTTTTTCCAAAATCTTAGTCACTACTCGTGTCTCCTTCCTAGTCGAAGTGTCGTGGCGATATCATAGTTAAGACATAACTGTCAAGGAAAAGGTTCAACGGGATTTGCTTTTAAAGTTTCTTTTCATGTTTGTTTAAATGCCCACCCCGCCCATTCGATGAAATGTTAAATTTCGACGCCCCATCCGCTTTGGTTATTTTCAACCGATAGACCTGATATTCCTTTATTTCCAACATGTTAGGGAAACAGATTGCATCTCACCGGCTGTTGGCACTTTAATTGCTCCCACAGGTGATTGATCTTCAACAGCGGCTTCCTTGGCTGGCGAAGAAAATACTTTTTATTTCATCTAAAGGAGAAGTGATCATGATGAAGTTCCGAAAAGCAGTTTGTTCATTTTTAACGGTTTTTGCAACGCTTTTGTTGACGGCGGCGGTTGCTTCCGCTGCTGAGGCTGCGGCAGCAGGCGCTGGCGAGTCCATGATAAAAGTCATCTTTTCCGTCGGCGCCATGGTGGGTGCTGGAATTGCGATCGGTTGCGGTGCAATCGGAGCTGGCGCCGGTATCGGTAATGCCGCCAATGGAGCCTGCCAGGCAGTCGGCCGGAATCCCGGCGTGCAGGGCAAAATCTTGATGACCATGCTGGTCGGTATGGCCATGGCGGAGTCTATTGCAATTTATGCGTTGGTCGTAGCCCTTATCCTCCTTTACGCGAACCCGTACGCCAAGCACTTCATCGCCGGTTAATCTAAATCGGCGTTATGGAAAGGCCGGATTTTAATCCGGCCTTTCCTATTTCATCCTTTCTAACTTTATATTCATCTTTTATTCCTAATCATCCCTCTATCCTGTCCAACGGCCCTGATTGGGGCTGGCACGGACATTTAAATTGACTTTAATAGCCGAAATTGGTATTAAATATGCGTAAACTACAGATTATCCCACCCGAATTCTAACAACTTAGCACCGCAGGAGGATTTATATGGAAAGTCTAAAATCCGTTTTCTCAGGAGGGGTTGACGATGGACGATAAACTGGTGATCTGGTTCGATGAGTTAGAGTTAAAAGATATCCCCCAAGTGGGGGGGAAAAATGCTTCTCTTGGTGAAATGAGGCGCGAACTTCGCCCGAAGGGGGTTAGCATTCCTGACGGATTTGCCGTTACTGCCTATGCTTATCAGTATCTTCTAAAATCAGCCGGCGTCAGTGATCAGATTACAAAAATTCTCTCCGATCTGGATACGCACGATATGCAGAATCTGAGCACAAAAGGAGAGCAGATCCGGTCGCTCATTTATAACATTGAATTTCCGGAAGATCTCAAGGCCGCAGTTATCGAAAGTTACCAGACACTCTGCAAGGAGTATGGGGAAAATACCGATGTCGCCGTCCGCAGTTCGGCAACGGCGGAAGACCTGCCGGATGCCAGTTTCGCCGGGCAGCAGGAAACTTATCTTAATATCCGGGGAAATGATGCTCTTATTGATGCCTGCCGGAAATGCTTTGCCTCCCTTTTTACGAACCGTGCCATATCTTATCGGGTCGATAAGGGATTTGATCACATGTCCGTATCTTTATCCATTGGAGTGCAGAAAATGGTCCGCTCTGATGTGGGCGCTTCCGGTGTTATTTTTTCTATTGATACGGAATCCGGATTCAAGGATGCCATTCTCATTACGGGCGCCTACGGGCTGGGAGAAACCGTTGTTCAGGGGATCGTCAATCCTGACGAATATTATGTTTTCAAGCCGACCCTGAAACAGGGATTCAAACCCATTCTCCAGAAAAAGCTGGGGTCCAAAGAAATCAAGATGATTTATGCCACCAGCGCGGATCGATTCACTGAAATCGTCCCCACGGTCCCGGAAGATCGGGAACGCTTCTGCGTTTCTGAAGAGGAAGTACTCACGCTGGCCCGCTGGACAACCATTATCGAGGACCATTATTCTCAGCAAGCCGGATATTATAAACCCATGGACATTGAATGGGGTAAGGACGGACTCACCGGTGATCTTTTCATTCTGCAGGCGAGGCCGGAAACCGTCGAATCTCAGAAAGATGTCAATGTCCTGGAAACTTACGTCCTTCTCGAGCAGGGAACCCCCATTCTTACGGGAACAAGCGTTGGCTCGAAAATCGGGACCGGACCGGTTCATGTCATCGAATCCGTCAGTGATATCAGGAGCTTCAAAAAAGGAGAAGTCCTGGTTACCGATATGACGGATCCAGACTGGGAACCGGTGATGAAAATCGCGGGGGCCATTGTCACCAACAAGGGAGGCAGGACCTGTCACGCGGCCATCATCAGCCGTGAACTGGGCGTCCCCTGCATCGTCGGCAGCGGCAATGGAACGGAAAAATTACTGGGCATTTCCGAGGCCACGGTATCCTGTGCCGAAGGTCAAGTGGGAAATGTCTATGATGGCATTCTGAAATATGAAGTTCAGACGGTCAATGTCCAGAATATGCAGCGCCCGAAGACCAGAATCATGCTCAATGTGGGAAGCCCCGACAACGCCTTTACCCAGGCGGCCATTCCCAACGACGGCGTCGGCCTTGCCCGGCTCGAATTCATCATAAACAACTTCATCAGCATTCATCCCCTGGCGCTGATTCATTTCGACAAGGTGACCGACGAAGCGACTCGCGCAGAGATCGAGAGAAGAACGCAGGGATATGCCCGGAAGAGTGATTTCTTTGTCGACGTCCTGGCACAGGGTGTCGCGAAAATCGGGGCGGCCTTCTATCCCAATGATGTCATTGTCCGGATGAGCGATTTCAAGAGCAATGAATACGCCAACCTGATGGGCGGCTCGTACTTTGAACCCCACGAAGAAAACCCCATGATCGGCTTCCGCGGCGCATCCCGCTATTACGACGACAAGTACCGTGACGCCTTTGCCCTGGAATGCGAGGCCATGAAAAAAGTCCGGAATGAAATGGGGATTACCAATGTAAAACTGATGATTCCCTTCTGCCGCACTGTGGATGAAGGGAAAAAGGTCATCGGCGTCCTGGCGAGCAAGGGTCTTGTCCAGAAGGAAAACGGACTGGAAGTCTACATGATGGTGGAGATTCCGGCCAACGTCATTCTGATCGAAGAGTTTGGCAAGGTGTTCGATGGCTTCTCCATCGGTTCCAATGACCTGACCCAGTTGACCCTCGGGCTGGACAGAGACTCGGCGGAAGTCGCCCACATTTTCGATGAGCGGAATCAGGCGGTCATGGATCTGATCCGGACGGCCATTACCAAAGCCAAAACCATGGGGAAGAAAATCGGAATCTGCGGTCAGGCTCCCAGTGATTATCCGGAATTCGCCCGGTTCCTGGTGGAATGCGGCATCGACAGCATCTCCCTCAATGCCGATACCGTTATTAAAACCACCATCGATATCCTGGAGCTGGAAAAGAATCTTAAAATTTCTTAGCAATCAGGTAGGTTGAGCACGGGCAGGTTTATTTCACCACCCGGGCGACCAACCGTTTCTCAGGCCATGACGTTGACATTCCGTTGCCCCTTGTCTTCGTCATGGCCTTTTTTTTCGGGAACGGCCTCTGTTCAGCCACGGGCGGATTGGATGGACGACCCGCCTCCGGCAAAGAGGGGCTGGCAGTGGTATCGAGGAGAATCCCCCGGCTGTTCATCAGCCATAGCCGGGGGATGATTTTGTCTCCGGGAAAAGTTATGTGCGTTTAAAGCCTGGGTACGGCCTGAGGGAGGAAGGGGCCGGAGCAGATCATAAGCCGAGTTCTGTTCCATCTTCCAGTTTCCCGGAAAATGGCGATGATCATTCATCTAGGACCGCAGTTGCCTGCGGCCTCAAGCGACACTACCCGAGAACGTCGAGCGGGCCACCCTCAAGTGTTCTCCTATTTGGTCTTGCTCCGGATGGGGTTTACCAAGCTTTTCCGGTCACCCGGAAAACGGTGAGCTCTTACCTCGCCTTTTCACCCTTACCCGACTGAATCGGGCGGTATTTTTTCTGTGGCACTTTCCTTAGGGTCGCCCCCAGTCGTCATTAGCGACCATCCTGCCCTGTGGAGCTCGGACTTTCCTCTCGCCTGCCCTAGCAGACCAGCGATCATCTGCTCTACTCCGTCCCCCTTATTTCCTTTTCCCGGCACTCTGACTTCCGAGTTTCAAGCCATTGCTTTTTCCTGATTCTGCCAATAGATGATGCGGCTGCAATTCGGGCAGGACAGGAGCTCATCGGATTTCTGAAGCTCATTATAAAGCTGAGGCGGGATGTTCATGTGACAGCCCCCGCAGACGCCTTTCCACACGGACACGACGGCCGTCCCGTTGTTCAGCGCCTTGATCATCTCATAACGCCGGATAAGATCTTTGGGGATGTTTTCGAGAAGTTTCTCATACTGCTCTGTGCAGCCAAGATTTTTCTCATCCAGCGATTCCATCTCACTCAGAATCTGCTGCTTTTCGTTTTCGTATTGACGCGTACGCCGTTCCTTTTGCTTTTCTTCTTCGTCTAAACTCTGTTTCCGTTGATCAATTTCTTCCAGCAGACAGATGATTTCCGTTTCTATCTCACTGTTTCTCACTTCGCCATTATCTATTTCCTTCAGGATGGCTTGATACTCCTTATTGGTTTTGACCTCTCCCAGGCGGTCCTTGGCCTTATTCAACCCATCCAATCCCCTTTTAAGCTTAGCCTCCAGTTCCCGGTGTTGCGCTGTCAGTTCGTCATACTTTTTTTTGTTGTCAGCAAAAACCTGACTCTCTTTGCTCATCACGTCATTCAACCTGGCCACGCGCACAGGAAGATCCTTTTTCTTAATTTTATGTTTTGCCGCTTCGGTGTCAAGCCCCTGCAAAGAAATCAACAATGACAAATGCTTATTCAAGAAAACGTTCCCCTTTCCTCAGTAACAAACCAAAAAAAAATGCACCGTGACAGGGTGCATTCTCAGCAAACAACTCCCTCAGCCTCCCTTGAGGCTTGTCTTAAATCAGAGTCTTCTCCATATGAGCCGATCATATCGCTTTGCTTCCCTCTTTTCCTGGATGCAGCAATCCATCCTCCATGATCCTCATATCGGGGGTTTTAAAAGAGTGGGCCCACCTGGGATCGAACCAGGGACCTA
>CAZKRB010000101.1:0-5815 GCA_964555065.1 uncultured Syntrophus sp.
CCAGGTTGTCTTCGTGGACGCCCATGTCGACCCGGCCCTGGAGGAGCTTCACTGCACCCCGGTTTCTCCCGACGAGGCCGGTTTTACCTTCACCCACCACATGACACCGGCCACGCTCCTGGCCTTTTTTCAGGCCCTTCACGGCCGCGCACTCGAAGGCCGCCTCGTTTCCATCCACGGCCGCAATTTCGATTTTCACCGGGATCTTTCCCCGGCAACCCTTTCCCTGGTGGAAAAGGCCACGGACCTGATCCTGAGTCTCCTCGGCCGGGACGCTTAAAAAACCGTTGCCTTTTTCCTTTCTTTTCTGCATGATTTCGTCCCGCTTCCACAGGGAAAGTCATCCGTAGAGTTCAGAGGATAAGGGAAATGGACACCACCCCGAAAGGAAACCGCCTGCACATCGCCCTCCTGGGACGCACCAACGTCGGCAAATCCAGTGTGTTGAACCTGGTAACCGGCCAGGATGTCGCCATCACCTCCCCGGTGGCGGGAACCACGACGGATGTCGTGGAAAAGGCCATGGAACTCCTTCCACTGGGGCCGGTGCTTTTTCTCGATACGGCCGGGCTGGACGACGCCTCGGAACTGGCGTCACGGAGGCTGAAAAAAACGGAGAAAATTTTCGACCGGGCCGATGTCGCGCTGCTGGTGATCGAGCCGGAGGTCTGGGGAAATTACGAAGAGGAAGTGGCAGCGGAAATGAACAAGCGGGGGGTCCCCGTCATCGCGGTGATCAACAAGATCGACCTCCGCCGTCCTTCCGAATCCTTCCTTCGCGACCTGAAGGAGAAAACGCCTCATGTCGTCCCGGTCTCCTGCCTTGACGGCGAACGGCGCTCTTTCTTCCTGGACGCCTTGAAGCGGCGTCTGCTGGAACTGGCCCCCGATGATTTCATCCAGCCGCCGTCCCTCGTGGGCGATCTCCTTCCCCCGGGCGGTCTGGCCGTCATGGTTGTCCCCATCGATCTGCAGGCGCCCACGGGCCGCCTGATCCTGCCCCAGGTCCAGACGATCCGCGACGCCCTGGATAACGATGCAGCCGCCCTGATCGTGAAGGAGAGGGAGCTATCCGCCACCCTGGCCCTGCTGAACCGTCCGCCGGATGTCGTTGTCTGCGATTCCCAGGCGATCCTTAAGGTTTCCGCCGATGTGTCCCCGGCCATTCCCCTGACCACCTTTTCCATCCTCTTTGCCCGGCAGAAAGGGGATCTCGCCACGGCGGCCGAGGGAGCCGCGCAGATTGAAACCCTGCAACCAGGCGACCGGGTGCTCATTGCCGAGGCCTGCTCCCACCACCCCCTGCAGGATGATATCGGCCGGGTAAAAATCCCCCGCTGGCTGAAGCAGTATGTCGGCGGCGACATCCGCACGGACGTCTCGGCAGGGAGGGATTACCCGGAAAACCTCTGCGACTACAAGCTGATCATCCACTGCGGCGCCTGCATGCTGACCCGGCGGGAAATGCTCAACCGAATGCAGCAGGCCCGGGAGGCTTCCATCCCGATTACCAATTACGGGCTGGCCATTTCCTTCACCCAGGGCGTTGCCCGGCGGACCCTTTCCCCCTTCCCATCCGCCCTGCTCGCCTTTGACCGGAGGATGAAGAAACTCCGTGCGCCTTAGCCGCCCGGAGTCCGGCTAGAACCGGGAGTGAGGAGAAAAGAGGAGGGCTTCCTCGGGTTCCGCGTCAACGAGGAACTCACAGTTGCGAGCAAGAGGCGCCAGGGGCTTGGGCCCGCTTGCCACTGTGAGCCGAGGAGGCTTCTTCACCGGGTGCGCTTCAAGCGGAAATCAGAACAGCGGCATGAATTCACGAAAGGATAAGAAGCGGTGCAGGGACTGAAACTACGGGAAACCAATCTGCGGCGGATCGTCGATGAGAGCGTCAAGGTGCTCCGGAGGCCTGAGGTTGTCCAGCTTGAACTCCTGGACAACCTCACCGATGGAACGGTGTTCCTGGATCACGAACGCCTGGTCAAAGCCCTGGTGGATCTCGAAACCAATGCCATCGAAGCCATGCCCCGGGGGGGATGCCTGCGGATCCTCGTTGAAGAAGAGGGAGACCGGGTCTGCATCACCGTTTGCGACACCGGTCTCGGCATCACAAAGGAACATCTGGACCAGTTGTTTACCCCCTTTTTCACCACCAAACCCGTCGGAGAGGGAACAGGACTGAGTCTTCCTTCCGTTTACGGGGTGGTCAAGGCCCATGGCGGAGATTTGACGGTGCAGTCCAATGCCGACCCGGCGGAAGGCCCGACGGGGACCAGGATCCGCCTGTCTCTGCCGCGGCGGCTGATCATGAATGATCCGGAGAGAACGCTGATCCTTCATTGAGGAAGCGTGAAGGGCTTTTTCCTCAGATCATTTCCACCGTGACCTGCTTATCGTGCTTTTTCAGCTCTTCAATCAGTTCCCGGATATAGACCATTCTCATGGGCTCCCCCCGGACGAGATCGGCGATCTGGTTGGGATTGAGGGCCGTTCCAACCAGCAGATGGATATCATCGGCAATGAGCAGATAGCGCGCCAGCCGGGTGGCCGGGTCCGCGTCCTTGGGAAGATCATGAACGGTCCCTGCCTGATGGAGGATTTTAACGGCCTGCCCGATGGTCAGGATGCCCTCCGTCACGAGGTCTATCCCTTTTAACAGCGCCGTCGGCGGTGATCCCTTCTTCTTTTTCTGCGAGCCCTCCGTTCTTTTCCAGGGGGGGACCCATTCCACTTCCAGCTCCTGCCCCAGGATGCGGGCAGCCATCTGAGCCGTACTGCCGCCGCAGATCAGTTTAAATCCCTCGGCCCCCATCAGGCGGGAAACGGCAAAAGCATCCTGCTCCCTGTTGCTTGGCGGACCGGTAAGGATACAGACGGAAACGGCGGGCCGGACCTTCATGCTGATGACCGTTGAATCATCACCCGGCTTATCTTCATAAAACTTCATGCAGGTTCGCGAAAGGGCCTGCGTCAACTGAACCGCGTCCACTCCCGCCTGGACAAACCGCTGCACAGCCTGGGCGATGCTGTTCCATCCCCACCCGAGGCGGTAGATGGCCCCCAGTCCTGCATGGTCATACCCGTCGCTGATCAGGACCAGGTAATCATTTTCCTGGATTTCAAAGTGGGCCTCGCGGATGATCCGGCCCTTGATGTCCCGTTCCTGCAGAGGCAGCGGCAACAGCTTATTCTCCCGGATGAAGATCATGGGCGGGGAATCAAATTCCACCAGGTGGGCCTCCCGTCCGTTATAAACCACCAGGACGGCAAAGGTGGCATAGGCCAGCTTCCGGACACTGCACTCCGGAAGGGTATCCACCAGCGTCTGCATGACCTCTTCCACCGAGCCTCCCTCTTCAAACATCCGGGCGGCAATTTCCGCGGTGAGGGTGGACAGGATGCTGGCCTTGACCCCGCTGCCCAGGCCGTCGGAAAGAACGGCAACGAAGGAATCCCTGCCGGACCGGATGATGACGGAATCACCGCAAAGTTCTTCCCCGAACTTGTTCAGGCTGTTCCAGGAAAACTCGATGACCTGCCTCATTTCGCCTCATCCTCTTCCAGGAGTTTCGTCAGGTGAGAGACGATCATCTTGCTTTCCGCCGTGGTTTCCCCCAAGAGATGGGCAATTTCATGAGCGACGCGCATCTGCTTGTTCACCACTTCCCGGGTCTGGACCAGCGTTTTCTCCTTGAGCATCTGGAACTTTTTCCGTTCCCGATCCTGCTCCGTAATATTCCGCATGATCGCCACCAGCAGCGGCTGGCCCTCAATGCGGACGATGCTCTGCTCCACCACCAGGTCGTCACGCAGTTGGGAGATCCTGGAGAGGATCGGCATTCCCGTATTGCGGACGGAGAGGAAGTCGTCCAGGTCATGGATCAGCCAGGAAAGCGGTTCCCCTTTCATCTCCGGAAGGGAGCATTTGAAAAGCTCTTCCGCCGAGGGCGACATATCCTGAATGGTCAACTTATCATCAATAATAATAATCGAATTGGGCGAGACATCCATCACCACCTGGCGCAGGGATTCGGAGCGATTTCTCATATAGGGGACGCACATGGTCACCTCCGCCATGCCCCGAAGGACGGCGATCGCCTTTTCCCGGCAGCTCGAATAGCCGCAGGCGCCGCAGTTCAGTTCATCCTCCGGCGTATATTTATTGACCCGGCGCAGCACCTCCCGGATCTGCTCTTCGTCGAATTCGGGAAGAACCTGCTTCTTGTCCCGGTAGGTCCGCGTCAGCTCGGGCCATTCCTCCCTGGCGATCTTCGGAAAGGGTTGACGGTTGGCCTGGTAATCCAGGATTTTTTTGCGGGCCTGAAAAATCCCGCCTGGAAGATCCGCCATCGCCGGCCCGTTAATGCAGCCGCCCTTGCAGGCCATTAACTCCACCAGGCGGATACCCACCAACTGTCCCGCCCGGATTTCGCTGAGCACGTCCTGACAGGCCTCCAATCCCGTCGTGATCAGGACCTGATTATTCAGAATGTCCGTACTCATCCTCGCCGTACCGATCAGCCCCCCCTCGACGGGGAAAAGCCGGGCCAGGGCCTCATCGGACTCCTCGGCAACCGGCTCTCTCTTCGGCAGGAGAATTCCCTCCTCCCGGAGCCATGCCTGGATGCCCCGGAAGGTCATGGCCGCCTGAATCACACCCGCTACGGCTTCATCCTGGATCTCCCGCTTTTTTGCGAGGCAGGGACCGATGAAGACAAGATAGGCGTCGAACCCGTATTTCTGCCTCAGCCTCCGCCCATGAGCGATCATCGGGGAAACGATGGGGGCGAGATAGGGGATCAGGTCGGGGTGAAACTGTTCGATCAGATTGACGACCACCGGGCAGGAGGAGGTAATGACCGGCTGGTGGTCCGACATCTGCTCCACATATTCCCGATGGGCCAGCCCCACGATTTCCGCCCCGACGGCGGTTTCTTCCGCGGCATAAAACCCTAGTGATTTCAGTGCGCTTTCCATTTCCGAAAAGGTGTTGAAGTCAAAGTAGGCCGGCGCGGAGGGCGCAACGGAAGCGATCAGGCGCTTCCCTTTCCGCTTTGCCTCCTTGACGTCCAGGGTCGCCCCGCTGCGGACCTTTTTCGCCTTCTGGGGGCATACGCGGACACAGGTGCCGCAGGTGATGCAAAGTTCCGGAGCAACCTGCACATGACCGTCCTTGACGCGAATGGCTTTCAGCTCGCAGTTGCGGACGCAGCGAAAGCAGTCGCGGCAGCGGTCGGGATTGGTGATAATAATAGCCTCGTTCATAAAATATCCTTCAGGAAATCTCTTTACCGGAGTTTTCCGTTCTATTCTCCCAGTTTTCTCCTCCTCGACTGCCTGTCGAGAGTGCCCATGATCACGTCATAAAAAAAGGCTTCAGCGTCCTCGGGATGAATTCCGCTGAACTGGCGTTCTCCAACCCGGACGGAAATCCCATTGGAACAGGTATCCATGCAGAAGGCGCCTACGATCTCGGCGCGGTCTGCCACCCCCTCCTCCTCGATGCATCTCTGGAGTTCCGATGCCAATTCATCCGAACCGCGCACAGAGCATGAACTGCCGACGCAAATGGTGATCACAAGCATTGCCCACGACTCTCCTGTCTCAATTTTAATCATCCGGCACGGCAATCAAAGGCTCTGCAGCCACGATTGATGACGGCTTCGGGTCGATCGTTTTGTCCCTGAAGCGCACCGCCGTGCTTGCCGGCTTATCCGGCGTGACGGTCGGAGATCCTGCACAAGAACCCGGGCCGGATTCCAAGGACTTAGGGATCGTAAAATAATTACTATTACAATTACACGTCATGTGCTAAATT
>CAZKRB010000102.1:0-4267 GCA_964555065.1 uncultured Syntrophus sp.
CCTACGAATACTGCCGGCGGAAACAGAAGGAACTGACGGAAGAGCAGTTGAAGCCTTCTCCACTGTTGAACGGAAAGGACCTGCTGGAAATGGGATTTGAGCCCGGCGCTCTTTTCCGGGAGATTCTGGTCGCCATCGAGGACGCGCAGCTCAACGGCTTTATCGAAACGCCCGAAGAAGCGCGGCTGATGGTGCGAAACCGCTGGTCACAACATCTGACGAGGTGAACCTGTCAGAGCCCCCCCAGAGTTCACCAGAGGAGAGTTCATGTTATCTCGAAGAATTGCAGCTCTGACGCCCTATGTGCCGGGCGAGCAGCCCCGGGACCGGGCTTACCTGAAGCTGAACACCAATGAAAATCCCTATCCGCCCTCGCCGCGGATCGAAGCCTTCCTGCGGACCTGCGACCCCGCTGTGCTGCGCCTGTATCCCGATCCCTGGTCCCTGAGCCTGCGGCAAACCATCGCCCGGAAGCACGGCCTGGCCGAGGAAAACGTCTTTGTGGGCAACGGTTCCGATGAGATCCTGAGCTTTGTCTGGTACGCCTTCTTTGACGGCGCCTACGGCAAGCTCCTCTTTCCCCGTTTCACGTACAGTTTCTACCCCGTGTACTGCGATTTTTACGAGGTGCCCTACCGCCGGGTTCCCCTCCACCCGGATTTTTCCCTGGACCTGGAAGCCATGATCGAAAACGGGGGGGAGCCTTCCTGCGGGATTGTCTTTCCCAACCCCAACGCCCCCACGGGGGTCGCCCTTGAACTGGATAAAATCGAGGATTTCCTGAACCGCTACCCGCGGGACCGGGCGGTGGTCATTGACGAGGCCTATATCGATTTTGGGGGAGAAAGCGCCGTCGGCCTGATTGCCTCCCATGACAACCTCCTGCTGGTCCGAACCCTGTCGAAGAGCTATTCCCTGGCCGGTCTCCGGCTCGGATACGCCTTGGGAAGCCCCGAACTGATCCGCGCCCTCTTCATCGCGAAGGACTCCTTCAATTCCTACACGGTGGGGCGGCTGACCCAGTCCATCGGCCAAATCGCCCTGGAGGATGAGGCATGGTTCAAGGAAGGGATCACCCGGATCGTCGAGGCGCGGAACTTCTTTTCCGCGGCGCTGGAAGAGGCGGGCTGGCAGGTGCTGCCTTCCAGGGCGAATTATGTCTTCGCCCGAAAAGAGGGCGTGGCGGGCCAAAAGGTGTATGAAACGCTGAAAGAGCGGGGCATTCTGGTCCGTTATTTTCATGTGGAGGGAATCCAGGATTTCGTCCGGATTACCATCGGCACGCGGGAGGACATGACCCGGCTGCTGAAAGAGATGAAGCGGCTGTTCTAAAAATATGAGGAGGAGCGTTCATGAGGCGTCTGTTTGTTTTTCTGCTTCTGTCGGCGATGCTGGGGGGCTGCGCCAGCCCCGGGATGAAATGGGAAACGACGCCCGAGGCGGAAAGGGCAATGGCCATCAAATATGAACTGCCCGGGGCAAGCCAGTCTGAACTGTTCGATAAAACGCTCCTGTGGGTAAACGCCACGATCATTCCCAAAGGAGGCCGATTGGTGAACGCGGACCGGGCGCAGGGTGCGATCAGCGCGTCGGTCATGACCTCTTATAACAGTATGTTTGTGGAAGTTCCCGCCCGTTACGCGATGCGGATCGATTTCAAGGACGGCAGAATCCGTGTCACCTCTTACGATTTCGAAGATTTCTGGGGGGAATTTAAAAAGACGGCACGGCCGGTGGAAGATGCCGATGCCATGAGGGAACTCAAGCAGAAAGCCCGGGAAACGGGGGACGCCCTTTATGCCTACCTCAAGGGAAGCCCATCGACCAAGGGGGACTGGTAACTTGGACTTGTTGAGGTGACAGGCAGTGAAGGATGATGTCCCGCGCAGACACGGTTACAGGGAAAGCGCCCAATCGTCACCGCTAGGGTTGCCTGTTTTATGTAAATTGAGAAACCTTTTGACAAATTGCATGGCATCCATTAATCCTATGTCATGATACGACGTGACGCTGAAGATGCCATCCATTCGCTATTGCGGGGTTTTCCCATTGTCACCATTACCGGGCCCAGACAGTCCGGCAAGACGACACTCGCGAAGGCTGTTTTTCCAGATAAACCCTATGCGTCTCTGGAAGACCCGGATGTGCGTCTGGCCGCCCGTGATGATCCGCGGTCGTTTCTTGAACGCTTTCCCGATGGCGCCGTTCTGGATGAGGTGCAACGCTGTCCGGAAATTCTCTCCTATCTGCAATCCAGGGTCGATGCTGATGGACGCATGGGGCTTTATGTCCTGACCGGTTCGCAGCAGTTTGGCCTCATGTCGGGCATTACCCAATCGTTGGCCGGGAGAACCGCCTTTGTGGAGTTACTCCCTTTCTCGCTGAACGAACTTTCCCGGGCGGGTAAACTGCCGGATCAGATTAATCGAATGCTGCATACCGGTGGCTACCCACCTCTCTATGACCGCGATGTCACTGTCCGGGCTTGGTTCAGTGCTTATGTGACGGCATACCTTGAACGTGATGTCCGACAGGTTCTCAAAGTTCAAGAACTGGAGACCTTCCAGCGTTTTGTTCGTCTCTGCGCCGGACGTACCGGTCAACTGTTGAACTTTTCCGCTCTGGCCGCAGAGTGCGGCATTACCCACAATACGGCCAAAGCCTGGGTGTCTGTCCTCGAGGCCAGCTATATCGTCTTCCAACTTCGTCCGCATTATGTAAATTTTAACAAACGGTTGGTCAAAGCTTCCAAACTTTATTTTTATGATACGGGTCTTGTTTCCTGGCTTTTGGGAATACAGACGCCTGAGCAGATGGAAACGCACCCCTTGAGGGGAAGCATCTTTGAAACTTTTGTTGTTTCCGAGGTGATAAAATCATTTCTTAATCGGGGAGAACGACCGAACCTCTATTTCTGGCGGGACAGTAGCGGAGTTGAAGTGGACATCCTCATTGAACAGGCTGGGCGAATAATCCCAGTCGAGATCAAATCCGGCAAAACGGTCGCACGGGATTCTTTCTCTGCCCTGGAAAAATGGGTGTCTCTGGCAGGCGAGATGGCAATCAATCCGACCCTGATTTATGGCGGTATGGAAACTTACCAGCACAAAGGCATCCGCGTCAGCGGGTGGCGTGATCTGGAAAAGATGTTTTTTACTTCCAGATGATGACCTGCTTTTTAAAATCAACCTCGTACTTCAAGCCGCGCAGGACATCCATCCCGAGGAGTCCGTCGTATCTCACGACAGAGCTTTTATGGGGGACGACCAGAATATTCCAGTTGCGTTTCGTATGAGGCCCGATGGTCAGGCTGCTCATCCTGACCAGGTGGGCATTGAGGATTCCGCCCCCGACGACCTGCACTTTTGTCTTCCTTGCCTGGTCGAGATCGATGGCTAACTGATCCGCAATATTGGTATGGATCACCGTTCCCGTTGCGCCTGTATCCAGTAAAAGTTCAACAACAGCCTCATTGCCGCCATGCACCAGGGTGACGGGAACCAGGACAGCGTTTCCCATGATTTTTACCTTGGTGGGTTCATTCCCCCAGGAGACGACAACTTCTTCCGCGCGCCTCCAGTTTCCACCCTCTCCAGGAACAATTCTTCTGCTTTTGGAATTTGCCAGGTGGATGCCTTCCGAAAGGGGCGCTGCAGCAAAAGAATCAGCGCCAGTGACCATGCCTTCGGAGAAAACCCGGTTTTCGGCTGTCGATTCTGAAACCATGAAGAAGATACATAGTGCAGCGATGAACCAGCTTATTATGGCGTTTTTGATTGTTTTCATTTGATCACGGCGATCCCATTGCTTCGACTTGCGCTGTAGAAGGATCGTCAAGACAGATCTTGATCTTCTATCCAATTCCTCTCGGAAATTCATCGCTTTGCATCAAGGGAATAAAAGGGCTGGGAGTCAGTCGGACTTTCTTCATAAGTACTTGAAATAATGTACTCCCTTTAAGTCCGACAAGCTCCTAGGGTGACACCGAAGCGGTTTTCATCGCGGCTCTGGCCCGGATACTGTTTTCGTGAGCCTTGACGTAGAAGGTGGGCTTCAGCTCAATGGCTTTTTCGAAGGCGGCCAGGGCTTCCGAATATTTGCCCTGCCCCATATAAACCATACCCAGGTTGTTGTATGCGGAGGCGTCGTCACCGGCCCTGCGGAAGGCATTCAGGGCGTCGCTGTATCGTTCCAGCTTTCCGAGAGCCATGCCCAGGTTGTTATAGGTGGCAGGGGCTTTCTCGTTGATCTTCAGCGCTTTTCGATA
>CAZKRB010000102.1:4367-5757 GCA_964555065.1 uncultured Syntrophus sp.
GCTTTCTGCTGGGCCAGTTCCTGGCGATAGGCCATCTGTTTCATCATGGCCTTCTGGGAGTTGTTCGAGGTCGCGCAGCCGGCGATTCCGAACGCCATGGTCAGAGAGAGCAGGAAGGCGATCTTCTGTTTCATTATCCCTTATCCTCCATAAAGACTTTTTTATAGGGAATCATATCTTCACCAATGAGCACTCGGACTCGGACGTCTTTTCTTGCTGTGAGTTTCGACTTCTTCACATTGACGTCGCCGGGGAAAATGGCGGCAATTTCCTGAGCCGTTGCCTGCCCGTCGCCCCGATAGCTGACACTGCCTGTCGGATAAGAATAGGAGTCGGCGTTGGTAACGCTGACGACGCGGTATCCCCGGTTCTTCAAGTAGTTTCCCACGCCCTTGGCCATGTTGCGGACGCCGTTGCCGTTGGCCACTTCGATGGCGACCTCGCCGTTTCGAATGCTATCCGCAGAGGCCGAGGCGGAAGCAGGGCGTGGAGAAGAGGGGGCACGGGCGGTAAGAGGATCCCGCTGGATCAGCATGCTTTTAATATAACTCTCCCGCTCAAGATTCGAAGTGAATGCAAGCTCTTGAGCCAGGGACGGCGTCGGCGCCTGCTTCTGCTCATCAGTGGCCACCTGCGGATTTTCGGAGAGAGCCTGTGCCATGTTCAGGTTCCTGGCAATCTTGTTTTTTATCGCCATGTCCTTCGAATGCTCTACCGCCTTTTCAAAGGTCAGGGCCGCTTCGTGATAGCGTTTCTGGAGTACATAGGAGTAGCCGAGATTGTTGTACACGTATCCGGCCCTGGGATTCAGTTTCAGGGCTTTTTCATAAGCGAGAAAGGCGCGGGGGAAGTCTTTCAGGGCATCGCAGGAGATGCCGATTCCATTGTAAGCCCGGATATCCTGTGGATTGATGGCGACGACCTTATGCAATTCCTCCAGCGCTTCCCGATGGCGGCCACGATCCTGATAATGGCAGGCAAGCTGATAATGCGCCTCGGCATTACCGCGCCAGGGACGAACCTGGGAGACAAAACTGTTTTGAGCTGCCGTTTTGTCCGTTGTACAGGAAGCCAGGATGAAGGGAAGAAAAAGAAACAGGATGAGGGAAAGTCTTTTCCCGATGTCAGAGCTATTTCGAAGGTTCGCTTTCATGTTCTGCCTCCCAGGGGCTTGTCTATGGAATTTACCAAACCTGCTTATCGGCTGCCTAATACGCGGAAGACCTGGATCATTGCCGGTCCCATAATGACGACAAAAAGGGACGGGAAAATAAAGAAGATAAGGGGGAAAAGGAGTTTAAGGGGAAGCTTTGCCGCCTTTTCCTCCGCCCGCTGGCGTCGCTGAACTCTCATGGAATCGGAATGAACACGAAGGGCCTGGGCAATGCTC
>CAZKRB010000103.1:0-5446 GCA_964555065.1 uncultured Syntrophus sp.
CTTAGCTTAATGTGTTGTGCAAAGGTCTCCTTATTGCAAATACCATCATTCGCCGTGATGTAAGGAACGATTCTAACGGCGGTGTCAACATAAGCGTTTTGACGCTAAAACATACAACGCAGCATCTGGGGATATGAACTCCCGGGAGAGCGGAGAGTGCTTTTCCTGTTGACATCGATACCGTCCAAACATTCGATTGCACAAATTGCAGGCTATCTGAAAGGCAAAAGCCACCGGATTGGCCGGAGGTCATGACTGCCACAGTCATACAAAAAGATTTTTCGTGAGGGCTATGAATGAGCATTCGGCAATTTCTTTACTTCAGTCTGATAGCGCTTCGTGGGCAACCCCTGGGGAGATACTACCGCCAGTTTTTGAAGGAGGTTCGCAATGGAATTCCGGAAGATACCACGGAGCGGTTGCTGACGGAGTTGCTGACACACTGCAAGACGCACGTTCCCTACTATGCCGGAGTCATGGATTCCATCGGCGGGGATTATGCCGGTAATCCGCGAGAATATCTAAAACATTTTCCTATTCTGGACAAAACCATCATTCGTACCCGGTTTGAAGAACTGAAATCTGACGATCTACAAAAACGAACCTGGCGATACAATACCTCCGGAGGATCCACCGGAGAGCCCGTGCGGTTTATCCAGGATTGGGAATACGAAGCAAAGGCCGGCGCCGTGAAACTGCTTTTCTCGAAACTGGTTGGAAGGGAGATCGGAGAGCCGGAAATCAAGCTTTGGGGATCCGTCAGGGATATTGAAAAGGGGCGCGATACTTGGAGAGCGCGGCTGGTTAACGCGATTTCCAAAGATCGGATACTGAACGCCTATAACATGACCCCGGAGAGGATGCGTGAATATATAAAAATAATCAACGAGACCAGGCCGCAACAGATTGTCTCCTATGCCCATTCCATCTATGTACTTGCCGGGTTTACAGAAAAAGAAAATCTGCATATCGTTCCTCAAAATGCGATTATCACTTCGGCGGAAATGTTGTTTCCACATATGCGCGAGAAAATCGAGGAGGTGTTCCAGTGCAAGGTGTACAATCGCTACGGCAGCCGAGAGGTGGGCGATATTGCCTGTGAGGTGCCCGGATGCGATCATTTTTGGATAGCGCCTTGGGGAAACTATATCGAAATCGTAGACGATGATGGAAACCCGGCGCCGGATGGGGCGGAAGGAGAGATTCTCGTCACTTCACTGACGAATTATGCCATGCCTCTCATCCGTTACCGTATCGGCGATCGAGGGATTTTGGCTTCTCCATCTGAGGGTAAGGGAAGACATCCTCAGGGGCAGGCGCTTAAAAGTGTCCTTGGGCGTAACGGAGATATGTTCAAGCTGAAGAATGGCGGGGTGGTTGGAGGTTGCTATTTCAGTGTTGTTCTGTATCACAAGCAATGGATCAGGGAATATCAGGTGATTCAAAACAGTCTCTCCAGCATCACCTTTCGCATCGTAAAGACAGATAACCATCCGCCCCCTACTCAACAAGAGCTGGATGAGATCGCGGCAAAAACGCGGCTCGGCATGGGGCAGGACTGTGAAGTGAACTTCGAATTTGTCCAGGAAATATCCACCGGTTCTTCAGCAAAGTACCGATATATCATCTGCCAGGCATCCGGTGCTGAAATCAATTGATTTTCAGTTTCTGAAAGGTGTTGGAAACGTTGAGAAACCAGTTGTGGAACCGCCCGGGAGAATAACATGGGACGCCGTAATTTCTCATGAGCAAACCTTCGGCTTGCTCCGGCGTTTAAATAACTAACCCTCATGCCTGAAATAGGAACAACGAATAATGAAAATAATCAATTCGTTAAATTTATTTTCATATAAAATTCGGGAGGAGATTTCTTTAATGAATATGCTGAACGCATAAGTTTAGATTGTTTAGCTCTTGAATCATTGGTGTAAAAATGCATCATTTAATAATTGGTTTGCGGACCCTGAGTGATTACTAAGGACAGGAGAGTTGAAATGAACATGACAGGCGGCTACGATCATCCGGATTACGCGGTTTCACTAAGTGAGTTCGGTGAACCCTTTGAGCTGCGACGATGTGGCGGGTGGATTCTAAAGCGATCGATTCCGGAATTTCCCTACCGAGATGGTTTGGGATGCTATCCTCTCTTTGCCTGCAGGGACTGGCAGCTTTTGCCCTCTGATCTGGCGGAACTTCAGGATGAGCTGATTACCCTCTCCATGGTGACAGATCCATTCGCTAATGTGGATCAGGAGTATTTGCAGACGTGTTTCGATATCGTTCAGCCTTTTAAGAACCACTATGTTCTTGAATTTGACCAATCCTGGGAGGGCAACATTGACCGGCGTCACCGGCAAAAAATACGGCATTCGCTTAAGGATTTAAGTATTGAAATTTCTGATGACCCTCCAAGCTTCCTTGACGAATGGACAAACCTCTATGATCAACTGATTCAAAGGCATAATATTACCGGGATCAGAGCTTTCTCCAAGGAAAGCTTTCGGAAGCAACTGGGGATTCCCGGCGCCGTTCTCGTTGTCGGAAAGCTGCAGGGTGAGGTTGTGGGAGCCAACCTGGTGCTTACGAGCAACGATGTTTCTTATGATCACCTTGCCGCCTATTCCCCCGCAAGTTACAAATCGAACGCGGCGTATGGGATTTTTTGGATCACATTCCAGTATCTGGCAGAAAGGGGGGTCCGGTATTGCGATCTAGGCGCGGCAACGGGGGTGGAATCAGATGCCAGGGATGGGTTGGATCAGTTTAAACGAGGTTGGACCAGAAACAGGTTGCCGACCTATTTCTGTGGGCGAATCTATAATCCGGCCGTTTATGAAACCGTCTGCCGACAAAAAGAAATTCCAGAAACCAAATATTTTCCGGCCTATCGGGTCGGTGAGTTTGCATAATCCCATGACCCATATTTTTCTGCCGCAATGACTGTGAAGCGCAAAAAGATTGAAAATTCCAGGTTTTATTATAAGATAGAAATTATTGCGTGATTTCATTGTTTTTGAAGGAGGAGGGCTGCAGATGAGCTTCAGCATTACAGATTCGGTTTCCTGGGTGGGGAAGGTAGACTGGGAGCTGAGAAAATTTCATGGGGAAGAGTATACCACGCAGCGGGGCACGTCCTATAATGCCTACCTTGTCCGCGACGAGAAAACGGCTTTGATCGACACGGTCTGGTGGCCTTTCAAAGAGGAGTTCGTGGCCGACCTGGAAAAGGAGATCGATCTGCAGAAGATTGATTTTGTCGTGGCCAATCATGGCGAGACCGATCACAGCGGGGCCCTGTCCGCCCTGATGAGCCGGATTCCCGACAAGCCGATTTACTGCACGGCCAACGGCATCAAATCCCTGAAAGGCCAGTACCATCAGGACTGGAATTTTCAGCCCGTCAAGACGGGCGACAAGCTCAGCCTGGGGAGCCGGGAACTGGTGTTCCTCGAGGCCCCCATGCTGCACTGGCCGGACAGCATGTTCTGCTACCTCACCGGCGATAACATCCTATTCAGCAATGACGCTTTCGGGCAGCACCTGGCCTCCGAGCAGCGCTATAACGATCTGGTCGATCAAGCCGAGCTTTATCAGGAGGCGCTCAAGTATTACGCCAATATCCTCACCCCCTTCAGCATGCTGGTGGAGAAGAAGATAAAGGAGGTTCTGGCCCTGAACCTTCCTGTTACGATGATCTGCCCCAGCCATGGAGTCATCTGGCGGCAGGACCCCCTGCAGATCGTCAACCAATACCTGCAATGGGCGAATGCCTGGCAGGAAAATCAGCTGACGATCCTTTACGACACGATGTGGAACGGCACGCGCCGGATGGCGGAATTCCTGGCTGAAGGCATCCTGGAGGCCGATCCGTCCATGACGGTCAAACTTTACAATGTTTCCCGTTCCGATAAAACGGAGGCCCTGGCGGAGGTGTTCAAATCCCGGGCGGTTCTGGTGGGGTCCTCGACGATCAATCGAGGGATGCTCTCTTCCGTCGCTGCCATCCTGGAAGAAATGCGGGGTTTGTCCTTCCGGAACAAGAAGGCGGCGGCCTTCGGCGCATACGGCTGGAGTGGGGAAGCGGTCAAGCAGATCACCCGGAGGCTGGAAGAGGGGGGCTTTGCCATTTTGAATGACGGGCTTCGCCTGCAGTGGAACCCCGATCAGGAGGGCCGGGAGCAATGCGTCCTATTCGGAAGGGCCCTGGTTGAGCAGCTGAAGTGAGAGCGTGGGCGCCCAGGGACTTCGGACCCTCCGAGAACCCAATCCATCACCGGCCTGATGAGGAGGATGTCGCCGGCGGCCGGCTCCGCGGTTGCCCTTTCGGACACAGAGGAGCTGCGGCGTCAGGAAAAGACATCGGAATAATTTTCCGCTGCCCTGGGGAAAACCGGGCGGCAGCCAATTTCTCAAAGGAGGAACCAACCATGGCACGAACAAATTGCGAGCAGTCCTTGAAAATCGCTAAACCCAGGGCCGGGAGTGCAGAGAACGGCAGATTGCCGGTGAACTCTGCCTTCATTCCCGGGATCGGCTTCAGAGAATGGGCGGTGGGAGGGCTGCTGTCCGCTCTGATCGCACTGCTGCTTCTTTTCCCCGCCCCGGCTTCCGCGCATCCCCCAGCGGACATCAAAGTGTCGTATCTGGAGGCTGAACAGTCGCTGCAGGTCACCATCACCCACCGTTCCGTTTCTCCCAATTACCACTACATCAAGACGGTGAAAATTCAGAAGAATTCCGAAATCCCGATGGTAAAAGAGTACAGCAGCCAACCGGATAAAACCGCCTTCTCCTATACGTACAAATTGCCGCTGCAGAAGGGGGATCGCGTCAGCGTCAAGGCGTCCTGCAGCCTTTACGGGTCCAAGACCGCGGAAATGGGTCTCGGTGAACCTGCCGGGAAATAAGGCTTGGCTCTCCGTTTCCTGCAGACCCCTTACCGTTTCTTTCCCAGTAAAAAGTTGGGAGGCGTCATGACTCTGCTTTATCCGCATATCGGATTCATGCTCACCGCCTTTGGAGCCCTGGTGGCGGGGATAACGATCGCCATGTCGCTGCGGAAGAAAGGCTGGTGGGTGAAGGCGCACCGGCGCGCTGCATATGCCGGTGTTGCCGCCATGGCTGCCGGATTTTTCGCCGCCGTAGCCATGAAATCGTTTTCCGGGGGCGAACATTTTGAAACCCCTCATACGTGGGTTGGTGCGTTGACGTTCCTGCTGACCGGGACCACCCTCGCTTTCGGACTGTCCCTCTTCCGTTTTCCGGCCCGCGCGGCGATGCTGAGGCCGTTCCATCGGCGGCTGGGGCGCTTTACCGCAATAACCGCCGCCGTCACCGTCTTTTCCGGCCTGTTCCTGGTGCTTTTTTAAACCGGCGTCGACCCAAATCAATGCTTAGGGATTGTAAAAATATAACTATTACAAACACGTTCGAGGAGATATGGAGT
>CAZKRB010000104.1:0-5314 GCA_964555065.1 uncultured Syntrophus sp.
ATCAGGGCGGCGGCGGGGTAGGTCAGGGCGATCCCCAGGGCGCAGCCCAGCAGGGTGATGACCAGGGATTCCCCGAGGATCAGGACGCCCAGGTGCCGGCCGCCGAAGCCCAGCGTCTTGAGCACGGCATATTCTCCGAAGCGCTCCCGCGTCGTCATGGCCATGGTGTTGGCCACGACGGCCATGATGATGAAGATGACCACAAAGGAGACGATCTGGATGGCCGCCACGATCGCCCCCGTCATGGCGATGAATCCGAGCTGGAAGGCCTTTTCCGTTTCCGTCAGGGTCTCCGCCATGGAATTTTTGAACATCCCGTCGATGGCCGCCGCGACCTGGGCGGCCACTTCGGGGCGGTTCACGCCGACCATGTAGAAGCCCACCTGGTCGGCGCGCAGGGGAGCCGTCTTTTTGAGGGTTTCGTTGAGATAGTCCCAGTGGAAGACGAACTGCGTTTCGTCCACGTTCTCATCCCGTCCCCGGTAGATGCCCCGCAGGACAAAATCCCAGTTTCCCGGAAAAATCGTTCCTTTGAGCGTCACCGTGTCCCCCAGGCGCCAGCGGTACCTGTCGGCGAGCTTGCGTCCGGCGACAAACCCCTTCCGGTCCCGGAGAAAGGCGGCTTTTTCGGCGGGGGTGAGGGTAAATTCGGGATAAAGGCTCAGGTAGGTTTCCGGCTCGACGGCGAAATTGGCGAAGAAGTTCTTTTCATCGATGTAGATCCCGCCGAACCAGTTGCCCCAGGAGACCGTCTGGACGCCGCTGACCTGGCGGATTTTTTCCTTGTAGGAAAAGGGCAGGGGGAAGATGAGGGAAATGGAGTTGCGCGTCACGAGGCGGGTGGCCGAAGAGGCCTCGACGCCGGCGTACCAGGCGCCGATGAGGGTGCGCAAAAGTCCGAAGGCCAGCAGGGCGACGGCGACCCCGAGGATGGTCAGCCCGCTGCGCAGGCGGTTGCGGAAGGCGTTTCTAAAGAGGAGCCGAAAGAGCATCATCCGTCAGGGTCCCCTTCTCCAGATGTCGGATGATCCTGGCCCGCTCCGCTGCCCGGGGGTCATGGGTCACCATGATAATGGTCTTGCCGGACTCGGCGTTGAGCCGTTCCATGAGGTTGAGGATCTCCGAGGCGGAATGCCGGTCCAGGTCCCCCGTGGGTTCGTCGGCCACCAGGATGTCCGGGTCGGTGATCACCGCCCGGGCGATGGCGACCCGCTGCTGCTCTCCCCCCGAAAGCTGGCGGGGGTAATGGTCGCTGCGGTCGGCGAGATTGACGACCCGGAGGGCCATTTCCACGTGCTCCCGCCGCTCCTTCCGGGAGAGGGACGTCAGGTAGAGGGGCAGTTCGATGTTCTCATAGGCGGTCAGCACGGGGATCAGGTTGTAGAACTGAAAGATGAATCCCACGTGGGTCGCCCGCCAGTGGGCCAGTTCGGTCTCCGCCAGGGTGGTGATTTCCAGGCCCCCCACGAGGATCGTCCCGCCGTCCACGGTGTCGATGCCGGCGATGAGGTTGAGCAGGGTGCTCTTCCCCGATCCCGAGGGGCCCATGAGGGCGAGAAATTCTCCGGCGGCGATGTCGAAGGTGATGTTCTCCAGCACGGGGACCGGCTGGCTGCCCCGCCAGTAGGACTTGCTGACGCCGCGGATGGAAACCATGGCGGATGCCGGGCGGAGATCTTCCTTTTCCATGGCGATGCTCACGGTTCCCGGATCTTGACGCGCGAGCCGTCCCGGAGGCGGTCCGGGGGGCTGATGACGACCCGGTCTCCGGCCTGCAAGCCGGCGCTCACCTCGACGAGGTCGCCGAAGGTTTCCCCTTTTGTCACCGGAACTTCCCGGACCCGGTCGCCTGTGATTTTATACGCGACGAGGCGATTCTCCCGCTTGACCAGGGCGGAGGCCGTCACGGCGGTGCGCAGGCGCTGCTCTTCCGGGCGGGGCGGACGGGAGAGAAAGGCGACCTTGGCGCTCATTTCGGGGAGAAGCCGGGCATCGGGGTCCAGAAAGCGGACCTTGACCAGGATCGTGGCCTTGGTGCGGTCCGCGGTGGGCACGATCATGTGGACGATCCCGCGGAAGCGGAGGTCGGGAAAGGCGTCCAGCTGAATCTCGCAGGGCTGCCCCATCTTGACGAGGGCGAGGTTGGACTCGGAGACATCGGCCTCCACCTGGAGGGAATGGAGATCCGCGATGGTCACGACGGCCGCCTTGGCATTGGCCGCGGCGCCGATGGGCGTGACGATGTCGCCGACGTCGGCATTCTTGGTCAGGACGACGGCGTCGAAGGGGGCTCGGATCAGCGTGTAATCCAGGGCGGTTTCGGCCCCCCTCAGGGCCGCGGCGGCGGCCTTCTCCGCGGACTGGGCGGCTGCCAAGGCGGCCTCGGCTCTCAGGTAGCCCGCCTCCGTGGTGTCATATTCCGCCCGGGAGATGACGTCCCGGCGCAGCAGCTCCTTTTTCCGGCGGTAATTGAGGCTTGCATCCTGAAACTCCGCCCGCACCTGGGCGATATTGGCCCGCGCCGTCCTCAGGTTGGCCTCGGCCTGGTCGCGCGCCGCCCGGGCGTCATCAGCCTCCAGCCGGGCGATGACGTCCCCGGCCTTGACCCGGCTTCCCTCTTCCACGGAGAGGGCCACGAGGCGCCCCGTGAGTTTGGAGGCCACCGCGGCCTTCCGCTGGGCCACGACGTAACCGCTGGCATTCAAGAGAGAGAAGGTCTGGGAGGGGTAAATCCGGGAGACGGCGGCGGCATCCACGGCGACGGCGGGAAGCAGGCGGCCGGTCAGCGCAAGAACGGCCAGGATGAGGATCACCACGCCGGCCGCAATCCAGGCGAACAGGGGAAGGCGCCGTCTTCTGCGCACTGTCCGGTCCGATTTGTCGATAGTGAGCCGGGAAAGATCTTCTGGGGCCATGAGGGACTCCTGGTTGATTGAAAAGGAAACCTTGTTGCGCGTCCAGCCGTCCGGCGGCGGGGGGACCGTGTCGGCAATTTCCGGGGAAAACCTGTCTGCTCCGACAGCCTAGAAGATAGCGTTTTTTGCTTTGATTCGCAATCACCTGGAGAAAAAAAACCTCCCCGCCGTTGCGGCGGGGAGGTTTGCAGAGGGGGGAATGGACAATGTCTCCGGCGGGCTAGTAATCCATATCCCCCATATCGGGCATTCCGCCGGGCATGGCGGCCCCCTTCTTCCGGGGGGCTTCGGCGATCATGGCTTCGGTCGTCAGGAGGAGAGAGGACACGGAGGCCGCATGCTGGAGGGCAAAGCGGACCACCTTGGTGGGATCGATGATGCCGGCTTCCATCATGTCACCATATTGGCCGGCGTCGGCATTGAAGCCGAAATTCCCGGACTGGCCTTTCACCTTTTCCACGACGATGGAACCTTCAAAACCGGCATTGCCGGCGATCTGGCGCATCGGCTCTTCAATGGCCCGCTTGACGATATTCAGCCCGGGGCGCTCATCGTCGGGAAGCTGGGCCGCTGAGAGGGCCGGGAGGGTCCTCAGGAGGGCGACGCCGCCTCCGGGGACAATGCCTTCCTCCACCGCCGCCCGCGTGGCATTCAGGGCGTCTTCCACCCGGGCCTTCTTCTCCTTCATTTCAATTTCCGTCGCTGCCCCGACCTTGATGACGGCCACGCCGCCCACCAGCTTGGCCAGGCGTTCCTGAAGCTTTTCCCGGTCGTAATCGGAGGTGGTTTCCTCGATCTGAGCGCGGATCTGCTTGACCCGCCCTTCGATTTCGGCCTGGCTGCCTGCGCCGTCCACGATGGTCGTGTTGTCCTTGTCGATATGGAGCCGCTTGCAGGTTCCCAGATCGTCCAGGGTAATGGCCTCCAGTTTGATCCCCATTTCCTCGGAGACGACCTTTCCGCCGGTGAGAATGGCGATGTCTTCCAGCATGGCCTTGCGGCGGTCACCGAATCCCGGCGCCTTGACGGCCGCGCACTTCAGGGTGCCCCGGATCTTGTTCACCACCAGGGTTGCCAGCGCTTCCCCTTCCAGATCTTCGGCGATGATCAGCAGGGGCCGACCGGTGCGGGCGATCTGTTCCAGGATGGGAACGAGATCCTGCATGACGCTGATTTTCTTGTCGTACAGAAGGATGTAGGGATCTTCCAGCGCGACCTCCATCTTTTCGGGCTCCGTCACGAAATAGGGGGAAACATAGCCGCGGTCGAACTGCATGCCTTCCACGATTTCCAGGGTGGTATCCATGCTTTTGGCTTCTTCGACGGTGATGACGCCTTCCTTGCCGACCTTTTCCATGGCCTCGGAAATGATTTCCCCGATCGTGGTGTCGTTGTTCGCGGAAATCGTCCCGACCTGGGTGATCTCCTTCTTGTCCCGGATGGTCTTGGAGATTTTTTTCAATTCGTCGATGACGATCTGCACGCTCTTGTCGATGCCCCGCTTGAGATCCATGGGATTCATCCCGGCGGCGGCCAGCTTGGACCCTTCGCGGTAAATCGCCTGGGCGAGGATCGTGGCCGTCGTGGTGCCGTCACCGGCCATGTCCGATGTCTTGGACGCCACTTCCCGGACCATCTGGGCGCCCATGTTTTCAAATTTGTCTTCCAGTTCAATTTCTTTGGCCACGGTGACGCCGTCCTTGGTGATGGTCGGTGCGCCCCAGGATTTCTCGATCACCACGTTGCGCCCCCGGGGGCCGAGGGTAACCTTGACGGCATTGGCCAGGGTATCTACGCCCCGCAGGACTTTCTCGCGGGCAACCATGTCATATTTGATTTCTTTTGCAGCCATCGCTTACCTCCCTAGGATTCGATCACGCCGAGAATGTCGTCTTCCCGCATGATCAGATGTTCAACGCCGTCGATCTTGACCTCCGTGCCCGCATAGCGCCCGAAGAGAATCCGGTCCCCTTCCTTGACGTTGAGGGGAAGGCGCTTGCCCTCTTCGTCCCGCCTGCCCGGCCCGGCGGCGATGACTTTGCCCTCCTGGGGCTTTTCCTTGGCCGTATCGGGGATGATGATGCCCCCTGCTGTTTTTTCCGTGTTCTCGGTCCGCAAAACCAGGACGCGATCGTGTAGTGGTGTAATTTTCATGCTCCTGCCTCCTTACAAAATGACTTCCACATAGAATAGGCATGCTCAGGCATGCCGGGTTCGCTGGAAAGGGGGGAAATTCCTCCCGTCAAAAAAAGACGCCTTTAAAATAAGCATGCAAAGGACCTTGTCAACAACGGCGGAAGAATTTTTGGCTGGAGTGAAGGGAAGGGACGGGACGGGAACGAAAAGAAAAGCTTGAAAACACGGGGAAAAATTCAGGCCCGCCCCCGATAGATGCCGGG
>CAZKRB010000105.1:0-5279 GCA_964555065.1 uncultured Syntrophus sp.
TAAAGGCAGGGTTAAATGAACCCTGCCTTTTTTATTTCTAAGCCGATCTGTTTCAAGCGTTTCAATGAGTCGGATCCCTCACCTCTGCCCCCTTTCGGGGAATACCTGTGGGAAATGACCATCTCAGGTAAAATTCAGACAGTCCCATCCGGCGAACCTGATGACCCGGAGGATGCGACAATAACCTATGTAAGAGGACTGCCGGCAATTAGCACTGCATATCCCGCACACCTTCTGGTGAAAGACGGTGCTGCCCATATCCCGGTTTAGTATCTCTTTGATCTGAAAATTCTTTCTTTAGTAACAGGTGCA
Source organism: uncultured Syntrophus sp. (assembly GCA_964555065.1). GTDB lineage: Bacteria > Desulfobacterota > Syntrophia > Syntrophales > Syntrophaceae > Syntrophus. Next base: position 313 of record CAZKRB010000105.1, read on the forward strand.
TATGTTTGCAATGGCACTGCTACTATCGAGTTGGATGGTTTCTGGCCAGGCAGCGGTGCCATTTCCAATGTTTCCATTTATGGGACTGCCGCTTCCGTTCCAGAACCAGCTACTTTACTTCCCACTGTTCCTTGTCTGGTTTGTTTGGCAGGAGTGGGAAGAAAGTTCAAGAAGTAACGAATCACCTCATCGTTTTATTACAAAAAGGCCGGGTCTGATGTCTCTGCTTTTTTGTGTTCGCCCAGCATGGAATATTCCGCTTCTGTCGCGATTATATCAAGCCAACACAAGCCATCCTGGAGCTCTGCCGGACACAGTTTCCGGTTTTTATGATTCGATTGACACCCGGCACAATTTTTCCATATACTCCACGGCACAAAAAAATTCTTCACCAGAAAGGGAACCCCCCATGTATAGAAACTTTCGGATTGTCCCCAATATCATTTTCGGCCGCGGTTCTTTCAATCAGTTGGATGATGTTTTGAAAGATCGGCGGGTCAACGCGGATTCGTACATGGTCTTTGTCGTCGACGACGTCTTTACCGGGAAACCACTGGAAGGGCGGATTCCCCTGCGGGGAAAGGACCTGCTTTTGTGGGTCAACGTCGATGACGAGCCGAAGACCCGGTATATCGACGAGCTGGTGGCGCGCATCCGGGCCTATTCCCCCGTTACGCCGGACGGCATCATCGGGATCGGCGGCGGCAGCGCCATGGACATCGCCAAGGCCGTCTCCCTGATGCTCACCAATCCCGGCTCCTCCGCCGATTACCAGGGCTGGGATCTCATCCGGAACCCCGCCGTCTACCATGTGGCGGTGCCCACCCTTTCGGGGACGGGGGCCGAAATTTCCCGGACGACGATCCTCACGGGACCGGAAAAGAAACTGGGCATCAATTCCGACTACACCCTCTACGACCAGATCCTCCTCGATCCCGAACTGCTGGCCGGCGTGCCCAGGAACCAGTGGTTCTATACCGGGATGGACTGCTACATCCACGACGTGGAATCCCTGCACGGCACGTTCATCAACGAGTTCAGCAAGGCTTACGGCGAGAAGTCCAGGGACCTCTGCCGCGAGGTTTTTCTCGGCGCTTCCCCAGAGAAAGACGACAAATTAATGATGGCTTCCTACTTCGGTGGCATGAGTATCGCTTATTCCCAGGTGGGCGCCTGCCATGCCCTCTCCTACGGACTCTCCTACGTCCTGGGCATTCACCACGGCATCGGCTGCTGCATCGCCTTCGATTACCTGGAGGATATCTATCCCGAAGGCGTCCGGGAGTTCCGGCGGATGATGGAAAAGCACGACGTTCCGCTTCCCCGGAACCTGACGAAGGATCTGGATGAGGCCTCCCTGGAAAAGATGGTGACCACGGCGCTCAACCTGGTTCCCCTGTGGGAGAATTGCCTGGGCCCCGACTGGGCCGGCATCATGACCCGGGAAAAAACGATGGCGCTTTACCGCCGGATGTAAACCTGTCCGCGGGGGCGCAAAGACCAGATCCCCTTTTCAGCGATTGCGAGACAGGAAAGCGTGTTACGGCAACAGTTAATCAGAGAATCCACGGGAGACCATCCCTCCCGGATCGAATGGCGGGAGGCGCCGTTCACCGGGCAGGGCGCCTTTACCTGGCCGGACGGAAGCCGCTATGAAGGGGAATGGCAGGACGGGCTGCCTTCCGGGGAAGGAACGTTTGCCTGGCCGGACGGTTGCCGCTACCAGGGCCGCTGGCTCCGGGGCCTGCCCGAAGGAAAGGGCGAGTACGCCTACGCCGACGGGACTAGGTACAGGTGCGAATGGCAGGACGGCCATCCCGCAGGAATCCAGAAAACCGATGGATCAGCGGCCGGGCTGCAGAACGCCATCGAAGCCCAGCAGAAAACCATCACCGACCTGAAGCAGCAGCTCTCACTGCAAACATCCATCCGAGAAAAAATCGAAGCCGCCGCCCAGGAGGCCGGGGCCCGCCATGAAGCCCTGGAGGCGGAAAAGCGGGACGCCGAAAACCGGGCGGCAACCTTCAAACAGCACGCGGAAACGCTCGCGATCCAGCTCGAATCCACCCTTGAAGAAGATCAGAAAACCATCGCCGAACTCAAGCGTCAGCTCGACCGGCTGATCTCCGACACGCAGAAGGCCGAAACGGACGCAGCAGAGGCTCAGAAACGCTCTGAAGCGCTGGCGGCAGGAAAAATCCAGGCGGAAGAAGCCATCAAAGCCCTGGAAGAGCAGGCGGCGGCACTCTCCGCGGAACTGAAGCGCGCCGCCGAAAACCACAACAGCACCATCCTCAAGCTTCAAAAGCAGTTGGATCGGCAACTCGACAACGAGCAGGCCGAAGCGGCTGAGGCCCGCTGCGAGGCCCTGGAAGCGGAAAAACAGGACGCCGAAAACCGAGCGGCAACTTTCAAGAAGCACGCGGAAACGCTCGCCATCCGGCTGGAATCCACAACGGAAGACGATCAGAAGACCATCGCCAAGCTCAAGCGTCAGCTCGACCGGCAAGTCGACGCCGCGCAGCGAACCGAAACGGAAGCGGCGGAAACGCAAAAGCACTGTGAAGCGCTGGCAGAGGGGAAAATCCAGGCGGAAGAAGCCATCAAAGCCCTGGAAGGGCAGGTGAAAGCACTCTCTGCGGAACTGAAGCGCGCCACCGAAAGCCACCAGAGCACAACCAGCGAGCTTCAACAGCAACTTGCCCTGCAGGATGAAACAGTGCAGGCTGCCGCAGAAACACAAAGACAGTACCAAGCGCTGGCAGAGGAAAAAAGCCAGGCCGAAGCCACCATCGCCGGCCTTCAACAGCAGCTCGCCCTGCATATCGAAAGGGCACAAGATGCCGCCTCTGCGGCCGCCGCTCAAGCCGACGCCAGGTGCAAGGCACTCGAAATGCAGGCGGAAGCCCAGGCCGCCAAGCTGAATCAAACTATCGAAACCCACGAAAAATCCATCGTCGAACTTCAGCAGAAGCTGGAGCGGGAAATCGCCGCAGCCCAAAAAGCTAGAGCCTTGGCCGCAACAGATTTAGAAGCCGGATATCAAACTCTGGAAGGGGAAAAAATCCGGCTGGAAGAAAAAATATCGGTCCTGGAAAAGCAGGCGGAAGCATTGACGGCTGACCTGGATGCCGCCGGTGAAAGCCGGAAGAAGGCAGAGGCGAAGTTCAAAAAACAGCTTTCTGCACAAATGACGACGCTGCAAAAAGCTGAAGCAGCCGTTGCCGATGCGGAACAACGGTGCCAAACCCTGGAAGCGGAAAAGAGCCAGACGGAAGAACAGCTCGGGGCCCTCGAAAGCCAGGCGGAAACACTCGCTGCGGAACTGAATCGCGCCATCGCAAGCCAACAGAACGCGATCACTGAGCTTCAGCAGAAGCTGGCGCTGCAGACCGATGCCGCGCGCCTGGCCGAGGCGGAGGCAGCCCAAAATGCCGAGGCCCGTTATCAAGCGCTGGAATCAGCCAAAACTCAGGCGGAGAATCAGGTAAAAGCACTCGAACGGCAAGTGGAAGCCCTCGAAGGGAAGCTCGAAGCCGCCCGGGAAAAAAGCCGGCAGGCCATCGCCGAGCTTCAACAGCAGCTCACCACGGCCCAGGAGACCGCCGCAGCGGTCGCCAGTCAAGCGGAAGCTCGCTGCCAGGCCCTGGAAGGGGAAAAAATCCAGGCGGAAGAAAAGCTCAAGGCCTTGGAAGAGCAGACGGTAAAGACGGCCGCCGAACTGAATCACATCATTGCAACACAGAAAAAATCCAACACCGAGCTTCAGCGGCAGTTAGAGCGGGAAATCGCCGAGCTTAGACAGCAGTGGGAGCAGGAGATCGCGGCAGCCAAAAAAGCCGAGAAGGCCGCCGCCGAGGCGGACGATAGAGTTCAAGCCCTGGAAGGGGAAAAAATCGGGCTGGAAGAAAAGCTTTCGGTCCTGGAAACTAAGGCGGACGCGCTCGCAAAGGAACTGAACCACGTCATCGAAAGCCACCGGGAGGCCGAAGCCCAACTGGAACAAAAGCTTGCCCTGCAGAGCACGGCGGCCAAAAAAGCCGAGGAGGCCGCCGCCGAGGCCAAGAGCCGCTGCCAGGCCCTGGAAGAGGAGAACCTCCTGGCCGGGAAAAAGCTCGAAGACCTCGAAGAGCAGGGGCAGACTCTTTCGGCCAAACTGAACAACACCATCAAAAACCAGAAGAAAACCATTTCCGAGCTTAAAAAGCAGGCCGCCCTCGCGGCCGCCGAGACGGAAGACCGCTGCCAGGCCCTGGAAGAGCAGGCAGGAAAGACGGCCGCCGAACTGAGAAAGACCATCGAAATCCAGCGGAGCACCATCGTCGAACTGGCCCGCCAGGTTGCGGAAGCGGAGGATGCAGACCGTTTGCGGCCGCTGGAATCTTCACCACGACCCCAGGCGGAAGGAATGCCGCCTCAGGGGCAAGGATCCGCGGTTTATATCGACGGCGGGCGGTACCTGGGAGAAATGAAGAACGATCTGCCCGACGGCCTGGGGGTGATGGCCTATCCCGACGGCGGGCAATACGTGGGCGAGTGGCAGGCGGGACAGAGAACCGGGCGGGGTACTCTGACCCTCCCGGACGGCTCCTCCTACGCCGGCCAATGGGAGCAGGACGCCATGGCGGGTGAGGGCATGCTGATGCAGCCGGGGGTTCGCACCTACATGGGGAGATGGAAAAACAATTTATTCGACGGACCGGGCGTCGAAATCCATCCCGACGGCAAGAAATACGAAGGGGAATTCAAGAAGGGGCACTACGAGGGGCAGGGAACGCTGGTCCTGGCCAACGGCACGAAGTACTCGGGAGAATTCAAGAGCGGCCTGTCCAACGGGCAGGGCGTCCTGAGATATCCCAATGGGGATCTTTACGAAGGGGAGTTCAAAAACAACAAGTATCACGGGCAGGGCACGTTGACCCTGGTCGACGGCCGGACGTATACGGGCGAACTGGAAAAGGGGCTGC
>CAZKRB010000106.1:0-5212 GCA_964555065.1 uncultured Syntrophus sp.
TGGGAAAAGTTCGACTTCTGGGCGGTCTTCTGGGGGATGTTCGCCATCGGCGGGTCAGGTCTCCTGCTCTGGAAGCCGGAATGGTCTTCCTACATCGTTCCCGGGTGGGTTCTGAACGTGGCGACGATCGTCCATTCCGAGGAGGCTCTGCTGGCAGCCCTCTTCATCTTCACCGTTCACTTCTTCAATGCCCATTTCGTTCCGGACAAGTTCCCCATGGATCGCCTGATCTTTACGGGAACCCATACCATTGAAGAACTGCGGCGGAATCGGCCTCTGGAGTATGAACGCCTCATGGAGGAACAGAGACTCGATTCCCTGAAGCGCGAGCACCCCAGCATCCCGCTGAAGCTCATCTCTGCCGTTATCGGTCTGGGGAGCCTCCTGCTGGGGCTGACCCTCACGGTCCTGATTTACCTGGTCATCCTCTTTGGGTGATGCAATCCGGAAGAGCACTCACTGTCTTCCCGGCCGACTCCCGACTTACCCCAAGGCGGGAGTCGACTGCTGGAAAGGCAATACCTCGTTGTTCGGGATGGGGAGGTATTTCCAGGATCGTCTGTCCTTTTTCAGCTTCTATTCCGAAGCGTGCGACAATACCGAAGGGCAGCCTTTGCCTTACCCCGGACTTGCAGGGACGTAACCCGCAGGCGTCCTCCACCTTGGCTCAAGCCAGAGTGACCGCCTTTGCCCTTTCTGCAAAATAATCCACCTTATACATCAGTTCCAGATAATCCCGGTAAATAGGGAATTCACGGGGGTCAGGACGCAGCCATTTTTGGTGATAGTCCGTCGTGATCCAGCAGGATGGCAAGATCCCTTTCGTTCTCGTCGTCGGAGTTGGAGAGAGAATGACAGGACTTCCGAAAGCCTGAGAAAACCCTTTGCGGAATGGCATTCGTCGGCGAGATGGTCTTCGTGTGATGAGAAATGCTGTCCCCATGAATGCCGGTCAAGGCCGGAAATGATGGAGTTGCGAAGGATGCTTTACAACGACGATCTTGATCCCGGCTATAGTACGATGATAGGTAGCGGGGCAAAAGAAGAAAATATTAACCAAAAGGGTTGAAAATAACTTTATAAATCAGAATAAAATTTATATAAGTGGCCGTGTAGACAAGCTCAGGCTGTTCGTTAAAGGGTGTGAGGATAAAAGGTAAGCTCTGCATTAAAAGATACGCTTTCAAAGCTGGAAACAACCAAAGGTCAGAAAGCAACTCATTTAAGGAGTCTATGGAATGTCCGGTCATTCAAAGTGGAGTACGATTAAAAGAAAGAAGGGGGAAATCGACTCAAAAAGAGGGAAGATTTTCACAAAAATCATCAAAGAAATTACCTTGGCAGCAAGATTGGGCGGGGGAGACATTGAAGGCAACTCGAGGCTGCGGCAGGCTGTTTTAGCGGCTAAGGGTGAAAACATGCCGAGAGAAAATATTGATAGGGCCATCAAAAAGGGAACGGGAGAGATTGGCGGAGGCGAAAGCTACGAAGAAAGCACCTACGAGGGCTATGGACCGGGTGGAGTTGCTGTCCTCGTTGAAATTATGACGGATAACAAAAACAGAACGGTTGCGGAAATCAGACACATTTTTTCAAAACATGGCGGAAATCTGGGGGAGAATGGGTGCGTATCGTGGCTCTTTGAAAACAAGGGCAGCATTGTCTTTGAGAAAGGTTCGATTGATGAAGACGCACTGATCGAATTGGCCCTCGAAGCAGGAGCGGAGGATGTTCGTGAAGAGGGAAATGAAATTGAAGTGATAACGGATCCCTCGATGTATGAGAAAGTCCGGGAGGCTCTGGATGCGAAAGATTTGAAGTATATTCAGGCTTCGCTAGGGAAGATTCCTCAGAACACCGTGAAGCTGGAGGAAGGAAAAGCGGAACAGATGCTCAAAATGATGGAGAAATTAGAGGACAACGATGATGTCCAGAATGTCTATGCTAACTTCGACATCGATGATAAGATCATGGAAAAATTAAGTCGGTGATCAGCAATCCTAACCTTCCCTTGCGTCGGCGATGCAGCCTTCGGGGTGGTAAATCGATCATCCAACTTACCGGGATGCCTTCTCGGCGGAGAGGTTTTTAAAAGATCCGAATCATCGAAGGGATCCCGAGTTCGTCCTGCGAGGACACTGTTTCAAGCGTCGCGATTTTGTTTTCTGAGGCCCGGGTAGGCGAATTGGACCAGGATTTCCCCAGGAAAAATGCGAGGTATAGGCATCCATTTGAAAGTATTGGGAATAGACCCGGGAAGTATTGTTACGGGTTATGGAATCGTTGAAAAAAAACAGGAACAATATGTCGATGTCGGACATGGAGAAATCAGGATAAAGAGAGGCACTTTATTTACCGTAGCGCTGGAAACGGTCTACAATGAACTCTTTTCTATCATCGAGCGGGAAGGGCCTGATGCAGTGGCCATTGAGGATATCTTCTACGGGAAAAATGTAAGAAGCCTCATCAAACAGGGACATGTGCGGGGAGTGGCCATTCTGGCGGGATCAAAACATCACCTGCCGGTTTTTGAATACAGCCCCCTTGAAATAAAAAAAGCGGTGGTCGGCTATGGACATGCCGAGAAGATCCAGGTTCAAAAAATGATCAAAGTCATTATGAACTTTCCGGACCTTCCTCCCGCAGATGCTTCCGATGCCATTGCCGTCGCGATCTGTCATCTAAACCATCAGAAGAAAACGCCTCTCTAATGATCGCTCAGATTCGAGGAAAGCTGATCCTGAAGACGGTATCCATGATTATCATTGATAATCATGGAATCGGTTATGAAGTGCTGGTTCCACTGTCAACCTATTATATGCTTCCCGATGAGGGAGGCGAAGTGAGCTTATCCATTTACACCTGCTTTAAGCAGGATGCGATCCTGCTCGTCGGGTTCTATACGGAACAGGAAAAGCAGCTCTTCAAGCTGCTGATTGCCATTTCCGGTATCGGACCGCGCCTTGCGGTCAATGTTTTGTCCGGAATCAACTCGGATGAATTCATCGGCGCCATAGTCCGGAATGATTTGAAGCGACTTTTGAAAGTTCCCGGGCTGGGAAAAAAAATGGCGGAGCGGGTCATTCTGGAACTTCGGGACAAGATGTCGGAATGGACGGCAAAAGAACAGATCATCCGCAGGGAAGACCAATCTGATGGCGAAACGCAGGCCGAGACACAGGAAGACGCAATCTCCGCCCTGCTCAATTTAGGCTACAAGGAGCCGGCAGCCAAGGAAACCATTGAGCGTGTCCTTTCCTCGGAACCCGGGGTGAATAAGTCATTGGATGAGATCTTGAAGCAGGCGTTGAAGCTGCTGGCCCTGTAGGAAGGCGCATGACGGTCATCCTTGACGTTTCCCGTGGATTCGGACTCGAAAAAAATGACAGAAGCACCATTTATGGACGGCCATGAAGAGAAACGAGTTGGTGAGCCCTGATTGTGTGGAGGGGGACAATCTTTATGAAACCTCCTTGCGCCCACAGAGCATCAGGGAATATATCGGTCAGAAAAAGGTGAAGAAAAGCCTGCCCATTTTTATCGAAGCGGCAAGAAAACGCAGAGAAGCCCTCGATCACGTTCTGCTTTACGGCCCGCCCGGTTTAGGGAAGACAACACTGGCTTTAATCATCGCCAGGGAAATGGGGTTCAACATCAAGGTGACTTCCGGCCCCGTGATCGAGCGTCCGGGAGATTTGGCCGCCATTCTAACCAATCTGCAAGATTCCGATATCCTCTTTATTGATGAAATCCATCGCCTCCCTCACACCGTGGAGGAAATCCTGTATCCGGCAATGGAAGACTTTTATATCGACATTGTTATTGGTCAGGGACCCTCCGCCCGCAGCATGAAGCTGGATATCCCCAAATTTACCCTGGTGGGAGCGACCACGAGAGCCGGGTTGCTGACTTCGCCGCTGCGAGATCGCTTTGGCATCAGTTTCAGGCTTGATTACTATGAGATTGATGAGTTGGCTGAAATCATCCATCGTTCCGCAGGCATCCTGACGATTGCCATCGAGCCCGCCGGAGCTCTCGAAATCGCAAAACGTTCCCGGGGCACTCCTAGGATATCCAATCGTCTTTTAAAGCGGGTCCGGGATTATGCCCAGGTAAAGGAAAAGGCGTCCATCAACAGGGAGGTGGCCGTTCAGGCTATGGAAATGCTTGAAATAGATGAGCTGGGATTTGATCATATGGACCGCGGCATCCTCCTGTCCATTATTGACAACTATGGCGGCGGTCCGGTGGGCATTGACACCTTGTGCGCCACTGTTGGTGAAGAAAAAACGACGATTGAAGATGTTTATGAGCCATACCTGATCAAGGAAGGGTATCTTCAAAAAACGGCACGCGGACGGGTCGCGACTTCAAAGGCCTATGAACATTTTGGAAGAAGAAAGGCAGCGACCCGTCAGAAAGAATTGTTTTAGTCTCATCCCCTCTGATCCATGAAGATCTTATTGCATATTTGTTGTGCCCCCTGCACGATTTATCCATTACAGGTCTTGCGCGATTTCGATCATGACGTGCACGGGTTTTTCTTTAACCCCAACATCCACCCCTACCTCGAATATTGCCGGCGCAGAGATACTTTGCAGAGGTTTGCCGAAGAAGAAAATCTCCCCGTCATCTGGAAGGACAATTATGAGCTGGAGGAATTTTTAAGGAACGTCGCATTTCGCGAGGGAGACCGCTGCCGCTTCTGCTATTACCAGAGATTGAGTTATGCGGCGCACATCGCGAAAAAAGGACGCTACGATGGATTTACCTCCACGCTCTTATACAGCCGGTATCAGAACCATGCCTTGATTCGAAGCATTGGTGAAAGTGTGGCGAAGGAGACGGACGTGCGCTTTCTCTATCATGATTTTCGGGAAGGATGGGAGAGCGGGATCCGCATTTCGAAGGCTCGGGGGATGTATCGACAGCAGTATTGCGGCTGTATCTACAGTGAAAAAGAGCGGTACTATAGGCGCAAGACCGACAAGTCGGAAGCAGGAAAAGAGGTGTAGGATCCTCCTCTGAAAAGGGAATGAGGGGAGTCCCTGTGCCCGGTTGACGGTGGGTGGGCGCTGAATTAGGATATTGACAAAAAGATTAAATAATTATATCAAACACGATCCGCTTGGTCAGGAGATAAACGTTTTAGTGTGCGGGCCCATAGCTCAATTGGTAGAGCCACCGGCTCATAACCGGTAGGTCCCTGGTT
>CAZKRB010000107.1:0-5181 GCA_964555065.1 uncultured Syntrophus sp.
CTATGCCGTTGATATGGCAATACTATTTTTTCGCAACTGTTAAACTTCAGTCAAAAGATACCGGGGAATAACCCTTTAATCAAGCTATATAATTTCCTCCGCCTACCCCCCGAGGTAGACTCAAGACAAAAAATTCCTCCCATCCCTGGACCGGCGGACCAACAGAAAAAACAAAGGCAGAGGAAAACTTCTAAGAAAGGGTCAAGGAATCTTCAGATAAAAGCCGTACTGCAAACCAACTCTCTTCAGCCCTGACAATTTTTCCAGCGGATCAGGGGAATCCCCTCTCAGCGATACAGGCAACGGTGCAAATCACGATAGCCAGCACGATCCTCGCGGCAAAGCTGAAATGAACCGCCGGCAAGGCGGCCAGGACGGCGCCGACTACGGAGGCGAAGCCGTTTTCGGGGGATGGCCGCTCTGGCTCCTTGTGGCCGGACGGCCGGCATCTACCGCAAAGTCTGACGAAGCCCCAGGGTGAGCGCCAGGGTCAGCATCGCCGCCCCTGCCCCCAGGTGGAACAGCGTCTCGAACCCCGCCCCGGCGGCAATCAAACTTCCCCCGAGATAGGGCATGACGAAATATCCCCCATCCAGGGCAAAGAGGGTCAGGTTGGTGTTGAGCCCCCGCAGGGGCGGCGGGGATGCGGAGAAAAGCAGGGCGTTCAGCAGGGGCAGGGCCACGCCCATGGCCAGGCCGTAGCAGGCGCCGACCAGGAGGAACGATGTCCGGCTGTCGGCAGCGGGCAGCAGGGCGAAACAGAGCGCCAGCCCCGCCAGTCCCGCCTGAAAAAGGCGCCGCTTGTTGAACCGGTCGAACAGCCCTCCGCCCAAGAGGCGGACGGCAATCATCGTCGCCATGGACAGGGTAAAAAAGAACCCCACCTCACCCACCCCGGTCAAAAGGGCCAGGTCCTTCACAAAGTAGAAAACCGTCGCATGGGCCAGGTAGAGGAAAAAAGCGGCGGCCAGCAGCAGCGCCACGGAGCGCTGCCGGAGGTTCTCCGCGATTCCGGAGAGCGACGGAGGCCGCCCGAGGATCGCATCCAGGCCCGGCAGCAACCGGCCCACCCGCCGGCGGAGCGCCAGGCCGAACAGCAGGGCAACGGCGGTCAGCAGGGAAACGCCCGCATAGACATCCGCTTCACTGCGCAGGGCGGGCAGAACCGCCTCAGTCAGGGGCGGCAGGGTCGCCAGAGGGACCATGGTCGCGATGCTGACGATGCCGAACCCCTGTCCGCTTTTCTCCGGGGGGATAAACGGCACGAGCAGGGCGATCACCGCCGTGGTGAGCAGCATGAAAACGGCGCCGTGGGCGATCCGCAGGAGGATCATCGGCGCCACAGAGAAAACGAAGAGGTAGGAGCCGGAAACGGCAATCAGCAGGACGAGGGAGGCGATCATAATGGGGTAGGCATTGCGGCTGGTAACCCGGGAAAGGGCGAAGGGCCGGAGAGCAAAAGCCGCCATGGGCTCCAGCCCGACGAGAAAGCCCTGCCAGATGGCGGGGATGCCGATTTCGCCGAGATAGAAATAGAAGTTGAAGAAGACGGAAACGCTGCAGAAGGCGATCAGCAGGATCAGGTTCAAGGCGAGGAATTCAAAGGAAAACAGTTTCGCAGCGGACTTCATCGAGACTCGATTCTTGGCGGAATAAAAAAACATCCCCCCGTCCGGAAGGAGCGGAGGGACCAACAGGTTCGGCGAATCGCTTTCAGGGCATTCCGGTTTTACCGGCGCACGCCGCCGCCAATGCAGCGCACCGATCCGGCTGACACCAGGGAGCGCAAGGGGAGATCAGACGATCGGGCAGGTTGTGGAATTCCAGCCGATGAGCCCGCCCAGCACAACGGCCATGTTCCGCCACCCGGCCCGTTCCAGCAGGCTGGCAGCAATCATGGAGCGCAGGTCGCTGGCGCAGAAGATGTACACCTCCCCGTCTTTCGGCACCTCGTCCAGGCGCTCCGGAAGCTGGGTGAGATGGAGGTGATGGGCGCCGGAGATCGTCCCATGCTCCGCCAGCTCGTCATCGCTGCGGACATCGAGGATCCACGCCTTCTCCCCTTCATCCAGCAGCCGGCACAGGGAAGAGACATTGATCATCCGGACAGCCCGACTCTCGTAGCCGGCCGTATGCCAGGCCACCATTCCGCCGGAGAGATAACCCGCCGGGATGTCGTAACCCATCCGGATCAGGTAGCGGATTGTCGGACAGGGAGCGTCGCCGTCCTGGACCAGCAGCAGGGGCTTGTCGTAGGGAAGGAACCAGCCGGCAAATCCCGGGAGCCCTCCCAGCCAGATCGACAGGGCGCCCGGCACGTGGGCCGCCCCGAATCCAAGCTCCATGCGGGTATCCACCACAACGGAGGATTCCAGCCGAGAGGCGAAGACCGAAGCCGTCATCGGCGTCGGTACGGGCAGCTCGCCCAGCAGCGGCGGCCCTTCCAGGTTCAGCCGTTCCATCTCCCGGAAATAGGGGGCGTACTCCAGCTTGCACGCCACCCCTTGGATAAAGGCGTCCCGGTCGGGAAACTGGAGCTTCGGATTGTAGCGGCGCTCCAGGCCGATCGTGGTCCAGGAGCGGTCGGCGATGTCGGCGGCGCAGACGGAACCCGCGCCGTGGCCGGGGCAGACGAGCACTTCATCGCCCAGGGGCAGCAGCCGCCGGTAGAGGGTGTCGTATAAGAGCCAGGCCATCTTTTTCATCCGGTCTTCGCCGAGAAAATCCACCCGGCCCACGTCGCCGGCGAAGAGGGCGTCCCCCGTGAAGACCATCCAGGGATGGCCGTCGGAGTCATAAAGCAGGTAACTCATGCTTCCCGGCGTATGGCCCGGCGAATGGATCGCCTCCAGTTTCAGCCGGCCGATCTTCCAGGTCTGCCCATCCCCCGCCGCTTCGCCATAGCCATAGGCCCACTGGCTGTCGGCATGCCAGATTTCCGCGCCGGTGCGGGCAGCCAGTTCAACCGAACCCAGGACGAAATCCTCGTGCCGGTGGGTCTCCAGCGCGGCCACGATGCGGTATCCCTGGCAGGCCGCCGCCTGGAGATAGACGTCGACGTCGCGGCGCGGATCAATGACCACCGCCTCATGGCTGTCTCCGATAAGATAGGAATACTGGGAAATTCCTTCAGATTCGATTCGCTGAAAAAGCATCGGCAACCTCCTGGGATGGATGTTCATCCCGAATGGCTTTCAAACCTTTCTTCTTCAGAGGCAATCCTCGATTCCTGCCTCGACCTCCCTTCCCACTCCGAATCCTGAAAGGTGATAAATGGAGTCGAAAGGGCTCTTGACAAAAGGGAGGTGACTAAGAAAATTATTCCCAATTATAATTCAAAGTGGGAAAATGGCCAGAAAAAAGTACGGCGTTCCACAGGCCGATCCGGGATAACGCATTGCATCCCCGGTCTGCCTGTGATAGAAATAATGAGTAATTTCCGTTCTTTTTATCTCCCCTTTCCCTACGCCGGGAAGCATTCAACATCGAGCAGAACGAAAGGAGCATCATGATGAAGACGATCAAGATTTCGGGAATGAGCTGCAACCACTGCGTGATGGCTGTCTCCAAGGCCCTGACGGGCATCGAGGGCATCCGGGATGTCTCCGTCGACCTGAAGGCCGGGGAGGCGACCTTCGAGGAAACAAAGCCCGTGGATCCGGCAGTCATCAAGGAGAAAATCTCCGAGGCGGGGTTCGACCTTGTCGGATAAGGCGATCCTCCATATTTCCGGAATGAGCTGCGCCTCCTGCGTGCGCCGCGTGGAGCAGGGGCTGCGGGAAATGAAGGGCGTGGAGCAGGCCGCCGTCAACTTCGCCCTGGAGCAGGTCGTCGTGGATTTCGATCCCGCAGCCGTCGAGCCCGGGCAGTTAAGCGAACGCGTCCGGGAGCTGGGCTACGAGGTCGTCAAGATCGACCGGCCGGCAGCCGGGGGGCTGGAGAAGACGACGATCTCCGTCGGGGGGATGACCTGCGCCGCCTGCGTGCGCCGCGTGGAAAACGCCCTGAAAAAAGTGGACGGGGTGAAGGATGTCGCGGTCAACCTGGCCACGGCCCGGGCCACGGTTCTCCATGAACCCGCCTGGAAAGGGGTGGGGGGGCTGAAGGAGGCCGTGACCGATCAGGGATACGAATTCCTGGGGGTTATCGACGAGCTTCAGGAAGACCCCATCGCCGCCGCCCGCCTCAAGGAAATCAAGGATCTCAAGCTCCGCTTCACCGTGGGCGCCGTTTTGAGCGTCATCATCTTCATGGGGTCCATGCAGCACTGGTTCCCCTTTCTCCACGCCATTCCGCCGCGGCCGCTCCAGATGGCGCTCTTCATCCTCACCGCTCCCGTCGTCTTCTGGGTGGGAAGCCGCTTTTTCACCGGCGCGCTCAAAGCCGCCCGGCAGAAGACGAGCGACATGAACACCCTGGTGGCCATGGGGGCCTTATCGGCCTATGTCTATTCCGCCCTGGCCACCTTCTTTCCCCGGTTTTTCGCCGAGGCGGGGCTCATGCCCCATGTCTATTATGACGGGGCCGCGGTGATCGTCACCCTCATCCTCCTGGGCAGGCTGCTGGAGGCGGGGGCCAGGGGCCGGACGTCCCAGGCGATCCGGCGGCTCGTGGGGCTCAAGCCGAGGACCGCCCGCGTCATCCGCGGCGGGCAGGAACTGGACATCCCCGTGGAAGAGGTCCTCAAAGGAGACCTGCTTCTCGTGCGGCCGGGGGAGAAGATCCCCACAGACGGCATCGTCCGTTCCGGGTCATCTGCGGTGGATGAGTCCATGCTGACGGGGGAAAGCGTTCCGGTGAACAAGGAGCCGGGGGCGGAGGTCTTCGGCGCCACCCTGAACCGCAGCGGCAGCTTCACCTTCGAGGCCACGAAAATCGGCGCGGAAACGGCCCTGGCTCAGATCATCCGGCTGGTGGAAGAGGCTCAGGGCTCCAAGGCCCCGATCCAGCGGCTGGCCGACCAGGTGGCGGCCGTCTTCGTGCCCGTCGTCATCGGGATCGCGGTGCTGACTTTTATCGTCTGGTATTTCTTCGTCCCGGAGCCGGTCTTCAGTCGCGCCTTGCTGAACTTCGTTTCCGTGCTGGTCATCGACTGCCCCTGCGCCCTGGGGCTGGCCACCCCCACGGCGGTCATGGTGGGCACGGGGCTGGGGGCGGAGCACGGCATCCTGATCAAGGGAG
>CAZKRB010000108.1:0-4927 GCA_964555065.1 uncultured Syntrophus sp.
CGGCGCATTCAACACCAAGAAGATCACTGGCCAAGACACGATCGACTTCATAAAGAACCGTCAGCTCATCGCACAGGGCGCTTTGAACAACGAAGCCTACATGGAAGAGGTTCTTGGCAAACCCAAAGCGTAGTCATTTATCTGTTCAGATTTAGAGGGAGGGGGGGGTATCCCCCCCTTTTTTTATTCCAGACCGGTTACTGGAAGCCCATGGATTTTGAGGATAGGTCGCTGACTTTTCATCGAATTTGCATCCCTGACTGATAACGGGACGGCAGGAATAAGACGTCAAAAGCTCAGATAGACTTACCATGAGGAGCGGTGAGGAAGCCATCCCGATCAGAGTTCGGTGAAAGCCGTCCGTTGTGACGAATCAATCCAAATTTCAGGGTTTACGGTAGCTTCACGAAGAGGAAGGGAGATTCTTATGGCATTCGAACATATTACGTTTGAGAAGAAGGATAAAGTCGCCACCATTACCCTGAATGAACCGCCGTCCAACTGGCTGACCATCCTGATGATGAAGGAGATCAACCAGGTCCTGCTGGAGGTCAAGAAGGACCCCACCGTTCAGCTTCTCGTTTTCGATGCCGCCGGTGGCAAGGCCTTCTGTGACGGCGTCGATGTGGCCGATCACACCCCGGACAGAGTGGATGAGATGATCGAGGTATTCCACGGCATGTTCCGCATCATGTCCAGCATGGATGTGACGACGGTTGCCCTGGTCAACGGCCGTTCCCTGGGTGGAGGCTGTGAACTGATGGCCTTCTGCGATATCGTCATCGCTTCCGAAAAGGCCAAGATCGGCCAGCCCGAGATCGCCGTCGGCGTTTTCCCGCCGGTTGCCGCCGCCTGGTTCCCCAAGATCATCGGCCTCAAGAAAACTATGGAACTGCTTCTTACCGGGAAGATCATCTCGGCGAAGGAAGCGGAAGCCATCGGCCTGGTCAACGTGGTCCTGCCGGCAGAGAATTTCAAGGAAGGCGTGGATAAATTCCTGGCCGATTTCCTCAACAAGAGCCGACCCGTTGCCATGTGGACGCGCCGCGCTGTCATGGCCGGACTGAATGTCGACTTCATCGAAGCCCTCAAGGTTTCCGAAATGATCTACATGCAGGGCTGCATGGCCACTGAGGATGCAAAAGAAGGCATTTCCGCCTTCATGGAAAAGAGAAAAGCGGTATTCAAGGACAAGTAAGGCATTATGATCTACACGCCGAAAGAAGAAATTGAAATCCGGACGGCAAGATTAAAGGCGTTAATGGAGAAGGCCTCACTGGATGGGGCCTTCTTTCATTACAAGATTGATTATTATTACCTTGCCGGCACCATGCAGGATGCGATTCTCTATGTTCCGCTGGAGGGGGAACCCACGCTCTTTGTCCGCCGGGAAATCCGCCGGGCCAGACGGGAGTCGCCCCTTTCGGAAGTGATTCCCGTCCGCTCCCTGAAGACCATCAAGGAATACATCGGCAAGCCCCGCCGGGTTGGTGTTCAGCTCGACGTCCTGCCGTACAATTTTGTAATGAACTTTCAAAGGCTGCTGGGCGATGTGGAACTGGCGGACATCTCCCCGCTGATCAATGATCTTCGGACAATCAAGAGCCCCTTTGAAATTTCCCTGATGGAAAAGGCGGCCGGAATTGCGAAGAAGGTTTACGAGAAAATTCCCGAAGTGCTCCGGGAAGGGATCATGGAAATCGAGCTGGGCGGAATCCTGGAGGCCTATGCCAAGACACTCGGGCACGAGGGACTGCTGCGCGTGCGCTCCCAGAATTTCGAAGCCTACAGCTGGCATATCCTGAGCGGAAAAGTGGGGAGCATCGTGAGCCAGATGAATTCCCCCATGGGCGGCCTGGGAATGTCGCCGGCCTTTCCCGTGGGTGCAAGCCGCAAGAAAATCCGTCGGGGTGAACCGGTCATGATTGATTTCGGCATCTGCTATCACGGGTACCAGGTTGACGAGACCCGGATGTTCGCCATCGGCTCCATTCCGGAGCCTTTTGCCAGCGCCTATGAAGCCTGCCGGGAGATCCACTACCGGGTGCTGGACAAAGCCTTGGAGGGAGTGACCTGCGCCGAACTCTTCCAGTATTCGGTCGACCTGGCGGACCAGTTGGGATATGGCGGCCACTACCTGGGTTATCCTCCCCACAAGGTCAATTTCCTGGCCCATGGGATCGGCCTCGAACTTTCCGAACCCCCTTTCATTGCAACAAACATGGACTATCCCGTGCAAGAAGGGATGACCTTTGCCATTGAGCCCAAGATGGTCTTCCCGCAGCAGGGCGCCTGCGGCATTGAAAATACGGTTCTGATCGAAAAGGATCGCTACCGTGTTCTCACCACCATGGATGAACGTTTCGTGGTCGTCGATTAATCACCGGAAGCGTGGAACCCGGATCGTCTGTTCTTGTTTCGAAGGAGTGGTGAAATGAATGAGGCTCCCCTCAAAGTCTGGCTGGATCAGGATGACAAGCTGCTGCGCCTGCGTCTGGCACGCCCCAAGGCAAACATCATCGATGCGCCCATGATTGCAGCGCTGCAGTCGGCTCTCGATCAGACCCTCTCGCAGACGCGGTTGCGTGGGGTGCTGCTCGATGCGGAAGGCCCGCATTTCAGCTTCGGCGCCAGTGTGGAGGAGCACCTTCCCGACGCCTGCGCGCAGATGATCGAACAGATGCATGCCCTGGTTCTGCGGCTTTTTGAAACTCCCGTGCCGGTTCTTGTCGCCGTGCGCGGGCAATGTCTGGGAGGGGGCTTGGAAGTCGCGGCAGCGGGTCATTTCATCTTCGCCGCTCCCGGTGCCGTGTTCGGCCAGCCCGAGATGAAACTGGGCGTGTTCGCCCCCCCGGCATCCTGCCTGCTGCCGGAAAAAATCGGCCTGTCCCTGGCGGAGGATCTGCTCTTTTCCGGCCGCAGCATCGGGGCGCAGGAGGCTTGTCGCATCGGTCTGGTCAACCGGGTGGATGAAGATCCGGAGCAGACCGCGCTGGCCTATTTCCGGGAGCATCTCGCGCCCCTCAGCGCCAGTTCTTTGCGCTTTGCCGTGCGGGCATCACGGATTACGTATACGGAGCGGGTCAAATTCAAGCTGGATGTGATCAAGAAACTGTATCTGGAAGAGCTGATGGGCAGCCGTGACGCCGTGGAAGGGCTGAATGCCTTCCTGGCCAAGCGCACCCCGATCTGGGAGGATCGTTAGCTCCAAAGTTGAAGCCGGTTACCGCCGGACAGGATCGGAAAAAGGGAGGGAATTATGGAAGCGCAGAAAGTGGATCATCTTTGCATTGCCGTAAAGAACCTCGATGAGGCCCGAAAGACCTGGGAGCCTCTCCTGGGAAAAGATCAGCCCGATGAGGCTTATGTGGACGAGCCGGAGCAGATCCGGGTCGCCCGCTACTGGATTGGAGAAGTGGGGTTCGAGTTGATGGAATCCACCACCCCGGACGGAGACGTCGCCAAGTTCATCGAAAAGAACGGCGAGGGGGTGATGCTCATCAGCCTCAAGGTGAAAAATACCCGGGCGGCCGTGAAAGAGCTGCAGGGAAAAGGCTACCCCTTCATCCCGGACAGCCGGGGAGAAATTGCCCGGCCCTTCCGCAAGGGAGAGTTTGCCTTTCTCCACCCGAAGAGGCTCAACGGGGTCCTGCTGGAACTGATCGATGACGACGGGCTTGAAGGTCCTGCTCCGGAATAACCGCAAGGAAATACGTCGCTTCTCTGTTTCCTTCTTGTCATTGAATCGGGGGGATTGGCCGGGATCAAGAAGGGGGCCTAGTCTGTAAGCTGAGCATGAAAAAGTAATCGAAAGGCGGGGGCAGCGAGAGGTTCCCGTCTTTTTCTTGTGAATTGTCCACTGATTGCGATTGAGTCTTCTGCTTCCAAGGGATGAGCCGTACATGAAACGGCTGACGGAATGAATTCATTTCCTGCTTCTGAGGAGAATGATTTTATTGACTTTCATACAAAGTCTGGGCGCGCCTATGTTCCTCCTTCGCCTGATCAAGGGCCATCCTTGCTTCCTGGACATCTTCATTTGCTTCAGAAATCAGAAAAAGAAGTCCTTCCATTTTAAATCTCAAGGGGGCCATCTGGTTCACCAAGTCATTAATTTCCTTGCTCTTGGAATTGTCGCCGGATGCCACACTGCTTAATGCCATGTGGAGTATCATCTGCAGCCCTTCAATTTTCTGGTTTAGCTTTTCCTTCTCCATGAGGAGTTTATCCAGAACCGATTCCTTTATTTGCATTGTTTCCGCTGCTTTAATAATAATATCCATAGTATAACCAGATGTAGCGCCTACTGACTATTTAACTGCGCGTCCCTTTAGTTCCGTTCTTTCTCGCACGACGAATGCGTTCTATCTTATCCAGATTTCACCCGCCATAAGGCAACTCAATCAATCCGAATAATTTTCATATGTTTCCCTATCCAATCCGGGGGTAAGTAAATCCGACCGCAGTGACCGCTTTGCTTTACTTCCTTGGAGATCATTTCTTCCCCGTAGACTTCAAATTTAACTTTTCTTAGAGAGATCTCTGAATGCGAAGGATTCAATAAAAATTTTCCGCTTTCTGGTTCCCGTGTTCCCATAATATTCATTCCTGATTTTTCCCTGTCCGATCTTGTTTTGAGTCGGCAGGGGCTTGATAAAAAGAAAAGATTTGACATTTTATGCGGCCTTTTTGCTCTTTCTGATATGCGCGCTCTGATCTTCAGGAAGGGCAGGCAAAGAGAGAACTGACCGACAGGCTTCGTCACTGCACCGGAGCGAAGGGAGAGGCAGAACTTGACCTGCTTCTGTCGTGCTGCCTCCCCCTCCCGAGGAAGTTCAGGGCGCCGTGAGCCCCATGGTTAGAACAAACGCCGCCTGCAGGGCCTCGGTGGGGCAGAGCGGGAAGCACTGCTTGCAGGCCATGCATT
>CAZKRB010000109.1:0-4510 GCA_964555065.1 uncultured Syntrophus sp.
GAAAAGGTTGTTATAAAAAACGCCCGTTATCGTGAAGACAACGGGCCTCTGGACAGTGAGTGCGACTGTTACACCTGCCGGAATTTCTCGCGGGCCTACCTGAGGCATTTATTTGTGGCGGGAGAAATCCTGGCCATGACCTTGAACACTCTTCACAATATCCGCTATTACATGCGCCTGATGGAGCAGATCCGGGAAGCCGTCGCTTCCGGTCAATACGCCGCCTTTAAGGCGCGGTTCCTGAAGGACCGGACGGCGGTGGAATCCTGAACCCGAAACAGAAACTTTTCATCACGGAAATGATCAAAGGAGGATAAAACATTGACTGACGTAGCTTATGCCATGGGGAACCTGGGTGGTGGCGGAGGAGCGGCGGGAGGCGGAGACGTCTCCTTCCTGATTATGATGGCCGTCATTTTCTGCATTTTTTATTTCCTGCTCATCCGGCCGCAGCAGAAAAAGCAGAAAGAGCTCAAAGAGATGCTGGCAAACCTGACCCACGGCGATGTCGTGATGACCTCGGGCGGCATTCACGGAAAAATCGTCGCCATGACGGGTGATATCGTTACCCTTGAAGTGGCCGATAAGGTGCGCCTCAAGGTTTCCAGGAGTTTTATCGCCGCCGTTCTCGAAAAAGCGAAGGAATAACCGGAAAGGGAAAGCCCATGTTTGGAAGCTTAAAGTTGCGGAGTGTCGTCACTCTCGTCATTATCCTGATCGCTGTCTTCTATCTCACCCCGACCCTGACCCCTGATCTCCCGGAAATCTGGCAGAAGAATCTCCCCAAGGACAAGATCCGCCTGGGGCTCGATCTGCAGGGCGGGATGCATCTTGTTCTGGAAGTCGAGGCGGACAAGGCCATCGAAGCGACACTGGAGAGAACGGCCGCCGACCTGAAGGAAACCCTGATGGACAAGCGCATCCGTTTTCGGCGGCTGGAGAGGACCAGCAGCCAGACCATTGCCGTGGAACTGCCGGACAGCGCCTCTAGAAGCGCCTTCGAAAAAAGCCTCAAGGATTCCTATCCCGACCTGGAAGTTCTTTCTTCGGAAACCGTCGAGGGCACGGAACGGGTGTCCCTGGGGATGAATGCGAAGCGGAAGGAAGAAATCCGCAAACTGGCCATCGAACAGAGCCTGGAAACGATCCGCAACCGGGTCGATCAGTTCGGCATTTCCGAACCGGAAATCATTCCCCAGGGAAAGGACCGCATTCTCATTCAGCTGCCGGGGGTGAAGGATCCCGGACGGGCCAAAAGCCTCATCGGCAAGACGGCCCTGCTGGAATTCAAACTCGTTGACGACGAACACAGCGTCGATGAAGCCCTGAAGGGCAATGTGCCCGAAGGCGATGTCATCGCTTACGGCTGGAACGTCGACAGCGAATCGGGAAGACGGCGGGAGGTCCCCTATCTGCTGAAAAGCAAGACCCTGCTGGCGGGCGATGCCATCGAAAACGCGAAGGTTCAGATCAGCGACCGCTTCGGCGAGCCCCATGTAGGCCTGACATTCAACTCCCGCGGAGCCGCCGACTTTGAAAGGATCACGGGAGAGAATGTCAAGAAACGACTGGCGATCATCCTCGACGGGGTGGTCCATTCCGCCCCTGTAATTCAGGAAAAGATCGCGGGAGGGCAGGCCCAGATCACCGGATCCTTCACCATGGAGGAAGCCCGAGACCTGGCGATCGTGCTTCGTGCCGGCGCCCTGCCCGCTCCGGTGAAGATCCTGGAAGAGAGGACCGTGGGGCCTTCCCTGGGGCAGGACTCCATCGAAAAGGGCATCTGGTCGAGCATCATCGCCGGCATCCTGGTGATTGCCTTCATGATCTTCTACTACAGGCTGTCCGGAATCGTGGCGGATATCGCCTTGGTCCTCAATCTGATCCTCCTTTTGGGCGCCATGGTGATCTTCAAGGCGACCCTGACCCTGCCGGGCATTGCCGGTATCGTTCTGACCATCGGAATGGCGGTGGACGCCAACGTCCTGATCTTTGAAAGGACCCGGGAAGAGCTGCGCACGGGGAAAACGCCGCGGGCGGCCATTGAAGCCGGATACGACAAGGCCTTCCTGACCATTCTGGACTCCAATGTGACCACGCTGGTCGCCGCCCTTTTCCTTTTCGGTTTCGGAACCGGCCCGATTAAAGGGTTCGCCGTCACCCTGACCATCGGCATTGTCGTCAGTATGTTTACTGCGATCGTGGTCACGAGACTCGTCTTTGACTACTTCATCTGGAACCGCAAGATCACGTCCATCAGCATCTAAAACGGGGACTGGAATCAGAACCTTCTAGGAGATCTTCATGGAAATCATTAAATCGGAAACTCATTTCAACTTCGTCGCCATGATGAAGCCGGCCGTTGCGATCTCGCTTGTTTACATCCTGATCGGAATCGGCTCCATTTTCTGGCATGGCGGTCTCAATTTCGGCATCGATTTTGCGGGAGGAACGCTGGTCCAGATCCGGTTCAGCGGAGACACCTCCGTGGAGAAGCTTCGACAGGCCTTCAAATCCATCGGGATGGAAAACAGCATCATCCAGCAGTTCGGACCGCAGGAAATGGTCGTCCGAATCCCTTCAACGAATGCGGATCTCAAGGGACTCTCCGAACAGGTTGAAACCGCCCTGCGGACGACCTACGGCCAGGGCGCCTACGAAATCCGCCGGACGGAATCCGTGGGTCCCAAGGTCGGCCGGGATTTGACGCGAAAGGCCCTCCTGGCCATTGTCTTCTCTTGGATCGGCATCCTGGTGTATGTGGGAATCCGGTTTGAATTCCGCTATGCCCTGGGGGGCATTATCGCCCTGGTCCACGATGTCCTGGTGACGATCGGAACCCTTTCTCTGCTGAACAGGGAATTCGATCTGAACATCGTGGCGGCGCTCTTGACCATCATCGGCTTTTCCATCAACGATACCATCGTCATCTTTGACCGCATCCGCGAGAATACGCGGAAAAACATGAAAATGCCGCTCATGGACGTCATCAATCTGAGCGTGAATCAGACCCTGAGCCGAACCATCCTGACGTCCTTCACGGTCTTCATGGTCCTTCTGGTGCTGTACTTCTTCGGCGGTTCGGTGATTCACGATTTTGCCTTTACGCTTCTGGTAGGCTGCGTGGCCGGCGTTTACTCCACCGTTTTTATCGCCAGCCCCATTGTGCTGCTCTTTGAAAAAATCCGACCCTCGGGGATGATGAAAAGGAAGCAATAAGATTGTCGCCCCTGGACAACGCCGGCCTGGCTTTTTTTGTGATCGTTCTTTTTATCGGCGTCTATGCCACTCTTTTCGCTCTGCCGGGGACACTGCTGATCTTTTTCAGTGCGCTGATTTATGCCGCGGCGACCGGTTTTGACAGGATCGGAGGGCAGTTGCTTGCCCTCCTTTTGGTTCTTTCCCTCCTGGCCGAGGGGCTGGAGCTTGTCCTGGGAATGGCGGGCGCCGCCACGTTCCCTGTCTCAAAAAAAGGCGTTGCCGTTTCCCTCGTCGGAGGCATCGTCGGCGCCGTCCTTCTGACCCCCCGGCTCTATGGCCTGGGAACTCTGGTCGGATTGTACCTGGGGGCATACACGGGAAATCTGCTGTTGAAACTGCTCCGCCAGAGAGCGTTGAGACCCGCTCTGAGGGACAGCAGAGGCGCCCTTCTAGGCCGCGCCGCCGGAACCCTGGCCAAGGGGAGCCTGGCTCTGGTCATGGTCATCCTGACGCTGATGACTCTTTACTCCTGACGGGAACGGTATGCATCCCGAAAGGCTACACCGGCCACACCGCAAGATAAAAAGGATCGATCTATGACGAAAAGCAAATCAAAACTTCAGGAATATATCGAGGCGATCGTCATCGCCCTTCTCATCGCTTTTTTCATCCGGACCTTCGTGGTCCAGGCCTACAAGATCCCTTCCGGATCGATGAAGCCGACCCTCCTGGTGGGGGATCACATCCTCGTGAACAAATTCATCTATGGGATCAAAGTCCCCTACTTCCGCAATACCCTGGTTTCCATCAAGGAACCGCGGAAGGGGGATATCGTGGTCTTCATTTATCCCGAAGACAGGGGCAAGGATTTCATCAAACGGGTGATTGCCACCAGCGGGGATACGGTGGAAATCCGCAACAAGAAAATTTACCTTAACGGCCGCCTCTTCCAGGATACGCACGGCGTCCACGCCGACCAGTTCATCCTGCCCGGCTCCATTCAGCCCCGAGACAATTTCGGGCCCGTCACCGTCCCGAAAGATTCCCTCTTCGTCATGGGAGACAACCGGGATCAGAGCTATGACAGCCGGTTCTGGGGCTTCGTAGACCTCAAGGACGTCCTCGGAAAAGCCTTCATCATTTACTGGTCCTGGGACGGGGAGAATCACGACGTCCGCTGGAGCCGTTTCGGACACCTTCTTCAGTAAGCGCCGGAAAGCTCAACCAGAAGCATCGCCCTTTATTCCAGCCGGATTAAGGGATCGTAAAATAATTACTATTACAATTACACGTCATGTGCTAAATTTGG
>CAZKRB010000110.1:0-4410 GCA_964555065.1 uncultured Syntrophus sp.
CGTTGTCCCGCTGATGAAGGCCGACGGTGGGTTCATCGAGGACATAGAGGACCCCCACCAGGCCGGAGCCGATCTGGGTGGCCAGGCGGATGCGCTGCCCTTCGCCGCCGGAGAGGGTGCCGGCGGAGCGCGCCAGGTCCAGGTAGTCCATGCCCACGTCGAGGAGGAATGTCAGGCGGTCCTTGATCTCCTTGAGAATCCGCTCGGCGATGAGCGTCTCCTGCGGGGTCAGGGGGAGGGCGGAAAAAAACGCCATGCCTTCCCGGATGGACAGCAGGCAGACCTCGAAAATGTTCTTTCCGTGGACCGTGACGGCCAGGCTTTCTTTCTTCAAGCGCGCGCCCAGGCAGGTAGGGCATTCTCGAAGGCTGATGAAACGGTAGAGATCGAAGCGCACGGCGGTGGAGGTCGATTCGCGGTAACGGCGGTCCAGTTGGGGCAGCACGCCTTCGAAGGTCTTGTTGTAGAAAAAGCGGCGGCCGCCGCGATCGAGGTGGAAACGGATCTCCTCGCTGCCGGAGCCGTGGAGGAGGGCATCCCGGATTTTAGCGGGCAGCTTCCGGAAGGGGGTGTTGAGGTCGAAACCGTAATGCTCGGCCAGGGCGTCCAGCATCGCGTGGTACTGTATGGAATTGCGGCCTGCCCAGGGAACGATGGCCCCGTCGCGGAGGGACAGCTCCGGGTCGGGAACAACCAGCTCTTCGTCGAAGAACATACGGGTCCCCAGGCCGCTGCACTCGGGACAGGCGCCGTAGGGATTATTGAAGGAAAAGAGGCGGGGCGCCAGTTCGGGGAGGCTCACCCCGCAGATGGGGCAGGCGTACTTCTCGCTGAAGAGCAGCTCCTCGCCGCCGGCAATATCGATCCGAACCAGGCCGTCGGCCAGGGAGGAGGCCGTTTCCAGGGAGTCGCGGAGACGCTGCCGGATGCCTTCCCGGATCACGAGGCGGTCGATCACCACGTCAACCTCGTGCCGCTTGTTCTTGTCCAGCAGGATCTCCTCTTCCAGTTCGCGCACTTCGCCGTCCACCCGGACCCGGACATATCCTTCACGCTGCAGTTTTCTGAATTCCTTCTGAAATTCCCCTTTCTTCCCGCGGACGACGGGGGCCAGGACGGTCAGGCGGGTCTTTTCCGGAAGATTGAGGATCGTTTCCACCATGGCGTCGATCTTTTGGGAGCGGATTTCCCGGCCGCATACGGGGCAGTGGGGGATCCCGATCCGGGCGAAGAGCAGGCGCAGGTAATCATAGATTTCCGTGATGGTGCCCACGGTGGAGCGGGGGTTGTGGCTGGTGGAGCGCTGTTCGATGGCGATGGCGGGTGAAAGGCCCTCGATGGATTCCACCTCCGGCTTGTCCATCTGGCCGATGAACTGCCGGGCGTAGGTGGACAGAGACTCCACATAGCGCCGCTGCCCCTCGGCATAAATCGTATCGAAGGCCAGGGAGGATTTTCCGGAACCGCTGACCCCGGTGATAACGACCAGCCGGTTCCGGGGGATGTCGAGACTGACGTTTTTCAGGTTATGCTGGGATGCACCCTTGATGTGGATGAACTCGGACATGAATAAAGCGGCCCTTCAGATCCCGGATCAATTCGCTTCCCGCAGCGGCCTCGCGGTCGCTTCTCGGAGCCTCCCCTGCACAGGCCCGTGCCGCTTTGCGCCCCGCCGCCCGGTAAGATCCTCTGCGAACGGGACCCGGAGAGCTCGCCCGGGCGGATTACAGCCTGATATCCACGAGGGATTTTTCCCGCAATTCACTGACCCAGGAGTCGTATTTTTTATCCAGCTTTTCATTCTCAAGCCGGGACTTGATTTCCGCCCGGACGTCTTCCATGGACTTGACGCCACCGCCCCGGCGGTCGATGACCTTGATGATGTGAAACCCCACGGAGGACTCGATGAGATCGCTGATCTGATTCTTCTTCAGGCTGTAGGCCGCCTTCTCCACTTCGGGAAGCATGGCGCCTTTCTCTACGTAGCCCACATCCCCGCCGGCCTCGGCCGCGGGGCCCTGGGAAAATCGCGCCGCCAGCGCATCAAAGGATGCTCCCGCCCGGAGCTGCCTCAGAATATCCAGGGCCTCCGCCTGCAGCCCGGCCTTGGCATCGGCATCCATGCTCTTGGAGAAGAGCAGGAGAATCTGCTTCAGCCGCACCGCGTCCACCCCTTCATAATCGTCGCGGTGCAGGCGGTAATATTCCCCTATCTCCTCGTCGCTCACCGCAATCCGGGAGCGGACTTCCTTTCTCAGGACGCGCATCCGGAGCAGGGAATCCCGAACCTCTTTTTTGTAGTCTTCAAAGGAGGTTCCTTCCCGGGCCAGAGACTTCTTGAAGTCTTCCATGGTCATCTTTTTCTGGGAGAGCATCTCGCCGATGGAGGCCATGATTTCCTCATCCTGGATGGTAATCGCCGATTTCTGTGCCTCCTGGTTGATCAGCAGGTTTTCAATCATCCGGTTCAGCAGTGACCGCTTGGCATCCGCCACGACCTTGCCCTTGTCCGGCCCCTGGTAGGTGTCGTCGATTCTTGTCCGGTAAGGTTCGAAAGCCGAATCCAGCTCGCGGAGCGTAATGATGTCTCCGTTGACGAAGGCGACGATGCGGTCCACGACTTCCGTCTGTCCTGGAAGGCCCGGCAGCAGCAGCAGGGACAGCAGCATAACGGTGAGAATGCCTAATTTTTTCAAGGAAAACCTCCCTTTTGAATCTTGGTGGTGATATTCCGCCGCCCTCCAGGCGCGATGCCCGGCGGGCGATTTTTCTTTTCGGGCGCCACTCTATCAGAATCCGCCCCTCGCTTCAAATAGGGAATTCTCCCTTCCGGGAACAGCGCCGCGCTCAGGACAGCAGCCGGAGCACTTCCCCTGCCTTGGCGAGGATTTCATCCCCCTGGAGGCCGGGAAAGGGGATGTAGAGCTTGTAGTCCGGCGTCAGGCGCAGGCCCCGGAGCTTTCTGCGGGCCAGACCGAGGATCCGCTCCGGTTCCACGGTGGTGTCGGCGCTGAAGAAGATGAACATCTGCTTCGAATCGTAGCCCATCTTTTTGGCCCGGATCTCCTTCAGCCGGTTGCGCAGCCTGATGACGGCGAGCAGGTTGGACACTTCCGGCGGTACATAGCCGAAGCAGTCCGCCAGTTCCTCCCGGATCTCCTCCAATTCCTCGCTGGAATCGGCCGTGGAGATCCGTTTGTAGGTGACCAGGCGCCGGTGAACATCGGCCATGTACTCTTCCGGGATGAACGCGGGAAGTCCCAGGTTGATTTCCGGCGCGATCTCTTCTTCGGGGGCGGCCTCCCCCTTGAGCTCCAGGATCGTCTTTTCCATGAGCTCCGTGTACAGCTCGTAACCGACGGCCGACACGTGACCCGACTGGGAAGTTCCGAGCAGATTGCCGCCGCCCCGGATCTCCATGTCGCTCGAAGCGATCCGGAAGCCGGAGCCGGGCTCCGAGAAATCCATGATGACCTGCAGGCGCTTCTGGGCGTCCCGGGAGAGGAGGACCCCTTTGGGAACGAGGAGGTAGGCGAAGGCCTCCTCGCTGGACCGCCCCACCCGCCCCCGGATCTGGTAGAGCTGGGCCAGGCCGAACCGGTCCGCCCGGTTGATGATCATCGTGTTGGCCGTCGGAATATCCAGCCCGGAGCCGACGATGGTGGTGCACACCAGAACATTGCACTCCTTCCGGAGGAACCGGCCCATGGCGTCTTCGATTTCCTTGGGCTTCATCTGCCCGTGGACGACGGCGAGCTTCGCTTCCGGGACCAGCTTTTCCACATAGCGGGCCATGGTATAGATCGACTTGACCCGGTCATGGAGGAAGAAGATCTGGCCGTTGCGGGCCAATTCCCGGGTGATGGCCTCCCGGATGGCCTCCTCGTTGAACTCCAGGACATAGGTCTTGATGGTCTGGCGGTCCGCGGGCGGGGTGTTGATGATGGACAGATCGCGGATGCCCACCAGCGACAGGTGAAGGGTCCGGGGGATCGGTGTGGCCGACAGGGTGAGGACGTCGACGAGGGTCCTTAATTTCTTCAGCTTTTCCTTATGAGCGACGCCGAAGCGCTGCTCCTCGTCAATGACCACGAGCCCCAGGTTTTTGAAGGCCACATCCTTCGAGAGCAGCCGGTGGGTGCCGATGACGATGTCCACCTGCCCCTTGCGGAGCCCTTCCATGACCGCCGCCTGTTCCGCCTTGTTCCGGAAGCGGTTCAGGGCTTCGATGCGGACCGGATATTCCTTCATGCGCCGGCAGAAGGTCTGGTAGTGCTGCTCCGCCAGGATGGTGGTGGGAACCAGCACGGCGACCTGCCGCCCGTCCATGACGGTGCGGAAGGCGGACCGCATGGCCACTTCCGTCTTGCCGAAGCCCGCGTCGCCGCAGATCAGCCGGTCCATGGGCTT
>CAZKRB010000111.1:0-4135 GCA_964555065.1 uncultured Syntrophus sp.
ATGCTGACAAGACGGACAAATTTTTGCTCACAGATGAATTCTTGATAGTTGACTGCAATCTTCATTTAAAAGTCTAGCAGCGCAAAGCTTACGTTGTCGGTGTGCAGTCCTTTTGGAGGCTATTTGTCGCTGTGGCTGAGGCGCTGCGTATGATGGAATCATAAGATGTTTATTTAGGAGGTAGATAGCGTTGCTGAACACGGTAATGATTGTATTTACAATTTTAGGATCAATCGCCATCGGGGTGGCGGTCGGTTATTTCATAAAATTCAGACTTTCTCAGAAGCGTTTGGAGTCATCGGAAAATCTGGCGCTGAGAATTGTGGATGAAGCGAAGAAAGAAGCCGAAACCATCAAAAAAGAAGCGTTGCTCCAGACAAAGGAAAACCTGCTGAAGCTGAAGGGGGAGTTCGAAAGAGAGGCGAGGGAAAGAAAACTGGATCTGGACAATCTTGAAAGAAGAATCCGCTCCAAAGAAGAAGGCCTGGATAAGCGGATGGATACCCTGACCCAGAAGGAAAATGGGATCGAAGGTCGAGAAAAGAATCTCCTGTCCAGAGAAATGCAGCTCAATGAGAAACACGATCAGTTGAACGGACTCATTGAAGAGCAAAAGGAAAAACTCGAACAGATCGCCGAAATTACCCAGGAAGAAGCCCGGGAGTCCCTCGTTCGGTCGATGGAGGCGGCGGCCAAACATGATGCCGCGGTGCTGATCCGAAAAATTGAAGAAGAGGCCAAGCGGGAAGCGGACAAGAAGTCGAGAGAAATCATTGCCTATGCCGTGCAGCGTTATGCCGGGGATTACGTGGCGGAAAATACCGTATCTGTCGTCAATCTTCCCAATGACGAAATGAAGGGACGCATCATCGGGAGAGAAGGGCGCAATATCCGGGCCATAGAGGCGGCGACGGGGATCGATCTGATTGTGGATGACACTCCGGAAGCTGTTGTATTATCCAGCTTTGATCCAATAAGGCGTGAAGTAGCGAAACTTTCACTGGAAAGGCTGATTACGGACGGCAGGATTCATCCCGGCAGGATTGAAGATATCGTCAAGAAAGTGAAATTGGAAGTGGATAACATCATCAAGGAGACAGGGGAACGCGTCTCTTTTGACGTCGGAGTGCATGACATTCACCCCGAAATCATCAACCTTCTGGGAAGCTTGAAATATCGGACGAGTTTCTCGCAGAATGTTCTCCAGCATTCGATCGATGTGGCTCATCTGACGGGCATGATGGCGGCGGAATTGAAAATGAATATCAAGGAAGCGAAGCGTGCCGGATTGCTGCACGATATCGGCAAGGCGGTCGATCATAAAATAGAAGGGACGCACGCTGCGATCGGGGCCGATTACGCAAAACGCTTCGGCGAATCGCAGCGTATTGTCCAGGCCATTGCAGCCCATCATGATGATGGCAGAACGAATACCCTGCTGGGAGTGCTGGTTCAGGCCGCGGATACCTTATCGGCTGCAAGGCCGGGAGCCCGACGGGAAATGCTGGAAACCTACGTAAAACGTTTAGAGGAGTTGGAAAATATCGCGAATTCTTTCAGCGGGGTCGATAAATGTTTTGCCATCCAAGCGGGCAGAGAAATCCGGATTCTGGTGGGAAATGAAAAGATATCGGATAATGATGCCGTGATGCTTTGCAAGGATATCGTGAAGAAAATCGAATCGGAACTGACCTATCCAGGACAGATCAAGGTAACGGTGATCAGGGAAACCCGGGTGTCGGATTTCGCGAAATAGGGGATAGGGTGCGTTCGGCCTTCCCGGAAGAATGTTGATTCAGAGCTTGCCCGGACTCGAAGGGGTACGGGTTAACGAGAGGATCATATTGAGATAAGATCATGAAAATCCTGTTTATCGGCGATATTGTCGGCAAACCGGGAAGAAGAGCCGTTCGGGAACTTCTTCCCCCTATCATCTCGCGGCATGAAATTGATGTCGTCATTGCCAACTGTGAAAATGCAGCCTCGGGATTCGGTGTCACCCGGGAGATTGTGGATGAGTTGTATCAGTGCCATATCGATGTTCTGACCTCCGGCAATCATATCTGGGATAAAAAGGAAATCAATGAATTCGTGGAAGATTACGAAACTTTGCTCCGGCCGGCAAATTATCCTGATGGCACCCCGGGATGGGGCAGTGCAATCATCGGGACGCCGGCAGGGATTCGGGTGGGAATTTTAAATCTGGCAGGAAGGGTTTTCATGCAGCCTATTGATTGCCCTTTCCGGATCGCGGAAAGAGAGTTGGCCCGCTTTGCCGGGAAAACGAAGATCATCGTCGTGGACATGCACGCCGAGGCGACGTCGGAAAAAAAGGCCTTGGGATGGTTTCTTGATGGGCGGGTCAGTGCCGTACTCGGGACGCATACCCACGTGCAGACTGCGGACGATGAGGTGTTGCCCGGCGGCACAGCCTACATCACGGATGCAGGCATGACCGGCCCGTTCGACTCCGTGATCGGGGTGAAGAAGGATGCCGTAATCGAGAAATTTTTGTTTCAGATTCCCAAGAAGTTTGAAGTTGCGAAGGCGGATATCCGTCTGCAGGGCGTTATATTCGAAGTCAATGAGAACGATGGAAAATGTTCAAGCATCGAGCGGCTGAGCGTCTGCCTTGAGCGTTAAATGGATTTTTGTTCAGGACGCATCGAGGAGTTGCGGGAAGGTCAGCCATTCTACTTACTGGAGGGGATCAGGAGCTGCCGAATTTGAAAAACGTATACGATATCTTTCTGGAAAGAGGTTTCGTTGAACAGGTAACGGATGAACGTGTGGTCAGGCAGGCCCTTGAGGAACCGCTCAGCAGCTACATCGGTTTCGATCCAACGGCGGCCAGCCTGCATATCGGCAGTCTGGTTCCCATTATGGCGCTTGTTCATCTGCAGTTGCATGGTCATAGACCCATCGCTCTGGTTGGCGCTGGGACGGCGCTGATAGGAGATCCCAGCGGAAAAACAGAGATGCGCCAGATTCTATCCCGCGAACGGATTGAGATGAACGCAATGGGCCTCCGCAGACAGTTGAGCCGGTACCTGGACTTTGAAGGCGGAAAAGCGCTCATGATCAATAATGCCGATTGGTTAACGCAGCTAAACTATGTGGAATTTCTGCGGGACATCGGCAAACACTTCAGTGTCAACAAGATGCTTGCTGCGGAGAGCTATAAGATACGCCTGGAGAAGGGGCTGAACTTTATAGAATTTAATTACATGCTGCTTCAAGCCTATGATTTTTTATATCTGTTCCAGCATCATGATTGTGTGATGCAGATGGGGGGCAATGATCAGTGGGGTAATATGCTGGCGGGCGTTGATCTCATCCGGAGGATTGAAGGAAAAGTTGCCCACAGTATGACGTTTCCCCTCTTGACGACCGCTACCGGTCAGAAAATGGGCAAAACGGAAAAAGGGACGGTATGGCTCGATCCGACAATGACCTCACCCTATGAATATTATCAATACTGGATCAATACGGACGATGCGGATGTGGCGAAATTCCTCGCCTTGTTTACTTTCCTCCCGATGGAAGAGATCAAGGAGGTGAAGTCCTTGACGGGAACAGAGCTGAACACGGCGAAAACCATCCTGGCCTTTGAAGCAACGAGAATTACCCACGGTGAGGAGGCTGCGCTTGCGGCCTTGAATGCCTCCGCTGCAGCTTTTGGGGGCAAGGAACTGGAACCTTCCCTGATGCCCTCCAGTACGATCCCCCGCAGCCCTGTTTCCCTGGATGACTCCGCCATTCCCTTTGTAAAAAGGACGTGGGAGGAACTGGCTCAGGGGATTCCGGCGGTTGACATGATGTACGATGCCGGCCTGTGCAGTTCGAAAAGCGAAGCTCGAAGATTAATTGCTCAGGGAGGGGGGTATGTGAACGAAGAGCCGATCCGGGCAATCGATGAATTAATAACAACTGCCCATCTGGATCATAATGGTCACATAAGGCTGCGAAAAGGAAAGAAAAAATACGTAATGATCAAGGTTGATCAAAAACTTTAGAAAAAGTCCTTGACAGATAAGGTTCGAAAAGGTACAAAGCGCCTCCCTTGTGCAACTGACGCCTTCAAGCTCTTTTAGTGAAGAAGCGTCATTTCCCGGAGGGACTCTTTGAAAAGCAT
>CAZKRB010000112.1:0-4112 GCA_964555065.1 uncultured Syntrophus sp.
GCCTTTGCCTACAAGCTCAGATGGAACATCGAGGCAGTATCTGGGTTCATGTGCTCAGGGCATACTCCGCCCATGCCGATCGGAGGGAAATTCTCGACTGGGTGCAAGTGATGCCGGATGAAACCCGGAAGCATCAAGCTGGTCCCTGGGGTGACGGGGGTGAGTAAGGTCTTTGGGGATTTTTTGAAAAGCCGGGGGTATGAGGTTGCATGAGGGGCCGCCGTCAGTGGCTCAGCGGCGGGGAAAAACTCCATGGGCCATCAGCGATCTATCCTTTGTTTCCTGAGTCGCTGGATCACATCGGTGGTGGACTCCACCTTGCCCTCCTCGATTTGAAGAATGCCGAGGGCCAGGATTTTCAGCAGCGTCAGGGTTTCCTGCGTTTCTTCGCAACTTTCAATGTCCTGCAGAACCACCTTGGCTTCCCCGTTCTGGGGGATGGCCAACGGTGTTCTCTCCTCCTCTAAGATCCGGATAATTTCCACGGGACGGGCCTTCAGGCACCTGATCGGCTTGATCTGACTGGATAACTTCATAGGTTTGCCTCATATCCAGAGCTGTTTTTTTAAAATCGGATCGATTTTAGTCCATAAACAGGTCCTGTGTCGATGAAAAAGGCTTCTATCCGTCGCTCCGTAAATCGTCTGATGTATCCATCTTCTCATCCGTAATTTCCTAAGCACCGGCACTTACCTTTAAGACACGACCGCGCTGAAGCTGCGATGAAGTTATTAAAAGTTATTATTGGTTTGAAAAAGAAGAGAGGACCGGCATGGATAAGAATATAGCCGGAAAAGTTTACAATCCCCAGAACATGGATAATTATGAATGTAATTAAATAGATACAATGCATCATATTCAAATTGATTGTCGGGCCATTTTACATTTTCGACTTTATTTAATTTATTAATTCGAAAATAATAGTATAAAATTAATCTGTTACGAAATTAGCATTAAATATGCCCTCAAATACACCTGAACTCTGAGGAACAACGGTCTGTCATTGTTTTTTACTTCAAATTGAAACGAGGAGGGGGATGAAGCACATGAAGAATATGAAGAATATGATGATTCGTGTTTTGTTGAGTGTTTTATTGATTGGAGCAATCTTAATACCAATCTGTGCACAAGCTGATGTTATATTAGATCCTGGTTCCACATGGGAATACACATTTACAGACCCCACAAGTGTAGACAACTGGAACACAAAAACTGGCGAATGGGCTACTGGACCAGCGCCTTTCGGTAATCAATCAGGCCCCTATAGTCCGGATACAGCAGGCTATTTCTCTTATAAAACATATTGGGCCGCAGATGGGTCTGACGGTGATGACTTGTGGGCACGGATTGCAATCAATCTGACAAACTATAACCCAGCGACAATTAAGTGGGATCTTGGAGTGGACAACGGCTATAAGCTTTATGTGAATGGAAATTTAGTATCCTCACACAATGCAGAGGGGTACACATCTCGATGGGAATATTCCGGCAATGTTTCTTCAGCTTTTCTTACTCAAGGAAATAACGTGATTGCGGTAGCCCTAGAGGATCATGGTGGTTTAACTGCTTTTGATATGCAGATCACCGGAACGGCCGTTCCCGAACCAGCCACCATGCTGCTTATTGGTCTGGGTCTGGTCGGGTTGGCGGGAGTTGGAAGAAAGTTTAAGAAGTAAGAAACTCAAGTCCATTTATAACAAAAAGGCAGGGTCACAAATGGCCCTGCCTTTTTTTGTCTGCCCTGTATGGGCACGCAACATTCCTACTTTCTCGCGATCCCCAGCTTATCCATCAGTTCATAGAGGGTGGGGCGGCTGATGCCTAGTTTTTCGGCGGTGCGGGTGAGGTTGTGCTTATGCTGGGCCAGGGCCTCCAGGATGACCGTCCTTTCGACCTGCTCCCGGGCTTCCTTGAGGGTCAGGCTTCCATGGCCGTTGCCGTTGCCCTCCAGCTCCAGGTCGGCGGGGGTGATCCTGCTTCCTTCGGTCATGATGACGGCGCGTTTGATGTGGTTTTCCAGTTCCCTGATATTTCCCGTCCAGGGGTGCGCCTCCAGGGCACTGACGGCCGGCTGCGAAAAGCCGGACACCTTTTTCTTCAGTTCCCGGGAGAACCGCTGCAGAAAGGCGTTCGCCAGCAGGAGGGTATCGCCTTGACGCTCCCTCAGGGGCGGGAGGCCGAGGGTGACCACGCTGATCCGGTGATATAAGTCTTCCCGGAAGCCCCCTTCCAGCATCGTCTGCTTCAGGTCGCGGTTCGTTGCCGCCAGCACCCGGGCATCGATGCTGATGTGCGCCCGCCCTCCGACCCGCTCGAACTTCTGCTCCTGGAGAAACCGCAGCAGCTTCACCTGGAGAGACATGGGCAGCTCGCCGATCTCATCCAGGAAGAGCGTCCCTCCATGCGCCTCCTCGACCCGCCCTTTCTTCTGCATGTGCGCGCCGGTGAACGCGCCTTTTTCGTGGCCGAACAGTTCGCTTTCCAGCAGATTCTCCGGAATCGCGCCGCAGTTGATCACCACAAAGGGCTTTTCTTTCCTGAAGCTGAGGCGGTGAATGGCCCGGGCGACCAGCTCCTTGCCGGTGCCGCTTTCCCCCGTGATCAGGATGGAAACATCCGTCGTGGCCACCTTGCGGATGACCGAGAACACTTCCTGGATCTGGGGACTCGTACCCAGCATGCCTTCGAAGGAATCGTCTTTCTCCAGCTTCTGCTGGAGGCTCCGCTGCTCTTCTTCGAGCTTGTGGATATGGAAGGCGCGCTGCAGAACGACCTTGAGTTCATCGATGATGATCGGCTTGTAAAAATAGTCGTAGGCCCCGAGGCCGATCGCCTTGAGGGCGTACTCTTTCTCCGCCCGCCCGGTGATGACGATGACTTTGGAGCGGGTATTTTCCATGACTTCGGCCAGAGCGGCAAATCCCTCGCTCGCTTCCGCCGGATGAGGGGGGAGCCCCAGGTCCAGGGTGATGACGGACGGGGATTCCTTTCTGACAATTTCCATGGCGCTGGGGCGGTCTTCCGCCAGCAGCACGGAATAGTCCTGGCTCAGCGCCCATTTCATCTGTTTGCGAACATCTTCGTCATCTTCAACGATCAGGAGTTTTGCTTTTTCCATGAAAGATTCCGTTCATCAAAAAAATGAAGGTGCCGGTGAAATCCCGGGACAGACTCCGGCACGGGTTCCGCGTTAACGGCCTGATCAGCGGCCGGGTCAACCGACAGCCGGCGCGGGAAGATGGATATGGAAGGTCGTCCCCTCGCCTTCGACGCTGTCCGCTTCCAGCCTGCCCCGATGGGCTTCCACAATCATCTTGCTTTGAAAGAGTCCTATCCCCATACCACTTTTTTTGGTGGTTTTAAACGGGCGAAAGAGGGAATTCTCGATAAATTCTTTCGACATCCCCTGGCCATTGTCCGCTATGCGAATTTCGATCCAGCTGCCGCGGCGTTCCGACTGGATCTCGATCCGAGGTTCGGCGGCTGCGGCGACGGCGTCATTGGCATTGAGCAGGAGATTGGTCAGGACCTTCTGGAACTGCTCCGGATCCAGGTAGAGTTTCGGCAGCGGCTTCAGATCACAAATCACCCGGGCCTTCAGGGCGCCGCTGAAACCGGCCAAGGTCGCCTCCACCAGCTCGTTGAGATCCACCTCGGTCGTATGCAGTTCGATCCGCTCGCTGAGTGACGAAAGGCGGCCGCTCATGCTGTTGATTTTGGCAATGCTCTGGGACATCACCTGCAGCATGTCGTTCCGGAACTCCTCGTTATCGAAGTGAAGGGGGAAATTCTGCATGGTCAGGGATAATTTCGAAGCCAGATTTTTCAGGTCATGGATGAAAAAGGCGGACATGGTCTGGAAGGCCTCCAGCTCCTTGACCTTTCTCATATTTTCGGAAACCTTGACCGTCAGCAGGCTGCCGGCGGCCTGGTCGGCGAGGGTGCTCAGCAGTTCAAAGTCTTCCACGGAAAGGGGGCCGTAGCCGATTCGACCGCTGATCGTCATCAATCCGGCCAGCTGCTCCCCGGCGACCAGCGGAATGGCGTACTGAATCTTCAACGGCACAAACAGCTCCGGATTTCGCAGATTCGGCAGAAATTTCTTGTGATCC
>CAZKRB010000113.1:0-4047 GCA_964555065.1 uncultured Syntrophus sp.
CCCACGGGGGGAAAGGGATCCGCCGGAGCCCACCTTCGGGCCGTTGGGAATGCAGGAGCGCTTGTACTGGCTCAGCTTGAAGAATCGAAGCAGGTATATTCGAAGCCAGTGCTTGATCTCGGCGATTGAGTACTCATGTTTTTTTTCTTCCGGAAGATCGGGCCAGCGCCCGGTTCTTTTATCCTTCCAGCTGCAGTATGCCAGAAAGGCGATTTTGGTCGGCAGGTAACCAAACCGCGTCGTATAAAAGATGTTGAAATCCTGAAGTTCATAAGGGCCGATGATTTCCTCCGTCTTCTGGGCCGGCTGCTGGTCCTCTTCACCGGGAACGAGTTCCGGACTGATTTCCGTCGCCAGGATGTCAAGAAGAACCTCGGAAGCTTCAGGCGAAAATTGATCCGATTGGGCCACCCACCGAATAAGATGCTGAATCAAGGTTTTTGGTAAACTCGCATTGACATTGTAGTGAGACATGTGGTCGCCGACGCCGTAGGTGCACCAGCCGAGGGCCAGTTCACTGAGATCGCCCGTGCCGATCACCAGGCCGTTTCTCAAGTTGGCAATCCGGAAGAGATGGGACGTCCGTTCACCGGCCTGGATGTTTTCGAAGGTGATGTCGTAAATCCTTTCCCCTTCGGCGAAGGGATGGCCGATGTCCCTGAGCATCTGCATGCAGCTGGGGCGGATATCGATTTCGTTGGCTTCCACTTCCAGGGCCTTCATCAGCCGGAGAGCATTGGTGTAGGTTTTGTCTGTGGTGGCAAATCCGGGCATGGTATAGGCTTTGATGGACGAGCGGGGATAGCCGAGGCGGTCCATGGTTTTTGCCGCCACAATCAGGGCATGGGTCGAGTCCAGCCCGCCGGAGATGCCGATGACCACCTTTCGGATGCCCGTCGATTCCAGCCGCTTCGCCAGTCCCTGAACCTGGATGTTGTAAGCCTCGTAGCAGCGCTGATCCCGTTTGCCGGGGTCGGCGGGGATGTAGGGGAAGCGGGGATACTGCCTCTGCAGCAGGAGCCTCCCCCCAATGGAGTCCATCTCCAGGGGGATCCGCCGGAATTTGCGGAGAACGTCCCGATGGGTGTGTGCATTCAGGCCGAAGGTGGTCAGGCGCATCCGGTCCTGGGCCAGCCGGTCCAGGTCGACGTCGGCATAGACGATCTGCTGGGCTCGGGCGAATCGTTCCGACTCGGCGAGGAGATTGCCGTTTTCATAAATCATGGCGTGTCCGTCCCAGGCAAGATCCGTCGTGGATTCGCCGGGGCCTGCGGCGGCGTACAGGTAAGCGGCGACACAGCGGGCAGACTGATTGGCGGTCAGGCTGTGGCGGTATTCGGACTTCCCGATGGTAATATTGGAAGCCGACAGGTTGGCAATGACGGTGGCTCCCGCCATGGCGGCGAAACTGGAAGGCGGGATGGGAACCCAGACATCTTCGCAGATCTCGATGAAGAATTTGAAGAAGGGGATGTTTTCCACTTCAAAAATCAGATCGGCTCCGAGGGGAATATTCTTCTGCGGCCCCAGGTTGATGGAGGTGGAAACGGCTTGGTCCGCCGGGCTGAACTGCCTGGCCTCATAGAATTCCCGGTAGTTGGGGAGGTAGGACTTGACGGCGATGCCCAGGATCCGACCCTGATAGAGCACCACCCCGCAGTTGTAGAGGCGGCAGTCCACCCGGATGGGAGCGCCGACGACAACGACCAGGTTCAGGGACGCCGTCTCCTCGGCGACCTGGAAAAGGGCTTCGTAAACGCCTTCCTGAAGCGCATCCTGGTGAAAGAGGTCTTCGTTGGAGTATGCCGAGAGGTTAAGCTCCGGGAAAAGGGCGAAGATTGCCTTGCCTTCGGCTGCTTCCCTTGCCATCAGGATGGTTTTTTCTGCATTGAAGCAGGGATCGGCGATGCGGACATCGGGGATGCAGATCGCTGTCCTGATGAAGCCATGGGTGTAGATGTTGAAGAAATTCAAGGATTCATCCGGCATGGGGTCACTCTTTTTCCACGTAGGCATAGGCATTGTGATTGTGAATGCTTTCGTAATTTTCTGCTTCCACGCTGTACCACGTGACGTTGGAATCTTCGTTGAGCCGTTCCGCAACATTTCTGACCACATCTTCCACAAACATGGGATTGGCGTAGCCCTGCTCCGTCACGTATTTTTCGTCCACCCGTTTGAGCAGGGAGTAGACTTCTCCGCTGGCCGATGTTTCCACCAGTCGGATCATGTCCTCCAGCCAGAAGAACTTCTTGAAGCGGACCTTGACTGTGACGAAACTCCGCTGATTGTGAGCGCCCGCCGTGCTGATCTCCTTGGAGCAGGGACAGAGAGTGGTGACGGGTACGACGACACCGACGAGAAAGTCCTTCTGGTGGTCTTCCGCATTCATGCCGCTGAAGGAGCAGAGGTACTCCATGAGGCTTCTGGCACCCGATACGGGAGCCGTCTTTTCGATGAAATAGGGAAAGGTGATTTCCATGTGCGCCGATTGGGCATGGAGTTTTTCCCGAACTTTTTCCAGGATTGTGTGAAATGTTCGAATGTTGATTTCACCGCGGAATTCATTCAAGATTTCAATGAAGCGGCTCATGTGCGTCCCCTTGAAGGAATGGGGCAGGTTGACGTACATGTTGATGGACGCGTTGACCGGCTGCGTGCCTGCCGTTTTGTCGAGGACGACAATGGGATACTTGATCCCCTTAACCCCGACTTTCTGGATGTTGATTTTCCTGTGGTCTTTCTGGCTTTGAATATCGATCATGGCTTAGTTCAATTTGGGTATCAGAGACTTGTTTCGGTCGAACCCTGTTCGATTCCGCGTTTTGAGACCCGAAACCATATGATAAATAAATGGAAATTACAATGGTAAATCGTTTGAAGGCAGGGTCTGTCAAAGTCGGAAAATAAATATCAAATCTTGAACCCTTGCAATGAAAAGTTCAATTATCGCTTTCAGGCATTTAATTCAACGCGTTATGATTATGGATGATTTGATCCTGCCTTGACGGGTTGAGCCTGGGATTCAGTCAGAATGAGGGCAGGGGCCGGCTTCCCCGGGTGCCGCCCTTCGGGAGGTGAACACTGTGAAAAGGGGAAGCCGTGCGCCCGGTTTCTTTCCCAAGCGCACGGCTTCGCCTTCCTGGCGGGGGAGGGCGTTTTTGCCCGAACGTCACGAGGTGACCGGTTCAAAGGCGAAAAAGACCCGCTTCGAGATGATGGTTTTCCCTCTGCCTTTTTCAATGGGATGACGGACGGGGCGTTCAGGGCGTCCTCCAGGGTGAGGACCTTCTGCATCTGGGCCTTTGGATTGTCATGGCCGAAGAAGTAATTGGCGACGGAAATTCCGGCCAGCTGCTACTTGGTGGTGCCGTAGTGCCGCATATGCTCTTTGGCCACCATGGCAAAATAGGGGGGAGGAAGCCCCAGGCCGTGAGGGGCGTCCCGGTCGTGATCGATGGAGGCCGGTTCGCTGTAGAAGACTTCCCCTCTTCTGGGGAGTGTGGAGCTTTTCTCCGCCGGCCACCATGACGATTTTGTCGTCCCCGATTCCACCAGGGCTTTGGCCGGCATGATCGCCGTGCTTCCTCCCGCGCAGAGGACGTCGACTCTCGCACAGATGGATGTGGGCTTCAGTCCGCACCGTTCCGCAATCACCGGGGCCAGGTTGACCTGGAAGGAACATCTCCCCGAGTAGGCGGACGCGACGATGAGGCCGTCGATATCCCTTGGTTTCAACGGCGGGATGGAGTCGAGGCAATCTTTTGCCGCTTCCTGAAACAAGTCAGACAGCGAGGCCTCCCTTACGCCCCATTGCGACATTCCCCCTGCAAGGATGCTGGCATTTCTGTTTGCCATAAACCGCTCCTTCATCATTGATAAATCCTGACCATTTAAATAAAAAAGCCGCGGGCTTCAGGCGGCCCGCGGCTTTTTTATCCGGTATTGAAACCGATCAGCTCAAGGGCGGATGTCTCCCGGTAAAGAAAAAGCTAAACTGAAGTTTAACAGTTGCGAAAAAATAGTATTGCCATATCAACGGCATAG
>CAZKRB010000114.1:0-3703 GCA_964555065.1 uncultured Syntrophus sp.
CGGGGTTGATGTTGCCGCCGGCGGCGATGCCCATGCCGCCCTGGATCATGGCGCCCAGATCGGTGATGATGTCGCCGAACATGTTGTCCGTGACGATCACATCGAACCATTCGGGATTCTTGACCATCCACATGCAGGTGGCGTCCACGTGCGCATAGTCCGTCGCGATGTCCGGATATTCCTTGGCCACCTCATAAAAGGTCCTCTCCCAGAGATCGAAGGCGAAGGTCAGGACGTTGGTCTTGCCGCAGAGGGTCAGCTTTTTCCCCACGTTGCGCTTGCGGGTGATGTCGAAGGCGTAGCGGAGGCAGCGCTCCACGCCCTTGCGGGTGTTGATGGACTCCTGGATGGCCACTTCATCGGCGGTCCCCTTCTTCAGGACGCCGCCCGCCCCGGCATAGAGCCCTTCCGTGTTTTCCCGGACAACGACGAAGTCGATTTCCTTCGGCCCCTTGTTCTTCAGGGGGGTCTCCACCCCTTCATAGAGCTTCACGGGGCGCAGGTTGATGTACTGGTCCAGTTCGAAGCGGGCCTTCAGGAGAATGCCCTTTTCCAGAATCCCCGGCGCGACCTCCGGATGGCCGATGGCGCCGAGAAAAATGGCCTTGTGCTGCTTCAGCTCCCGGATCACACTGTCCGGAAGGGTTTCACCGGTCCGCTTGTACCGCTCTCCGCCCAGGTCGTAGGTGGTATATTTCAGGCCGAAGCCGAACCGATCGGCGGCGGCGTTGAGCACTTTGACGCCCTCGGCAACGACTTCCGGCCCCGTACCGTCACCGGGAATCAAGCCGACATGAAATTCTGTCCCCATGGAATCCTCCCTAGAATTTTTGCTGAATTGGTTAATAGGCCTGCCGTCCGATGTCAAGGAAATTCTTGGTTTACCGGCCATTAAAAAGACCGGGAAGCAGAATCGGGGTTTTCCTTTCTGGAAAAGAATGCATCCGCCGGCGAAATCAAAAAGACGTTTCCTGGGCTGTCCGGATGTGATAAGGCTTTCACTCCGCAATAGCGGGAGCGGGAAATGAGAGGCGGTTTTTCACAAAGTTCAGATGCCATTCGGATTTTTGTGCTGCACCGGGAGAATTCCAGTTTATCTGTAAATTTAAAAAGTTACCAAACTATCCTTTTTCTTTGGGCTGGTTTTCGCCTAGGGGCGGGAAGTTCCGGAAGTCGCTATCTCCCGCTTCAAGGACCGATGTGATCCGCTCTTCAGTAACTTCAAGTCATCTGCCTGATAAAAGGAGTTGAGACGTTCTTTTCTGATAAATCGCAGAGCCTGTGGCCAGTGTGATCCGCTCTGAGTACGTTTGAAAACTTACGCTACTTCAAAGCGCCACCGGGGTGGCGTGGGTCGCCCAATAAAAATTTTCCCAAGGAGTTGAAGTGTCTTCCGTTGGCAAGTTGATCGATGCCTATTGTCTCCGCTGTAAACTGACCCTGTCCCACGTGGTCCTCTATGAGTTTCAAGGGACGATCCGGAAAGTGAAATGCCGAACCTGTGGCGCCGAGCATAAGTATCGGGGGGTGAAGCCGGAGGCCCGCCCCGGCGCCGAGCGCCTGCACGAGCCGAAAAGCGGCCGCAGGGCAGCGGCTTCCCCGTCCTCGAAAGCTGGAAAAGAGAAATCGAAGCTGAAAGAATGGACTCAGAAGCGTGAACTTCTAAAGGACGAAGAGGGCATCCGGACCTATAGCCTCCACGACTCATTCCAGGCCGGCGACGTGATCCGCCATCCCACCTTCGGGATCGGATTCGTCGAGCGGGTCCTTTCCGAGACCCGGATGGACGTCCTTTTTGAGGATGCCCTGCGGCGCATGGCGATGAAGATGTAAGGCCAGACTCTTATTATCCGGTTGACTTTTATCCCCTTCGCCGGTTGACCGAGGAGCGGCAAAGGAAAAAGGACTTACACGCATGAAGGCGTAAGTCCTTGATTTTTTTTGTTGCCCCGATTCCTTGTGCATCCTTTTAATGCGGCGCGCTGCAAGTGCTTGGCGCTTATCCCTTGAGCTTCTTGACCAGGGCGGCGACGCGTTTGCCCAGTTTGACTCCATTGGCCCGGGCGGCCGCATCGGGCTCTCCCACACAGGAAACGCCGTAATGGCCTGTGGCATCCATGGGATCTCCCACCACGATCATTCCGTAGATCATCAAAGCCTGAATCAGGGAGATCAGGGTCGTTTCCTTGCCGCCGGAGAGGTCTCCCGAGGTGGCGAAGGCGGCGCCGACCTTGTCGGCCATCTTCGGGCGCACGCCGACGAAGGAGTCGAGCAGAGCCTTGACCTCCGCCGCCATTCCGCCGAAATAGACTGGGGAGCCGACAATGACGCCGTCGGAATTGAGGAAATCGTCCTTCGTGACTTCCGCGATGGGCTTCAGCAGGCATTTGACCGGTTCAACCTCCCCAACCCCCTGGGCCACCGCTTCGGCCAACTGCTTCGTATGTCCTGTCCGGGAAAAATACATCACCAGTACCTGCATTTCGACACCTCCTGTGAATAAAATATGGAACGTCTTTTACGGATTCATCAATTCCAGGACAGCCGCCGTCATCGCGGCAACTCCGGTCTGGATCGTCGGTTTCGGAACAGGAGCCAGATAAGGGCTGTGCAGCGGCGGCAAATTTCCTTCCGGACCCGCCATCCCCAGCCCGAAGAAGCAGAGGGGAATCCGCGGATCCGTCATCCCGAAATGGGCGAAATCCTCCGATACGGTCAAAACCGGCATTTCGAGAACCCTGGCAGTGCCGAAGGTCCTGCGGAACCGCCGGACAATCTTACGGGTGAGTTTCGGGTCGTTGTAAAGGGCT
Organism: uncultured Syntrophus sp.; assembly: GCA_964555065.1. Lineage (GTDB taxonomy): Bacteria > Desulfobacterota > Syntrophia > Syntrophales > Syntrophaceae > Syntrophus. The sequence goes on from CAZKRB010000114.1 coordinate 2,811, forward strand.
GGTGTGTATCCCCGCACAGAAAGCCGGGGGAAACGATCCTCGGACATGCCGGCGGCCCAGGCGATTCCATCCGCGGTCCGTTTCAGGGCGCTGATCATCCGGTCATGCTGTTCACGGCTTAAAGCGCGGATGCTGATCTGGAAGGTAAGCACCACCGGTTCCGTCGGGTCGGTTTCCCGGCTGATCAGGGTCTGAAAAGCCAGGATCAGCTGGGCCGACAAAACGATGGGATCGATTGCCTCATGAGGCCGGGCGGCATGTCCCCCCTTGCCGAACACCGTCATCTCCACCGTTGTTGAACCGGCAAACCAGTAACCCTCATGATAAAACAGGGTCCCCGCCGGTTCGGGAAGCACATGGAGCCCGAGGGCAAAGTCCGGATAGGGAAAGCGGGTGAAGAGACCATCGGCGATCATGGCCGCGGCCCCACTGGCGTTTTCCTCTGCCGGCTGCGCGACCAGGATCAGGGAACCCTGCCAGAGGTTCCGGAACTGCCCCAGCAGGCGCGCCGTTCCCGTAAGAACGGTCATGTGGATATCGTGACCGCAGGCATGCATGACGCCGACTTCCTGACCTGCCCCCGTGAGCGTCCTGATCCGGCTGGCATAGGGAAGGCCGGTTTTTTCCCCAACGGGCAAGGCATCGAGATCGGCCCGGATCATGACGACAGGACCGGGGCCATTCTCCAGCACTCCGACCACGCCATATCCGCCAATACGCGTTGTCGTCCGGAATCCGGCCGTCTCCATCTCCACCGCCATCCGGCGGGACGTTTCTTCCTCTTTGCCGGAAAGTTCCGGGAAACGGTGGAGGTCCTGGTACAGGCTCTCCAGAAAGGGATATGCCTCGTTCTGACGGGCAAGGATCGTTTTCAACAAGTCACTCTTTTCTTG
>CAZKRB010000115.1:0-3682 GCA_964555065.1 uncultured Syntrophus sp.
GCCTGCAGGGCCTCGGTGGGGCAGAGCGGGAAGCACTGCTTGCAGGCCATGCATTCCCTGGCGGCAATCTCCGGAATGAAGCTGATCTCCTTGTGGATCCCACGGTCCACGAAGCCGATGGCGCTCTTTTTCGCCACCTCGGCACAGTAGCGAACACAGAGACCGCAATGGATGCAGAAAGACGGCTCCTTGCCGAAGCGGTTCCGATCCGCCCCATACTCCCTGGCCAGATCTTCCAGGACAAAGGAATCGGGAGCATGAGCCAGCAGCAGTTCCAGGATCATCTTGCGGATCCGGTCGATCTTCTCGGAGCGCGTCCGGACAACGAGATTTTTCTCCGCCAGGTAAACGCAGGAAACAACGAGCCTCGTCGAACCCCGGCTCTCCAGCTCCACGATGCACAGCCGGCAGCCGCCGAAAGGTTCCAGTTCTTTGTGGCAGCACAGCGTCGGGATGAAGATCCCCGCACTCTGCGCAGCCTCTAAAAGGGTCATCCCCTCCTGCGCCTTGACCTCTTTCCCATCAATCTGTAAAAGGATCTCACTCATCTTTCTTACCCCCTCTGACGATCGTTCTCGCTTCTTCCGCAATACGAGGCGGTACCGGCTCGCCGGAAATCTTCCGCACCGCTTGGAAGCGGGGGGGACATACTTCAAAGCAGGTCCCGCATTTCGTGCATTTCTCCTGGTCGATGATGCTGATCAGGTTTTTGCCGCCGTCGATTGCCTGGACGGGGCACTTCTTGACGCACATCATGCAGGCCTGGCATTTCTCCGGATCGATGACGTAGGCGATCAGCTCTTTGCAGACAAGGGCCGGGCAGCGCTTTTCCTTGATGTGCGCTTCATATTCATCCCGGAAGTATTTCAGCGTACTCAGGAAGGGATTCGGAGCGCTCTTGCCCAAAGCGCACAGGGCGGCTTCCTGGGCGGTCTCCGCCAGTCCTTCGAGGAGTTCGAGGTCGCCCTCTTTTCCCTTTCCTTCGGTGATCCGGGTCAGGATATTGTCCATCTGCCGCAGACCTTCCCGGCAGGGAACGCATTTCCCGCAGGATTCGTCGGTGAGGAACTTGATGAAGTACCGCGCCGTATCCACCATGCAGGTGTCCTCGTCCATGGCGATCATGCCGCCGGAGCCCATCATGGAGCCCGCCGCCGTCAGTTCATCGAAACCCACCGGCAGATCCAGGAGGGACTCGGGGATGCACCCTCCGGACGGCCCGCCCGTCTGGATCGCCTTGAACTTCTTCCCGCCCGGGATGCCGCCGCCGATCTTGAAGACGATATCCCGCAGCGAAATCCCCATGGGAACTTCCACCAGGCCCGTATTGGTGATCTTGCCCACCAGGGAGAAGATCTTCGTCCCCTTGCTGCTCTCCGTACCAATGGACGTAAACCAGTCCGCCCCCTTGTTGATGATCAGCGGCACATTCGCCCAGGTCTCCACGTTGTTCAAAACGCTGGGATGGCCCCAGAGGCCGACCACGTTGGAGCGCACATACTTCGGCCGGGGCTCTCCCGCCCGGCCTTCGATGGACGTCATCAGAGCCGTCGACTCGCCGCAGACGAAAGCGCCGGCCCCCTGGTTCACGTAAACCTTGAAATTATACCCGGAGCCGAGGATGTTCTCTCCCAGCAGCCCATAGGCTTCCGCCTGCCGGATCGCCAGGTTGATATTCTCCACCGCCAGGGGGTATTCATGACGAACGTAAATATACCCCTCCTGGGCGCCGATGGCATAGCCGCCGATGATCAATCCTTCGAGGACCGAATGAGGATTGCCTTCCAGAACCGCCCGGTCCATGAACGCTCCGGGATCGCCCTCGTCGGCATTGACGATGACGTATTTGATCGGATCGGGAGCATTGCGGGAGCCCTCCCACTTCGTGCCCGCGGGGAAGCCGGCCCCTCCCCTGCCCCGCAGATTGGCTTTCTTCACCTCCTCCAGGACCTGCACCGGGGTCATCGAACCCAGGGCTTTGCCTAAAGCCGAATAGCCGCCGTTCGCCAGATAGTCATCGATGCTCTTGGAATCGATCTTGATGTTGTTGCAGATGACGTTCCGTTCCTGATTCCGGTAAAAGGAGATATCGTATTCGTGAACCGCCTTTTCGCCCGTGGCCGGATCGACGTAGAGCAGGCGGTCGAGGACCTTGTTCTCCTTGATGGTCTGCGAGATGATCTCGGGAACGTCCTCGGGCGTTACCTGTAAATAGCAGATCTCCTCGGGATAGATCACCACGATGGGCCCCCGTTCACAGAATCCCGGACACCCCGTTCCCTTGGTATCCACCGTCGCCGCCAGGCCCTGCTTTTCAATCTCCCCTTTAAAGGCCGCAATGACCTCCGTGGCGCCGGAGGCCACGCAACCGGAACCGGCACAGATGGAAATGCAGGGTTTGGCCGGATCTCTCCTGGCTAGTATCTCTTGCCTGAAGCTCTCTAAAGCTTCAGGTGAATTTAACCGCACCATAATTTTCCCCTACTCGTAATTTTTTAGCACTTCGATTGTCTTGCTCGGCGTCGCCTTGCCGTAGACCTTCCCGTCGATTTCCATCACGGGGCCCAGGGCGCAGCAACCCAGACAGTTCACCGTTTCCAGGCTGAACTTCAAATCCAGGTCCGTTTCCCCCGGTTTAATGCCTGTCGTTTCTTCCACGGTGTCCAGGACACGCGTGGCCCCACGGACATGGCAGGCCGTCCCCAGACAGACGTGAACCTGATGGCGGCCTTTCGGGACGGTGCTGAAGACCTTGTAAAAGGTCGCCGCATGACGTACCGTGGTAATGGGAATCTTCAGTTGTTCACTGACCCGCTCCAGCGCTTCCTTGGGCAGCCAGTGATTTTCCTCCTGGATGTCCAGCAGGATCTGAATCAGCCCACTGGACGCTCCATGATGCTTCGCGATAATCTGATCGATTTTCTCGTTATCCATAATCGTTATCCTAATCTGATTTTTCCGAAATCCCTTGCCGAGTTTCAGACTGCGGCCAGGGTGTAACGCTTCTGTTCTACATCGTACCGCACCAGGCCATGCTTCGAGGAAGCGTTTATGTGTCGCGACACGGCCGACGGGGACAGCCCCAACCGGTCGGCGATCTCCCCCGTGGAAAGAGGCTGCTGCCGCAGAAGAGACATAATCTCGCTGATCGCCAGCTTGTCGGCAACCAGGTCATCGAAGATCCGGTTCACCTCGTCGCTGTTGAAAAAGGCTTCCACTTCCTCCCGCTTTTGAAGGTCGGATATCCTCAGCCTTTCCCTTTCCACCAGGCGAATGGAGGGGAGCAGTCTCGTCGCGGCGTCCAGCTTGGCCGCCAGCGTCTCTTTCGCGATCCCTTCCGCTTCCCCGATGGGACCCAGGGCCTTCACCTTCTTCTCGATATCGTTCATCGTTTCCGCAAAACGGATGCCCTCGCCGCCGGAGATGAATTCGATTCTCAGACGCTCGGGATTCAACCCGACCCGCTCCAGCATCTTCTTCGCCAGTTGAACCGTGGCCAACGCATGGTAATTCCCGTGCGTGATGTAATTGCATTCCCCCAGGTGACAGCCGATGACAAACACGCCGTCCGCCCCCTTCGAGAAAGCCTTGAAGATATGGGTCAAGTCGACTCTGCCGGAGCACATTACCCGGATCAGCCGAATATCGGTCGCATATTGCAGTCTGGAAACTCCAGCCAGGT
>CAZKRB010000116.1:0-3676 GCA_964555065.1 uncultured Syntrophus sp.
CTGATGCACCTTATATCAACCTGTTTTCTGTCTTGACAATGGGGATAAGTTCACACCCCCAGCCTGCCCGCTTCAATTTCGGCCCGTACGCCCGGCTCTTCCGTAAGCAGCCTGCCGATGACCCGATTAACGCCAAGGTATTGGTGGTTGCGCGCCACGATCTTCTGCACTTCCCCTTCGGTCCGGTCAAAAAGGGTGAAGTTTTCCACCAGGTCAAGAAGGGACTCACGGTTCAGCATACCGCGCAGAAGCAACGGCAGGAGCGGCTGATCCTTGCCTGGTTCCGGATCATCCTCCTTCAACCGTTTCCAACGGGAGAAATGCTCCATGCCCGAGGTGATGGAGCCATACTTGGCGTCCACTCCATTGGACAGTAGGATCAACGCATTCCAGTGGAACAGTTGCGGAATGGTGTCCAGATAGTCGCTGTAGTTGTTCTTGAAGGCCTTATCGATGTGTTGGTCGTAACGCTTCAGCTCGATAAACACCAAAGGCAGACCGTTAACGAAACAGACCACATCCGGCCGGCGTCTCCCGAGTCTGCCCTTAACCCAAAGTTCCCGGACCGCCTGATACCGGTTCTTCCCGGAGTCGGCTGGGTTGTCGAAATCGACCAGTTTCAGCCTCCGGTCATGAAACCGTCCCTCATCGTCACGGTACCTGACCGGTACGCCATCCCGCAGCAAACGGTATTTGTCTTCGTTCATCTGCACCGGGGTCTTGGTCAGGTCGTAGCTCATGACCTGGGTCAAAGCCTCTTGATAAGCTTCATCCGGAAGCCCCGAATTCAGGCGGCGCAATGCTGCGTCGACTTCCCGTTGGAGGATCACCTCCCGGTCTGAGTGTCGCCCCAGCAGCCCAGCCGGACCAAAATCTTCCGCATCGTAGGCAAACATGGATTCCCACTGTAACTCCTTTTCCAGCAATTCGACTGCAGGTTGTTGAATCAGAGTATCTTCGGAGTAGTCCTTACGGGTCATGTTTTTCCCTCGCTGGTTCGCTTGTCGCTGCTTCCGTTCAGATGATATCGATCCTTATGGTCCATAGGCATTAGCTCGATATGGTCCATTAAACCATATCGAGCTAATATTAAAATACGTGTATTATCAATATGATGTGCGCGTAGCCATAACGTTCATTAGCGCGTTTTTAGCTCACCATGGGCAGATAAGGCCGAAAGCGAGCTAAAGTTGGCGAGGAACCTGGTAGGCTGCTCCCCTCCGGGAACCCGTCATAACGAGGCGGCCTTCCTTTACCAACGCTGCCAGCGCCCGTTTCAGCTGCGAGCCTGGAATCTCGGGACCAATCCGTTTGTGGATGCTGCTGATCCTGGAATTTGGATACCGTTCCACGTCCTCTACAATCAATGCCTCCAGACGGTGAGGTTCGATCCGCTTCAGCGATGTCGGCAGGGTGAACTCCAAGCGGCGCAGCACATCCGGGTCGACAAAATAGCGGGTTGCCTGGGTGCGTCCGCTGCTCTGAACCAGGTCCCAGTTCAGAAGGCGATGAATCCAGGGATCCAAGGCGTCGATGGAGGAAAGTCCCAGAGCCTTGGCCAGTTCCCTTGCCGTCAGGGCCTCGTGCTGGGCCAGCAGGCCGAGGACGATTCGCTCACGCTGGGACAGTTGGAAGGTCTGATCAGCCTTGGCCAGGAAGTCAATGACTTGAGGATTGAGGATGCGCCGGCGCACCGTCACCTCAAACCGGTCGGGACCCTCTTTGGGTTCCGGCACCGGCTTTCCCTGGGAGAGAAGCACTTCGTACATCCTGTCGTAGCCGCTCCCCTCACGCTCCATCAGCTTCAGGTCGTGAAACACCCTGGCCAAATGCTCATTGCGCCGCACCGTGGTGTGCAGCAGGTTCTGCGGGGTCACGCCCAGCGGAAGCAGTCCGGGATTCACGACTTCCAAACGATCCGGGTGGAGATTCAGGAAGATGTCGCCCCGCTGGGTGTAGGGGCGGTGCACCAGGGCGTTGACCAGCAATTCACGGACAACGATTTCGTCATAGAGCGGCACGAACTGGCGGAAGAGACCATCCGGCAGCTCGTATTGTTCCCGGAAATCCGGCACCTCACGCCAGACCGCCTCGATCTGTTCCATCGGAGTCAGAAAAAAATCGTCCCAGACGATCTTGTTGACCCTTTTCCCCAGCTCGTCGTACTTGATAAACTGAATCACCGGCGCGGTCCCGAGGCGGGCCCGATCCTGACGGCGTCCGACACAGAGAATTCCCAGGTTGGTCAGCCATTCGCCATGGGCCAGCAGGTAATGGTCCAGCAATTCAGCGGAGGTCTTCTCCTTGACGGATTCCTTCACCCGGTCCGAAGCCCGGATGCCGGTCACGAAGGCCGCGAGTTTCTGCGGGTCCGTCTCCGCACGGGAGACCTGGAGGGTGGTCTGGGTTTCCCACGGCAGTGCCGACCGCTCCGCCGCCAGCCGCATCACCTCGTCCCCCACGACCGGTTTGCTCTCGTCCGCCACCCGCCGGAAATAATGGCCGTCACTGGTCGACGCCACGGCCAGCGACCGGGGAATCTGCAGTTCAATAAACTCCGCCCCGTTTTCGGCCCGGTGAATTTCCGGCAGCACGTTCACGTTCACCGTCTGCTCGACCACCTTGCGGCGGATCAGGTCAGGCAGGCCCGGATCGATGCGCTGGCCCACCGGCGGCAAATCATCCGTGTCCTCGATGCCGATCAGCAGCCGCCCACCCTCGGCATTGGCAAAGGCGATGCAGTCCTTGACCAGTTCCTTCCAGTTGGCGCTGCGACCGGTGATAACCCGCAGCGATTTCTTGTCGAAGAGCTGACCTTCCCGGCTCATCCTTCGACCTCCTGGGGCACGGCGATGCGGCTTACATCCACCGCCCCGGACATCAGCCTGGGGAGGAGCATGTCGCGGGCCTCTTTGAGTGAACGGTTGTACTGGTTGAGCGACTGAATCTGCTCAAACACACCGCTTACATTATCTTCGAATCCCTGCAAAATATTAGATGGTGGCTGCAAAGCAAGGTATTGGTTAAAACACTTTGGATTGACTCGTTGCCGCCCATCTGAACCCGCCATGCTGTTAATGGCATGCTCTCGGAAAGAATCGCTACGTGCCATACAATATAGCCAGTAAGGGTTGACTGTGCGGGATCGCAATACGATAAACTCCGTGGAGCCACTGGCTACAGCATCGCCATCTTCAAGAAACTGAACACAACCGGTCTTGCCATTTTCAAGGCAAGGGGTAATCCTTGCCAATAGAGTATCTCCATTCCGAAACTTCGCTCCGCCACTAATAGGTCGAACCTCAGAGACATCGATTACCATAGAGTTTTCGGAAAGAGCCTCCATCCTCACAAAGGGTCTGCTGACATCTTTGGGGAATGGAGTTTTTGGATTAACATCTATCATTGCTGAAATCGGCTTGAGGTCCCATCCCTCCGGCACCCCATCTTTGACCGGAACGGTTTCATGTCCCGGAAAGCGCAGCTTCACAAACCACTCACGGTAAAGCAGTCGGGCCGATTCTTCTAGGAGCTGGATGCGGCGCTGGTTGGTCTCTATGAGGTCATCATATGCACCAAGAACTTCGGCAATTTGTTTCTGCAAATATAAATCATCAGTAGTTACGATCCTTAAAGATGAGAAATTGTTTTTACTAACATTTTCTCGCCCTGAAGA
>CAZKRB010000117.1:0-3329 GCA_964555065.1 uncultured Syntrophus sp.
TGTCCAGAGGCCCGTTGTCTTCACGATAACGGGCGTTTTTTATAACAACCTTTTCGGTATTTGTAAACAATAAACCATGGCGGGCGCAGCGGGTCGGCAGAACGCAGTCGAACAGATCGATGCCGCGGTCCACCGCCTTGACGATGTCCTCCGGCGTTCCAACTCCCATGAGGTAATGGGGCCGATCCGCCGGGAGGAGGGGGGCGGTTTCGCCGACGACCTGGTCCATCAGTTCCTTGGGCTCGCCGACACTGACGCCTCCCAGGGCGATTCCGTCGAAGTCCATGGCGGCGATGGCTTCAACGGCCCGCTTCCGCAGTTCCGGGTACATCCCTCCCTGAACGATACCGTAGAGGGCCTGCCGGGAAGGTCTGTCGTCGGTCTTTCGGCTCCGCCGGGCCCAGGAAAGGGTCAGAGAGAGGGACCTTTCCGCCTCTGGAAAGGTGGCCGGATAGGGGGTGCATTCGTCGAAGCACATCATGATGTCGCTGCCCAGGGCTTCCTGGATTTCGATAGCCAGTTCCGGGGTGATTTGATGCCGGGAGCCGTCGATGTGGGACTGAAAGGTCACCCCTTCCCGGGAAATCTTTCGCAGCTTCCCCAGGCTGTAGACCTGAAAGCCGCCGCTGTCGGTCAGAATCGGGCCATCCCAGTTCATGAAGCGGTGGAGTCCGCCGAGGGAGGCGATCAGCCGATGGCCGGGTCTCAGGTAGAGGTGGTAGGTATTGCAGAGGATCATCCGGGCTCCGAGTGAGCCGACCATCTCCGGGGTGAGGGCCTTGACCGTACCCTGGGTCCCCACGGGCATGAAGGCGGGGGTGCAGACTTCGCCATGGTCTGTCGACAGCAGGCCGAGGCGCGCCGCCGATCCGGGATCGGTGTTCAGCACTGAGAAATGTTGTTTCAGCGGGGGCATAAGTTCATCCAGATCAGCCATTGAGGGAGGGCGTCGCCTAAAGGATCAGCATGCAGTCGCCATAACTGTAAAAGCGGTATTCTTCCCGGATGGCCGTGGCATAAGCCCTCTGGATCAACTCTTTCCCGCCGAAGGCGCAGGCGAGCAGGAAAAGAGAGGATTTGGGAAGATGAAAGTTCGTCAGCAGTGCCTCGACCCTCTTGAAGCGGTAGCCCGGATAGATGAAGAGCCGGGAGGAGGCGGACATGGGCCGGATGCGGCCCTGCTCATCCGCGGCGGATTCCAGCACCCGGGTGGAGGTCGTTCCGACGGCGATCACCCGCCGGGCGGCATTGATCTTTTCCGCCGATTCCGGAGATATGGAGAACGTTTCGGCCTCCATGCGGTGATCCTCCACTTCCTCCGTTTCGATGGGGGTAAAGGTGCCGAAGCCGACGTGGAGGGTGACGGGGGCAATGGCGACTTCACGCTCCCGAAGGGCTTCAAACTGCGCCTCGGAAAAGTGAAATCCGGCGGTCGGGGCGGCAACGGAGCCCGGTTCCCGGGCATAGATCGTCTGGTAGCGCTCCCGGTCCTGGGGCTGGGAGACCTCTTCCCTGCTCCGCTTGATATAGGGCGGCAGCGGGGCCCTCCCGAACCGGGAAAGAAAAAGATCGAAGGGCAGGGTCGTGTGGAATCTCACCCGCCACTTTTTTTCGCTGATCCGTTCGGTCACGACGGCCTCGTTCGAATCAGCGAAGAAAATTTTGGTTCCGATGCGGACCCTCTTGCCGGGTTTGAGCAGGACCTCCCAGGTTTCATCAGCGCCTGCGGAAGCCGGCGGCGCCTCCACCCTTCCCGGCGCTTCCGGGGAGAGGGAAGGGGGCACACGGGACAACAGCAGCAGTTCGATGCGGCTCCCCGTCTCTTTGCCGCCCATGAGGCGGGCGGGGATGACCTTGGAATCGTTGATCACCAGGACATCGTCCCTCCGGACAAAATCAGGAAAATCATAGAAGCGCCGATGCTCCAGGGTTCCCCCCGAACGGTCGAGAACCATCATCCGGGCGTGATCCCGCTTCGCACAGGGACGCTGGGCGATCCTGGATGGGGGGAGATCATAATCGAAATCTTCAAGCTTCATTGCTGACGGGTCCTGTCCATCTCGGGGTGGTTCAAACCGCCGGCCCCCATTCCCTTCCCGCTCAGGCTGCCGGCGTTGCGGTCCTGATAATCAGAAACGGCAGGTAAAGTCAATGATCTTGTTTCAGGTTCGTCCGAAGTAAACCAGGACGATGCCGGTCAGCATGGCGAGCAGCCCCAGGACCTGCAAGGTGGAATCGGGGAGGGAAAGAAGCCTGGCAAGGTAGGCTTTCAGCTTACCGGGAAAGGCGACGTAGGGCAGGCCTTCGACAATAAAGACCATGCCCAGGACGCAGAGAAAAAATTTCATGAAGGGCTCATTCCTTTGCGAGAGCGGTTTTGGCTTCGTTCCACAGCTGATCCATCTCCTCCAGTGAGGCGTCGGCGGGCGTCTTCCCCCGCTCCTTCAGCTTTTCCTCGATGTAGAGAAATCGGGAACTGAATTTGGAGATTGTCCCCGACAGAGCCTGCTCGGCATCCAGGGAAAAAAAGCGGCTGAAATTGACCAGGGAAAAAAGGAGATCCCCCGTTTCCTCCGCGATCTGCTCCTGCTGCCCGCTGGTTAGCGCCGCTTTCAGCTCCTCCAGTTCTTCTTCGATCTTGGCAAGGACTTCCCGGGCGTTCGGCCAGTCAAAACCGACTTTCGAGGCCAGGGCGGTCATTTTCTGGGCGCGCATGAGCGCCGGCATCGAGCGGGGAACCTTGTCCAGCAGGCTTAAGTGCTTCTCGTACTTTTTCTCTTCGGTCCTCTTGATCTCTTCCCAGTTGGCCTTGATGTCGGCAACACTGTTCACTTCCCGGCCGCCGAAGACGTGGGGATGGCGGCGGATCATTTTGGCGCCGATTTCATCGAGCACCTCGACGATGTCGAATTCGCCGGCCTCTTCGGCAATCCGGGCCAGAAAGAGGATCTGGAACAGCAGGTCGCCCAGTTCCTCCCGCAGTTCCGACGGCGATCCCGAAGCGATGGCATCGAGCACTTCGTAGGATTCGTCCAGGAGATAACGGCCGATGTCCTCCTTCGTCTGCTGCCGGTCCCAGAGGCACCCCTCCGGCGAACGGAGGCGGCGGAGGATGTCCCGCAGGTTCGTAAAATGATTTTCCAGGGGAGAATCTTCCAAAAGGGTCTTCCTCTTCCATCCGGTTCCGGAATGAGCCGGTTTCGCTTTCGTTGATTTTTTCCTCTCTGCCCCGACAGCCCTTCCGGACCCTCGGCGATGGCGAATCCGGAACAGCCCTTAGGGATTGTAAAAATATAACTATTACAAACACGTTCGAGGAGATATGGAGT
>CAZKRB010000118.1:0-1381 GCA_964555065.1 uncultured Syntrophus sp.
TCATCTTTAATACGGACGTCTTCTGCTTCGCCTCGCCCTTCCATGAAGGGCCGCTGCCGCCGCGCATCCTCCATCCCCGACGCATCTATGAAGGGGTGAGGGAAGGGGTGGAGCACGGGGGCAACAAGAGCGGCATCCCCACGGTCAACGGCTGCCTCGTCTTCGATGAGCGCTTCCTCGGCAAGCCCCTGGTCTACTGCGGTACGGGAGGCATCATGCCCACCCGCATCCTGGGCGAACCGTCCCATATCAAGGAAGTCCTGCCCGGCGACATCGTGGTCATGACCGGGGGGCGCATCGGCAAGGACGGCATCCACGGAGCGACCTTTTCCTCGGAAGAGTTGAACGAGAATTCTCCCGTCACGGCCGTCCAGATCGGCGACCCCATCACCCAGAAGCGGATGACCGATTTCCTCCTGGTGGCCCGCGACCGGGGACTGTACCGCGCCATTACCGACAACGGCGCCGGCGGTCTCTCCTCCTCCGTGGGCGAGATGGCCAGCCTCTCCGGCGGCTGCGAGATCGACCTGAAAACGGCGCCTCTGAAGTACGCGGGGCTGCACCCCTGGGAGATCCTCATCTCCGAGGCCCAGGAGCGCATGACCCTGGCCGTCTATCCGGAAAAGATCGAGGCGTTCCTGGCCCTGGCGGCCAAAATGGGGGTGGAGGCGACGGTGCTGGGCCGTTTCACCGCTTCGGGCAAGTTTCATGTACGCTACGGCGAGCAGACGGTGGCCTACCTGGATATGGATTTCCTCCACGAGGGACTCCCCCAGATGAAGCTTTCGGCCCGCTGGACGCCGCCGGTTTTCCCGGAGCCCGATTTCCCCGAACCGGCCGATCTCGGGCAGGCACTGAAAGACCTCCTGGCCCGGCTGAACATCTGCAGCAAGGAATCGGTCGTCCGGCAGTACGATCATGAAGTCCAGGGGGGCAGCGCCGTCAAACCCCTGGTGGGGATTGCCGACGATGGACCGGGAGACGCCGCGGTGCTGCGGCCGCTGCTCGAATCCTGCGAAGGGATCGTCGTGGCCAACGGCATCTGCCCGCGCTACAGCGATATCGACACCTACGCCATGGCCGCCTGCGCCATCGATGAAGCGGTCCGGAACGCCGTGGCGGTCGGAGCATCCCTGCGGCGGATGGCGGGGCTGGACAATTTCTGCTGGTGCGATCCCGTGGAGTCGGAAAAGACCCCCGACGGCCGGTACAAGCTCGCCCAGCTGGTCCGGGCCAACGAGGCCGTCTACGAGTATACCCGCAGTTACGGCGTGCCCTGCATCTCGGGCAAGGACAGCATGAAGAACGACTACATGATCGGGGGGACGAAGATCTCCATCCCGCCGACGCTGCTGTTCTCCGTCATCGCCCGGATGGACGA
>CAZKRB010000118.1:1481-3306 GCA_964555065.1 uncultured Syntrophus sp.
GCAACGGGTAAAATCCATGGTCATTACGGGAAACGGGACGAACTGCGAAATGGAGATGGCCCATGCCTGCCGTCTCGCCGGTTCGGAGGAAGTGGACATCGTCCATATCAGCGATCTGCTCAGCGGGGAGAAGCGCCTCGACGACTATCACTTTCTCAATCTCCCCGGAGGCTTTGTGGACGGCGACGACCTCGGCTCCGCCAAGGCCAACGCCAATCGCCTGCTGCACGTCCGGATCCGGGGGGCGGAGGAACGGCTTTACGATTCGCTGCTGCGCTTCATCGCCGACGGCAAGCTCATTCTGGGGGTCTGCAACGGCTTCCAGCTCCTGGTCAAACTGGGGCTCCTTCCCGGTTTTGACGGCGATTACACGACTCAGACCGCGACGCTGGCCTTCAATGATTCGGGAAAATTCGAGGATCGGTGGGTCTACCTGAAACCGGATGCCGAATCCCCCTGCGTGTTCACTCAGGGGCTGGAAGGGATCTATCTGCCCATCCGCCATGGGGAGGGAAAACTGGTGGCGCGCGATGAAGGGATCCGGAAGCGGCTTCACGAACAGAAGCAGGTGGCTCTGCAGTACAGCGACCCATCCTTCCGGAATGCCGAAATGACCTATCCGCAGAACCCCAACGGTTCCCTGGACGCCATTGCCGGCCTCTGCAACGAAACGGGGCGGCTTTTCGGCCTGATGCCCCACCCGGAGGCCTATCTCCACGTCACCAACCATCCCCGCTGGACCCGTGAAAAATTACCGGAAGAGGGCCAGGGACTTCAGATCTTCCGCAACGCGGTGGACTTCATCCGCAAGTCTCTTTAGCTTTGCTTGATCCGGTGGATTCTTCTCTAGCTGACCTGATCGATCGATCTGGACCGGTAAGGCGGTGTTGCGCATCTGAATAACACTCCTCCAAATCTGCTGCAGGATTTGCCTTTTCCAATCGATGAACCGACGGTGACGGATTTTGAGTCCATATTTTTCTAAAGGGATCTTCGGCTGTTCCTTGAATGTGTCGATGGAGATACGCTTCGCCGATCTCTCATCCCCGACAATGCCGATTGCCGGCGATCTCCTGTTCAGCGAAAGGAACCGTCGTCAATGAACTATCAACCGCTATTCAGCATTTCACTCTTATCCTCCCGCTGGGAGAATGAATTCCGGGCATTTCAGTCATCCGTAGAAGCAAAAACGCTGCAGGAGCGACTTGAAAACTGGAATCAACGCCGCAAACTCAAGGAAACGGCGACGGATGCCGCCTTCATCTCCCTATTTTTCCATGACCTCTGGGGCTATTCCCAGCAGGGCGAGAGCAGCGATGGTTACCAGTGCTATCCGCAATTTCCGATTAACCGTGCGGGACAAACGGGTGGTGTGGGCCAGGCGGATCTGGCTCTCGGCCGGTTCGGCGAGATGGGGATGCCGGGTATTCCTCAGGTGCTCTGCGAGTTCAAGGACCTGCGGTCCGGACTGGATCAACGTCAAAACCGCAAGGGCAACGATCGCTCGCCTGTAAAACAATGTCTTGATTACCTGCGCGAAGCCCGGGCATCCCTGACCGGTCATGAACTGGTTGAACCGGCATGGGGCATCGTGACCGACACCAACGAATTCCGGCTCTATCACCGCATCAAAGGAGAAGCTCAATGCCAGCGATTTGTGATCTCGCCCGCGCCCGGAGACGAGGCGGAAGCTCTTCTCAATAATACGGAATCCGCTGAATTTTTGCGGTTCCTGTTCAGAAAAATCTTTTCCTCCGACGTCCTTCTTGCCGAGCGTGGACCTGCGCTGCTCGAAGTACTGTTGAAAGAGCAATTCATCCAGGAG
>CAZKRB010000119.1:0-2983 GCA_964555065.1 uncultured Syntrophus sp.
CGCCAGGCAGAAACGGGCGATCGTGATCGGCAGCACGGGATTTACCGCCGAAGAGATGGAACGCATCCGGAATTTTGCGCAGACGGTTCCCTGTGTCCTGGCCCCCAATATGAGTGTGGGAGTGAATGTGCTGTTCAAGGTCCTCAAGCTGGTGGCGGAAATTCTGGGGGATGACTATGAGGTGGAAATTCTGGAGGCCCACCATCATCTGAAAAAGGACGCACCCAGCGGCACAGCCATGAAAATGGCTCAGGTGATCGCGGAGGCTCTGGGACGGGATCTGGAAAAAGTCGGGGTCTATGAGCGCAGAGGGCTGATCGGCGAGCGTTCTCGGACGGAAATCGGCATTCAGACTCTGCGCGCCGGGGACATCGTCGGCGAGCACACCGTGATGTTCGGCGCGGTGGGAGAGCGGCTGGAATTCATTCATCGCGCCCACAGCCGGGACAACTTTGCCCGGGGCGCCATCCGGGCGGCAAAATGGGTCACTCAACAGAAACCGGGACTCTACGATATGCAGGACGTCCTCGGGTTGCGGCCCTGAAGAAGGCTCCACGATCGTCCATGAAAAACGAGGCGGAGAGAAAAGAGGGGATCCCCTCTTGCGGAAAGGTATGCGGAGTCATCTGCTATCTCGGCATCGGCTCGAACCTGGATCAGCCCGTCGAAAAGTGCCTGGAAGCCTTCAGGCGCATTGGGTCGGCAAGCGGCATTACCCTGCTGCGCTGTTCCTCCCTCTACCGGACGGAACCGGTGGGCTTGAAAAATCAACCCGATTTTGTTAATGCCGTTGCGGAGGTTAGGACCTCCCTTTCTCCGCGATCGCTGTTGCAGGTTCTGCACGGGATCGAACGCGACATGGGAAGAATCCGGGAAAACCATTGGGGGCCACGGGTCATCGATCTGGACATTCTCCTCTTCGGCCAGGAGGTGTTTCAGGAAGACGATCTGAAGATTCCTCATCCCGAACTTCATAAGAGGCGCTTTGTTCTCGTCCCTCTGTGCGAACTGGCTTCCTATGTGATCCATCCGGCTTTCGGCGTATCGATCCGCGGATTGATGCAGCGGCTTACAGATGAAAGCCGGGTCGACCGCATCGAGAATAAGGGAGAACCGTCATCATGATTTTCCGGTTTATTGTTACGGTTGTCGTCGTCTATCTCCTTTACCGGGTTGTCAAGGGGCTTCTCCGCTTTCCGGCGAGGCAGAGGGATCCCCTTTTTCATCGGGGATCAGCATCCATTCAAGGGGGAGATCTGGTGCAGGATCCCTACTGCCTGACCTACGTCCCCGAAAAAGACGCCTACAAAACGATCATTGGGGGGAAACCCCTCTTTTTTTGCAGTCAGGAATGTTCCAAAAAATATGTGTTGGAGCACAAGAAACAAAGCTGAAAGGAAAAGGTATGAAATTTTTTATCGATACGGCCAACGTCCGCGAAATTGAGGAAGGCTTGAGCCTGGGAATGGTGGATGGCGTAACGACCAATCCATCCCTCATTGCCAAGGAAAACAGAGCTTTTGAAGACGTAGTCCAGGAGATCCTGGAGAGGGTGAACGGACCGGTCAGTCTCGAAGTAGTTGGACTGAAGGCGGAGGAAATGCTCTCCGAGGGCCGGAAGCTGGCGGCATTGGGGGAGCAGGTCGTGGTCAAGGTGCCCATGACCACCGAGGGATTGAAGGCCACGAAGATCCTCTCCGAAGAGGGGGTTTCGGTGAATCAGACCCTCGTCTTCTCGCCGATCCAGGCCCTGATGGCGGCCAAGGCAGGGGCGGCTTATGTCAGTCCCTTCGTCGGTCGGCTGGACGATGCCTCCCATAATGGAATGGATATTGTCGAGCAGATTCTGACCATTTATGATCACTACGGTTTCGATACAGAAGTCATTGTCGCCAGTGTCCGCCATCCCCGTCACGTTCTTGAAGGGGCGCTCATGGGCGCCGACATTGCGACGATTCCCTTCAAGGTCATCGAACAGCTGGCAAAGCATCCTTTGACGGATAAAGGAATTGACCTGTTTCTTGCAGACTGGGAAAAAGTGGTCAAACTGAGAAAATAACCGTGCCGATGTGAACCGGACCGCATTCCGTGCTCATGATCCGGAAAATTTATGAAACGACATCCACTGGTATCAGCCGGCGAAAAAATCTATAACCTGCCGAACATCATCACCATGGTGAGAATCGGAGTGATGCCCGTACTCTTTTTCCTGCTGACTTCACCTGATCGGACCTGGAGTCTGGTGATCGCCCTGATCTTTATCGCCGCCGCCCTGACCGACCTTCTGGATGGCTACCTCGCCAGGAAGTATGAAATCGTGACCACGATGGGCAAGTTTCTCGATCCGATCGCAGACAAGCTCATCGTCAATACCGCCATGATTCTGATGATCCCCATCGGCCGAATTCCCGCCTGGGCCGTGGCGATTACCATTATGCGCGATATTGCCGTGGATGGAATGAGGAGTATCGCCTCGGCAGAGGGAATGGTCATTGACGCCAGTCGCCTGGGAAAGCAGAAAACCCTCTGTCAGACGATTGCCGTATCGGCCTTGATTCTTCACTATCCTATCCTGGGACTCAATGCGCATGCGGTCGGTATCTTCATTCTCTATGTTGCGTTATTTATGACGATCTATTCCGGGCTGGATTACTTTGTGAAATTTTACCGGGGAGCGATCATCAGTAAGCCATAAGAGCCCGCCTCTGCCAGCCCTCATTTAACAGCCGTCCGATGCCGCAGTGATCTTTTTCCGACAGCTGGGTCATCTGCCGGATGCAAGCGGTTCAGGCATGATTCCTTCTCGCCTGCCGGGTCATGGAGCCCCTTGAGGCATTGAGTTCCTCACTGTCCTTCGGGAAAGGGAAGATTTCTGTTGACAAAAGAGGTCATATGAGATATTCACGCCTTCACGGTTTGGATAGAGAATGCGGGCGTAACTCAGCGGTAGAGTGCCACCTTGCCAAGGTGGACGTCGACGGTT
>CAZKRB010000120.1:0-2974 GCA_964555065.1 uncultured Syntrophus sp.
CCAAATTTAGCACATGACGTGTAATTGTAATAGTAATTATTTTACGATCCCTTAGCAGATTCCCAAGGGAAGATCAATTTCAGAAACCGCGTGAAACAGGAACCCGTCAAAGGAGGCCAATGAATTTCGAAGATCGGCCACTTGCCATTAAAAGCCTGTTTATCGCTTTAGTATGGTTAATTCATCGTTTTATGATTTTGAATGACTTGACCCAGCCGTGTGAAAGGGGATGGGCAGGCAGGGATGCACGGCGGGAAGAGGCGGAAATTCCGGAAATGCACCCCGCCGAAGGGAGCCATTCAGAGCGAAGACGGGGGCTGAAAGTCGCCGACGGTTGCGGCACCGATCCCCCGTTCCCCGCGGAGCGCCAGCCTGGAATTCCCTGCTGGAGGTTACAGGAAGTGGATCAGGCAGGCGCCGTAAAGCTGGTAGGCGCAAAGCGCCAGGTACACAATGGTGGCCGCCGCCAGCAGAACCAGTTTCCAGCCGTGAATGAAGGGAAGCAGCACATAGAGCATCGCCAGGAACAGGGCTTTTGTCGTGAGAACGGCATCGAACGCTTCAATGCGCAGAAGGGCGGCAACGAGGGGGTTCAGTTCACGGCACCCGTGAGATAAGGCGTGATGCGTCGCCACGTAGTCCACCACGTTTGCCGAAGACAGCAAGGTCCACAGGACGACGGGAAGGGCAAGCCATCGGCACAGGGAAGGGAGGCTTCTCTTTCCATATTTCGAGTCTTGCGGAAGGGGCCAGGTATTCTGCATGCTGTTCGAGAAGAAGCTGGATGTCCAAGCCACGGGAGAGCTTGACAATCCTGGTTGATATTGCGTTTATAGAGTGGCCATAACGCCGGTCTTTTCATTCTGAAATACCGCAAGGCAGGGCAGAGTACAATCAGGGCTCCTCTGATTTCCGGCTGATCAAAACCTTAATTTGCGAAGGCAATATCCTTAGGAAGGGGACGGGGGACTCAGGATTTTCCTGTCAGGCCAAAAAACGCCTCTTGAACAGGGATTTTTCCTCCGGGGGACCGGGAGAGATCCCTCCAGGATGTTCAGGGGACGGGCCGGGTTCTCAATGTTTTCCCGAGGACCGGGGCGATCCCCTCGCGGGGAGAAGAACCGGGAGATCGCGGGCCGCTCAAGCCGACGCGCGCACTCCGCCTGCAGTTTCTCCCCCTTCCGAAATGTTTCCGAGGCTTTTGCCCGTACCTGGGGGCGCTACGCCTTGCTCAAACGGCACATGAAGCTACGGCTGGTGGACGTGCCGGTCGCCCGGCCCCGCCGGTCATCCTCGGTGAGGGTGTTGAGATTGCCCCGCGGGTCGTAATCGCCCCATCCCCAGGAAAGGCGAACCGTTCCGGGGCGTACGATGGTCGAGATGCGCGCCGCCATCTCAATGGCGCCCTTCGGGGATTCGATCCGCACCGGGTCCCCCTCCGTAAGGTCGTGGCGCCGGGCATCCTCGGGATGGATATCGACGACACAGCCCGCTCCGCCCTTGAGCAGGGACGGAATGGTGCGGAACTGCGAGTTGGTGAAGCGGATGTCGCGGCTACCGCTGATGCCCAGAATGGGATAATCGCTGCCCCGGTCGGCAAAGCTGATCGGGTCTTCGCCCAGCCCGCTCTCGAACGGAACGCCCGCCAGGCCAGCCTCGGCCAGCCGCTCGGAGAAGAATTCGACCTTCCCCGAAGGCGTTTTGAAGGGGGCCTCCCGGTATTTCTCGTAGCGGAGCTCTTCGATCCGCAGGCCCTGGCCGTTCTGCCGCAGCTTCTCCACCGTGACTCCTGTGGGCTCCAACTGGAAATCGATGGCCTCTTCGGCGTTCTGCCAGGGAAATTCGGCGCTGAAGCCGAGCCGGCGGCCCAGCTCAAAGACGATCCGCCAATTCGGCCAGGAGTTGCCCACCGGCGGGATGACGGCGTTCTGCAGGAGCATCGGGTTGTTGCGGATGGAGAAGCGGTTTAGCTGCGTTGTTTCAAAGCAGCTGGCGCCGGGAAGAATCACGTCGGCCAGTTTGGCCGTCTCGGTCATGAACATCTCGATGACCACCAGGGTTTCCAGCTTGCGAAAGGCCTCCCGGGCCCGGGTCGAGTCGGCCATGGTCACCAGGGGATTGCCGGTCTGGACCACGACCATCTTCATCGGGTAGGGCGTTTCCTCCAGGATGGCATTGATCAGGCAGCCCTGGACCTGGTTTCCCCAGGTTTCGCTGAAGGAATTGAAGAGGGGGTAGTCGCAGGTGATGGGGACCGTCCCGGCGGGAAGCCTGTCCTTCAATTGGATGTTGCGCACCGGGATCGGCTGGGGCAGCACGTCGCCCCCCGGTTTGTCCAGGTTGCCCGTCAGGGCGCGCAGCATGGCGATCGCCCGGGTGGTGTCGAAGACCTCGCGGTGCATATCGAGGCCGTTGCCGTCGATGATGGAAGCGGGTTTCGTCGTGGCATAGAGACGGGCTAACTGCCGGATCTGATCGGCCGAAAGCCAGATTTTTTCGGCGACCTCTTCGGCGGGATAGCGCGCGGCCGTTTCTTTGAGCCGCTCGAAGCCGGTGGTATAGGATTCGACAAACCCGGCATCAAAAAGTTCTTCCCCGATGATCTCGTGGATCATCGCCATGGCGAGGAGGCCGTCGTGGCCCGGCTTGATCTGCAGCCAGAGGTCGGCCTTGCGGGCGAGGGCGGTCTGCACGGGGTCGATCACCACCAGCGTCGCCCCCTGCTCTTTGGCATAGGCGATAAACTCGGCCGCCCCCAGGGCGGTATTCCCGTCATTCTTGCCCCAGACGATAATGCAGCGGGCGTTCTTCGCCTCGGGGAAGGCCATGGACCCATAGACATAGGAATGGGCGAACTCGCGGTCCACAAAACAGATGGACCCGTTGCCGATCGTGTTGGGGGAGCCGAACAGATGCATCAGCCGGTTGGGATAATCCCAGGGAGCGCCCCAGTCGGCGGCCATGCCCCGCAGCC
>CAZKRB010000121.1:0-2970 GCA_964555065.1 uncultured Syntrophus sp.
AAGTGAAAGAACTTGCAGCAGTCAACACCATGGACCCGGGAGGTCAGTTCCAGGGAAGCGTCCTGGGCATGGTCATGAATGCCGGGCTCCTGGTTCAGTTTATTCTGCTCATCCTCCTTTTGTTTTCCGTCGTGTCCTGGGCCATCATTGTGACCAAATACCGGAGCATCCGCAAGGTCGATGAGGAAAACCGCCTTTTCCTCGACGCCTACATGAAGAGCAGCAATCTGGCGGATGTCCTTCCCGAAGCCAAAAAATATGCCGGTTCGTCGCTGGCCGCGGTGTTTCGTGCCGGCTACACGGAGCTGGTGAATTTTGCCAAAGCGGGCCGCGGGGCGTCGTCCGCCCGGAGCAAGGAAGAGACCGGGAACTCCAGCCCGGAAATCAAGGGCCTGGACAATGTGGAACGGGCTCTGAACCGGGCCTGCAGTGGGGAATCCACCAAGCTGGAAACGGCGCTGGGGTTCCTGGCGACAACCGGAAGCGCCAGCCCCTTCATCGGTTTGTTCGGGACGGTCTGGGGCATCATGGATACCTTCCGCAGCATTGGTTTCCGGGGGTCAGCCACCCTGGCGGTCGTGGCGCCGGGCATTTCCGAAGCCCTCATCGCGACGGCGGCGGGGCTGGCGGCGGCGATTCCGGCCGTTATCTTCTACAATTACTACCTGAATCGCATCAAGACCATGACCCTGGAAATGGATTCTTTCTCCTCGGAATTGATGAATATCATCGAACGGTATTACCTGAAAGGCTAGAGGACTGGGGAACGCACGATGCGCTATTCGCGGAAAAGGACCTTTGACGCACAGCGGCCCATGGCGGAAATCAACGTCACCCCCCTGGTGGACGTCATCCTGGTCCTGCTGATCATCTTCATGGTGACGGCGCCGATGCTCCAGATGGGCATCGACGTCAACCTGCCCCTGGCCAAGGCCAACAACGTGGACGTCCAGGAAGAAAAAGTCGTCCTCACCATCGACGGGGCGAAGGGAATCTTCGTGAACAAGACGAAAATCCCCCTGCCGGAGCTGGCCGAACGGCTGGAGGGCGCTTTTGCCGATCGAACTGAGCGGGAACTCTATATGCGCGCGGACCGCACAGTCCCCTATGGCTTTGTGGTGGAAGTGATGGCGGAAGTGCGAAAAGCGGGAATCGACAAGCTGGGCATGATCACCGAGCCCCCAGAGGAAGGCAGATGACCCTTGACCGCGTCTTCGGGGCATTCCGGGCGGACCGGGGCTCCCTGCGGCGAATGATCGTTCTCTCCCTCCTGCTGCATCTTGCCGTCCTGATCCTTTCTTCCCTCCTTCCAACCGCCAGGCCGCCGAAAGCGGCCCTGGCCCCGAATTATATGGTGGATCTGGTCAGCTCGCTGGAAACCGGCATGAAAGGGCAGCAGGACAGCCGTTTCGGCGGGCCCGCGAAGGAGCCGGTGGAGATGCCGACGGCGGCCGGTAAAGCCGCGCCCGGCAGGCTGGAGGCGCCATTGCCGAAGCCGGTACGCAGCGTGAAAGAGGCAAAACGTCCGGAGCTCTCTGCGGCCAGGGCCGCGGAGAAGAATCCAAAGCGGGTGGAAGCCGCCTCCCGGATACCGCCCAAGCCGATCCGGGCGGAAAAGGTAAAGGCTCAAGGGCCGGCGAAGGGGGACGCCATCGAGAAGATTCTTGCGCGGGCGGATTCAACCCGGAAGGCAGCGCCGGTTCCCAAGCCGGAAAAGGCCGGAGGGGCGACGCAGGCTGACGCCATCGGCGAGATTCTCAAGGGCGCGGATTCCCCCCGGCGGAGTCCGCTGAAGGCGGTCGCCCAGGGGGCGGCGAAGGGGTCCGAGGCATCCTCGGGGAGCGCCATTGATGCGATTCGGAAACGGGTGGAGGCCGCCGAACAGAAGGAGCGGGCCGTCCTTGCTTCATCCGGGGGGGTACTAGGCGCCGGGATAGCCGGCGGCAGCGGCGTTACCGGGATTCCCCCCGGCGGCAGTCCTTCCGGAACAGGGGGGAATACAGCCTTCAACGCCCGCATGTATGCCTATTACCGACTCATCTGGGCGAGGATCAAGAAGCAGTGGACCATCTCACCGGGCTTGCTGCCCAGGGAGAATATCGGGGCCGTGATCCATGTCCGGGTCCTCCGCAACGGGGACGTGGAGGAGATCCGCTTTGAAAAGCGATCCGGGAACCGGTACTTCGACGAGTCGGCCCTGAGAGCGGTCCGCAAGGCCAGCCCTTTCCCCCCTCTGCCCGAAGGGACGGGCGAGAGGGAAGTGGAAATGGGCATCCGGTTTCATGCCTCGGAATTGAGATAAGGCGGTTTGATGGCCGGGAAGCGTGGAGGAGGGACGATGTCAGAGAAAGGGAAGGGAAGCGTGCAGAGGGCTGGATTAGGGACAAAAATCCGGCTGCGGTGGGGATTTCCGGTGATGCTTCTGATCTGGGCCGTTCTCCTGTGCGGAGGACCCCTGGGGGACCGCGGTGCGTGGGGGAAAGTGTACATCGACATCGATGCCCCGTCTTTTCAGAAAATCCCGATCGCCCTTGCCGATTTTACTCCCCTGAGCGGAAATGCCGGCCACCAGGAGCTGGCTGCCTGGTTTCCGGGAGCCCTGGGCAAGGCCCTGGATTTGACTGGATATTTCAAGATCCTGGAGAGGCGGAACAATCCTCCGGGAACGGCCGCCGGACAGGGCGGCTTCGCCCAATGGGTGAATATCGGTGCGGAATACCTGATTTCCGGCGGGTTTTCCTTCCAGGGAGGGCGGCTGCTCGGTGAGTTTCGCCTCTATGACGTCGTACAGGGGCGCCAACTGCTCGGGAAACAATACACCGGCAAGTTGGAAGACCGCAACGACATGGTTCTCCGCTTCGTCCAGGAAGTTCTGCAACTGCTGACCGGGGCGGAAGGCTTCTTCGATACGCGGGTCGCCTTTGTCTGCCGCCAGGGCCGCTCTTCAAGCCTCTATACCATGGGGTTCGG
>CAZKRB010000122.1:0-2912 GCA_964555065.1 uncultured Syntrophus sp.
GTTGGCAGGCTATCATGCACCTTATTACCCTGTCCAGAATTTGGGGAGTATTATATTGTTCTGGATGAATCGTGCATCTGATGCCCCCCCAACTGCAATTAACGATGCTGGATTTGAGACATAATGGAAGATTTTTTGAGTGAATACAAATTTTCTTAAAACTACCGGATACACACGGATATGTCAAAAAGAAAGTATGCCGTAACATAATGATTATCTTTCGAAATGTTGGATGTTCGGCAAAATAGCCGGATGCTCTGTTTCAGGAAGAACGAAATTTTGAAAAACATGCTTCCGAGCGATGGGGAGATCTGGCATTGAGCGGTGCGAGGACTTTTGGCGGTCAGCGGTACTTCCTCTCTCCGAAGATCCCGCGGCCGATGCGCACGATTGTGGCCCCTTCCTCGATGGCGACTTCGTAGTCGTCCGTCATGCCCATGGAGAGTTCCGCCATCGAAACCCGATCGATCTGCTCCGCGGCGATCCGGTCCCGCAGGGTCCGGAGAGCGGCGAAGTAGGTCCGGGCATCTTCCGGATTGTCAAACCAGGGCGGCATGGTCATCAAACCCTGAATGGCGAGGTTTTCCAGGAGGGCGATTTTCCGGATCAACGCGAGGGTCTCTTCCAGGGCGATGCCGCTTTTCGTCAGCTCTCCGCCGCTGTTCACTTCGATGAGAACGGGCAGCACCCGGCCGGACGTTCGAGCGCGGCGGTCCAGTTCCACGGCCAGTTCGAGCCGGTCCACGGACTCGACCATATCGAAAAGCCGGACGGCGTACTTGGCCTTGTTGGTCTGGAGGTGGCCGATCATGTGCCACTGCGGTGGATGGCCGATCGTTTCAACCTTGGTCCGGCTTTCCTGGATGTAATTTTCGCCGCAGAGGTCGATGCCCGCTTCAAGAGCCCGGCGGACCCGGCTTTCCTCCACCGTTTTGGTGACGGCCATCAGCCGGATGTCCGAGGCCTGACGGCCCGAGCGAGAGGCGGCCGCGGCGATGCGTTCGCGGATTGCCTGGATATTCTTCCGAATTTCTTCTTCAGTCATGAGAGTCTCCCGAGAAGGTGAGGGTGCCGAGGTCTTTGAGGGTCTCCACGACTTCACTGAGGGGAAGGCCCATCACATTGGTATAGGAGCCCCGGATCTCCCGGATGAAAAAGGCTCCCATGCCCTGGACGGCATACCCGCCGGCCTTGTCATAGGGCTCCTCAGAGTTGACGTACCAGGCGATTTCATCGGCGGGGATGTCTTTAAAGAGCACCGAGGACTGCACGACCTGGGAAGTCCGGTGCCCTTTTTGCATTTGGACGAGGGAAAAGCCGGTATAGACGATATGCTCCCGGCCGCTGAGCGTCTCCAGCATTTCCCGTGCTTCTTTGCGGGTTCCCGGCTTGCCCAGCACCCGGCCGTCGATCACGACGACGGTATCGGCTCCGAGAACCGAGGCTTCGGGGAAGAGGCTGGCGATCATCTCGGCCTTTTCCCGGGAGAGGCGCAGGACATGATCCGGCGGGGCTTCGCCGGCCAGGGAACGTTCCTCCAGATGGCTGGGGATGACGTCAAAGTCGAGGCCCAGCAGGCCAAGCAGCTCCGCCCGGCGCGGCGACACGGAGGCCAGAATGAGTTTTTCCCTCAAGCGGATTGCCATAGCTTTCACATTTTCCTTTTGTTCAGCCGCAGGTGAAAAAAGCCGACCTTTAATTCAACTGAACGTTTATAGAAAATCGACGGGAGGATGTCAAGCCGGCGGCGGGATCCTAGAGGTCATTAGGGAATTATTTAAAGTCTCTGATGTCAGTGCCCCTCGAAAGTGGTAGGGTTTCACCCTTGGCAGCGCTGCCGGGTTGCAGGCGGCGAGGGAGTCTGCTGAAAACAGGGAGAAGAAGAGGAAATTTTCACGCAGGGAGATCAGCAAAATGAAAGAATGGTTAACGTGGCGCCGGCTCCGTATCGGCGGCGTGGGATTTTTGATGGCCGGGCTGCTTTTGGCTGTTCCGCCGGCAGCGCAGGCCGCGGAGCAGAGAGTACGTTTCACGATTCCCGCCTGCATGTCCTGAGGCGGCTTCAAGAGGGTAAGTTCTATCCTCAAAACTGTTAACGGCGTGGCTCTGGTCGAGCGTCACGGCAACCAGGAGGTGACCGTGACCTATGACGACGACCGGGCCAGCGTCAAACAGCTGATGGAAACCCTGAAGCGTCGGGGGTATCCCATAAGCGGCATGCCATCTTTTGTTCAATAGTGACCCACGCCACCTCAGCGGCGCTTTGAAGTAGAGTGAAATTGTCTAACTTACTCAGCAGGGAAGCCGCCGACCGGCCGCTGGGGCTGGCCGGCCTTTGAACCCAGATCCCCCGCAGGATCCCTTTCAATTTTCCTGAAAATGGTAGGTGTAGCGGAAGCTCTTGGGCTGGTAGAAATCGACCATGACGCCACCGATCTCGGCATAGGGGTAGCCGAAGGTGTTGAGAGGCGCCCCCCGCCTGTTTGGGATTGAGGGCCACGTCGCGTCCTGTGGCGATGACCACCCGGTAGGCGTCAATCCCGCCCCAGAAGTATTCCCGGTATTCCTTTGTCTTGGCGTCCTTCAGCTCCAGCTTTTCCACCAGCATGGCTTTGCGCACGTCGGCCGGATCAACCGTCACCCAGCCGTAACCGGGCAGGAAAAACTCGGCCCAGCAGTGCTGATAAGTGGTGATGTCCTCCGTCGGTTTTTTGCCGAGGCGGACGCTGAAGATTTCCCGGGCCGGCACGCCGGCGGCCCGGCAGAGGCCGATAAAGACGGAAGAGATGTCCGTACACTTTCCCCCTGGATTCTTCAGCAGGGAGCGGACGTCGCCCTCCCCGCAGCCGATGGTGTTGGGGTCGCGGTACGTGTTTTCGCAGCACCAGTCGTAAATGGCCCTGGCCTTGGCG
>CAZKRB010000123.1:0-2817 GCA_964555065.1 uncultured Syntrophus sp.
CGCTGGCCAGACCAACTAGGCCAAAACCGAGGAGGAGCAAAGACCCGGGCTCCGGAACTGGTTGACTACCATCTGCAAACTTTGCACTTGTTTTGTCATCGGAACCCATAGCCGTGAACCCTGCAATATGGGCAGCATAATGATAACCTGCGGTGTTTATTTGGTAGAACTGTGATGCATTGACAATTCCGGCATTAGCCACCGTAAACTCCAATGGATCCTTACGGTACGAGCCTGTGGTGGTAGTATCAGCATAAAAAAAGCCGTACCCTCCTCCCGCATTGGAACTGCCCAAAACCACAGTCCAGCCTGTGGGCAAAGCAAAATCATCCGTAGCCAATGTCAAAGAACTATTGAAGAAAAACTCCTGAATCCCGAAATTTGAATCTGGCACTAGCAAATCCTGATTAGCGTCAACCCAGAAGGTTGCTGTATTAGCTGCGTCATCTACAGTAACTTTGACGGTTGCAAAATTGCCGCTTACCCCCAGATTCTCATTCGTCTGGTTTAGATATGTTGTCATGCTATCAGCTCTTGCGTGTGTGGTCGTGAAAACAAGTGCAACCACAATTAGCATTAAGGTCACCATTTTTTTCATATTCTCACCTCCATTTTGTATTTTATTTCATGTCCTATGCCTTCCTTCACAGCAAGCCTGATGCCAAAATGATAAATTGCTGATTATATTCGCAGATAACTTTTCGGTACTCCACGAGAACATCAATTTTGTAAAGAACTCCGACAAATTGCTCGATAATGGCAATATCATCGGTAAAACAAACATCTATACCCTCAATCTCCCGGCGCTGTCACCCGTCCTCGGTGTGGCATCATCATATATATAAGTATATTAACAACTTGTCCTTGATCGAAAAATGTAAAGAATTCCGACATTTTTCCCGGCCAGGACCGGCATGTCCGGATATGAACCTCCCCTTGGCATGGAGATGCACTGAAAAGAGAGGCTTATTCGAGCGGAGTTTAGCGCTTTTGGGCCTAACGAGACCAATTCCTGACCATGTGATCCATAAACCGGGTTCGGCAACACCGCTCCTGCCATGTGTGGGCCGGCAATCATATCGGTTTCCCCCGAACTTCCTGTCGGAGTTCCTTGCAATGAAAATTCTTTCATGGAATCTAATATATAGAAATCGTTGGATTGAACCGAGCGTCTGACTCAAATGAAAGTTAAAACGCAAATAGGTGCCATGTTTCTCCATATATTGTCGTTGGGATGTCGTGTACACTGATCTTATTTCGGGAGGGATCAATTAATATAATTGCATAACATTACGTTGATTTTAACGAATTGGGGAATTGTAAAATATTTTTACAAGACGGCTGGCTTCCAGCATTGCGATCAAGAAGCAATGGCAGGAACTGGTCAGGTAGTAGGCGATGACGGGGCAAAGGTGATCAAGCCGGAACCCCCCTCACCCCGTCCGCAGGGCATCCACGATGTGCAGGCGGGCGGCCCGCAGGGCCGGCAGGACTCCGCCGACAAAGCCCATGACCAGGGCGAAGAGCAGGGAGGACGCAATGATTCCCGGCGTCAGGGTGAAGCTGAAGGCCAGCTCGGAGAAGGTCTGAAAGTTCATCGTGGAGACGGTGATCAACTGGAGAAAGGACGCGAGGAAGAGCCCCGCGACCCCGCCGAGCAGGCCCAGAAGAAGGGACTCCAGGAGGAAGGCCTGCAGGATGTTCCGCCGCTGAAAGCCCAGGGCCCGCAGGGTGCCGATCTCGCCGGTCCGGTTGGCCACGGCGGCGTACATGGTGATCATGGCGCCGATCATGGCCCCCAGGGAAAAGACCAGGGTCAGGGTCAACCCGACGATGCGCAGGAATTTGGCCATCAGCTCCGACTGCTCCGCATAGTATTTCGTTTCCCGCTTCGCCTCGACGGTGAGGCGGGGATCCCCTTCCAGCCGCGTTCTGACCGACTCGAAGGCTTTTGAATCGCGCAGGCGGAAGATCACCGAGGAATA
Source organism: uncultured Syntrophus sp. (assembly GCA_964555065.1). Lineage (GTDB taxonomy): Bacteria > Desulfobacterota > Syntrophia > Syntrophales > Syntrophaceae > Syntrophus. Next base: position 1,986 of record CAZKRB010000123.1, read on the forward strand.
GGCGGGGCGCCGGAAGGCCGCCATGAGCTGATCGGCGTCCCCCCAGATCTCCGAGCTGTAGCCGCGGTTGCCCGCATCGAAGACCCCGACGATCCGCCAATCCCTCATCCCGCAGCAGAGGGTGTCGTTCAGGCCGCCCCCCTGGAAGCGCTTGGCGATGCCCGCGCCGGCCATCATCTCCAGGGACCCCGGCCTGGGCAGGCGGCCCGCCGCCAGCTTCACCTGGGGCCTCAGAGCCAGGGAGGCAGGGCCGATCCCGCGGAGGACGACATTCCCCGGGGCGCCGCCGACCCGCTTGGGGAGCGTGACCAGGACGACCAGCTCCTTGGCGACCAGGGGCCGCCCTCCGGGTCCGAGGTCGATCTCCCGCCGGGTTTCGATCACCGCCGCCTGGTCGCGGGATACGCCGCTCTGGACTTCCGAGACGGAGCCCTTCCGGATGACCACGACGTTGTCGAACGATCCCGTTTCCACGAGGGTCTTCTGCAGACCCGCCGCCAGCATCAGGATGGCGGCGAAGACAAAGACCACCAGGGCCATGCCGGCAATCGTCAGGACCGTGGTCAGGCGGCGCGTCCAGAGATTCCGCAGGGTGTAGCCGAAGGGGAGGACCATCAGGCGATCCTCCTCAGTCCCTCGGCGATGTGGATGCCGACCGCCCGGTAGAGGGGGAGCAAGGCGGCGACGGTCCCCACCAGGACGGCGGCGGCCAGGTCCAGGGTGATCGTATCGGCCGCCACGTTGAAAATGGGGAAATAGGTCCCCAGCTTGGTCTTGATCAGGGCGGCGGCGGGGTAGGTCAGGGCGATCCCCAGGGCGCAGCCCAGCAGGG
>CAZKRB010000124.1:0-2475 GCA_964555065.1 uncultured Syntrophus sp.
ACGTTGACCCTGGTCGACGGCCGGACGTATACGGGCGAACTGGAAAAGGGGCTGCCCCACGGCCGGGGGATCATGATCCTGCCTGACGGCCGGAAGTATGTCGGGGAATTCAAGAACGGCCAGTACATCCCATAACAACAGCGGGGATGGGGAGCGGAGAGGGCCTTGCAGAAGCTGGTAAGAGTCATTTCGGGACAAGAAGGGATCGAGTTTCAGTGGGAGGAAGACGCCTACACCGGTGACGGGATCTACGCCCATCCCGAAGGCAGCCGCTATGAGGGGCAATTTCAGGCCGCATGCTTTCAGGGGGAGGGGTCCTTTCAATGGCCCGACGGCAGCCGCTACACGGGCGCCTGGGAGAACGGCCTACCCCACGGCCGGGGAATCCTGACCCTCCCCGATGGAGTCCGCTATGAAGGGGAATGGAGGGCGGGGGTCATCGAAGGGGAAGGAACGATCACACTGACCGATGAAAGCCGCTATGAAGGGCAGTGGAAAAGCGGCCGGAAGGAGGGAAAGGGCGTGCTTTTTCTCCCCGACGGCAAGCAATACGACGGCGATTGGGAACGGGACATGTTTCATGGCAGGGGAATCCTGACCTTTGCCGACGGTTCCCGCTACGAAGGGGAATGGAAAGAAGATCAGTTTTACGGCGCGGGCGTTTTGACCTTCCCCGACGGCTCCCGGTACAACGGCCGCTGGGAGGGCGACAAATTCAAGTTCATCTGAAACGGAGCCCATGATGACGGCGAAACTCGGTGTTTTTGTCAGCTCCGCCCGGAAGGAACTGGAAGACGAACGCCTGATCCTGCAGAATCTGCTGAGCACCGACCCCTTCCTGTCGGCCCACTGCACGCCGGTCCTCTACGAACCGGAGCCGGCCTCTCCGGAAAAGGCGCTGGAGCGCTGCCTTCAATCCCTAGACGGCTGCCAGGTGTACCTGCTCCTCGTAGGAATCGAGTCCGGCCTGCTGGTGGACGGGCGGTCCATCCCCCACGCCGAGTATCGCCGGGCGAAGGAGCGGGAACTGCCCATCCTGGCCTTCATCAGAGGAAACCGCAGCGTCAGGCGGGAGGAGGAAACCTTCCGCCTGCTGGACGAACTCGATGCGGACGGCCTCCCCTACCGGCGGTTCGGCAACATCATCGACCTCCAGAAAGAGGTCCGGGAGGCGCTGGTCAAGCTGCTCCGGGACCGGTTCGAAATTTCGCCGACCAGTGACGAGGATTCCATCGCCGAATCGACCATCGAGGCGACCTCCCCCTTCGAATCCCGCCCCCTCAACCGGATCCGCTGGCGCGATCTCGATCTGAACATCGCCCGCCGCCTCATCGCCGCCGCTGAACAGTGCAGCCCGGAGGACCTCTCCCCCGACGATCTCCTTGCCGGCGCCACCCTGCGCGGCCTCGTCTGGCACGAACCGGCCTCCGGCGAGCACTACGCCACCGCCGCCGGAATTGTCCTGCTGGCGAAGGACCCTTCCGCGGTCTTCCCCCAATGCCGCATCCTCGCCGACGCTTACCGGAGCACCGCCCCCGACGGAGAGCCGCGGGATCACGAGGACATCCGGGGCCCCATGCCCCTCGCCATCGAGCGTGCCATCGGCTTCATCGACCGCAACACCCGCCATCCCATGCGCGTCGTCGGCCTCAACCGGATCCGCCTTGACGAGTACCCCGTCGACAGCCTCCGCGAGGCGCTGGTGAACGCCGTCGCTCACCGCCAGTATGAAGACGCCGGCCGCAAGATCATCCTCGAAGTCTTCGCCGACCGCGTGGTGATCTCCAGTCCGGGTCTTCCGCCCCGCCCCATCACCCTGGCCAGCCTGCGCAGGGGAAAGTACCGCCCCTGTTCGCGCAATCCCGTCCTGGCCCAGTGCCTCTCCTATTTCCACCGCATCGAGGAGCGCGGCAGCGGCTTCCGCCGGATGCGCGACCACATGCTCAACCACGGCCTCGACCTGCCGGTCCTCGGCACGGACATGGGCTATTTCCAGGTCACCTTTCCCGGCCCCGGCGAGGACATCGATCTCCTGCGGGTGCCGGAGAGGCGCCTGCACGTTTCCCCGGCAGTGGAAGCCCAGCTCAACGACCGGCAGCGGAAGATGCTGCAGTGGCTGGCCGAGGGGCAGGAGCTCACCAGCCGCCAGTGCGAGGCGGAATTCGGCGTTTCCCGGCCGGTCACCGCCGGAGACTTAGGCCTGCTCGTCGATCTGGGCCTGGCGGAGAAGCTGGGCGCCGGCCGCTCCACCCGCTACCGCCTCAAGAGCCGCTAGAATCGTAAAGCAATCGTAAAGGGAAATGCGCTAATCGTAAACCGCGGAGGGGAAAGGGGGAGAAGATTGGAGTTTCCTGCATTCGTAAACGATTCGTTAACCGATCCGGCGTAACCGTTAAGTCTGTTCCGCCTATGAAAAGGAGCGCAGCAGGATCGCCAGGCTTCCTTTTTTATTCTTCAATCCCAGTTTTGCCCGGA
>CAZKRB010000125.1:0-2413 GCA_964555065.1 uncultured Syntrophus sp.
TACTCCATATCTCCTCGAACGTGTTTGTAATAGTTATATTTTTACAATCCCTAAGTTGTACCTGCATTTCGTCATAAGGAGAGGCCAGCGACATGACCGACGAGGAAAGAAAAAGAATCAACGCCCTGCTGAAGGAACCTCCCGCCAGCATTTCCGATTTTCTCACCGTCTTTGACACGGTGACCGACGGCCTTGACTGCGCCCTGCAATCCTTCCTGACGACCGAGGAGGAGAAGACTTTTTTGCGCCGGTTGCTGAGCCGCCTGCATGGCGACCGTGGCCGCATCCTCATGGAAACCTATATTCTCAACCAGACCTCTCCCGACTGCTACTCGTCCTGATCGGGAATCGTTAGGTAATTCAGGCATTTCCATCAGGCAACCCTTTCCCTTCCTTCACCGGAGGGGCCGACAGGCACAGGATGCCGGAGAGGATCCGGTTTCGGAGGCAAAGACCATGAAATACTTTTCCCTCGCGGCGTTTTTGTTCCTTCTGGGATGTACGGCAATCCCGGAAAATGTGAAACCCGTTGATCACTTCCAACTGGAAAGATACCTGGGAAAGTGGTACGAGATTGCCCGGCTGGACCATTCCTTTGAGCGCGGTTTGACCCGGGTCACCGCAGAGTACGGCTTACGGCGCGATGGAGGGGTCAGCGTGCTGAACCGGGGCTTTTCCGTTAAGGAAAATGCCTGGAAAGAAGCCGAGGGAAAGGCGTATTTTGTGAAGAAAGCCGATCAGGGGTACCTCAAAGTTTCCTTCTTTGGACCCTTTTACGGTTCTTACGTCATCATGGAACTCGACCGCGAGCAGTATTCCTATGCCCTCGTCTGCGGACCGGATAAATCTTATCTGTGGATCCTGGCTCGAAGTCCGGAACTGAAAGAAGAGATCAGAGATTCCCTGATCGCAAAAGCCTCGGCCCTGGGTTTTGAGACAGGAAAATTGATTTTTGTCGATCACGGCGAATTGCCTCATCGGTTCGAGGCCCCTTAAACAGATCCTCCCCAGGCGCATCTCCCGCAAAGGTCTCGGTCAGACCGGGTCATCCAAAGACTCCCTTGCCTTCAGACGGAGGGGATCGCCATTCCCTTTACCCCTCAAAGCACGCGTTTCGGCAGCGATCTTACCGCATCTCAAAGTGCGTTTTATCCGCCGGCGGACCCTTGGGCGCCTGTGGCAGGAAATTTGCCCTTTACCACAGAGTCAAGGCGCAAAACAGGTTGACAAAACGGAGAGATGGGATGCTTATTCATTCGGCCCGCCCATCGCGCGGATTTTGAGGCCGTTCACAGCCCTTCCTTTCATATACAATAAATTCAATGAGTTATTGAATTTTACCGTTACGGCGGCAGGAACAGAGAGGCGGGAACGAGCAATGAAAAAAGCGAAATTACCGGAGGATAATCAGGGACAATAATGTTATTGTTCGCTCACATCGATACAATAATGTTCAGATTCCGGATATTCAAGCCGGTTAAGAACTCCGGCGGAGAAAGCCGAAACTCACGAGCATAGAGTATTAAAAAGGAGAAAATTATGGAACTGACCGATCTTTTTGGATCCAACGTATTCAGCGACAAGGTCATGCAGGAGCGGCTGCCCAGGGAGGTATACAAGGCCCTGAAGGAAACGATCGAAAAGGACGTGCCCTTGCGGCCGGATATCGCCAACGTCGTGGCCAATGCCATGAAGGACTGGGCGGTCGAGAAGGGAGCGACCCATTATACGCACTGGTTCCAGCCCCTGACCGGGATCACCGCGGAAAAGCACGACTCCTTCATCTCGCCGGCCGCCGACGGCAGAGGGATTCTGGAATTTTCCGGCAAACAGCTTATCCAGGGCGAACCAGACGCCTCCTCCTTTCCCAGCGGCGGCCTGCGCAGCACCTTCGAGGCACGGGGCTATACCGCCTGGGATTGCACCTCCCCCGCCTTCCTGAAGGAAGATGAAAGCGGCAACGTCACCCTGACGATCCCCACCGCCTTCTACTCCTATTACGGTGAAGCCCTGGACAAGAAGACGCCGCTGCTGCGCTCCATGAAGGCCGTATCCAAGCAGGCCCTGCGGGTGCTGAAGGCGCTGGGCAGCGTCACCGCCACCAAGGTCATTTCCACCGTCGGCCCGGAGCAGGAGTACTTCCTGGTGGACAAGGAATTTTACATGGAGCGGCTCGACCTGATCCTGACCGGACGAACGATTTTCGGCGCGCCCGCCCCCAAGGGCCAGGAGCTGGAGGACCAGTATTTCGGCGCCATCAAGGACCGGGTCTCCGATTATATGAAGGATCTCAACACCGAGCTGTGGAAAATGGGCATCACCTCCAAGACGCAGCACAACGAGGTGGCACCGACGCAGTATGAAATGGCCCCCCTCTTCGGCACGACGAACATCGCCGGCGACCACAACCAAC
>CAZKRB010000126.1:0-2364 GCA_964555065.1 uncultured Syntrophus sp.
TCATGCCGCCGCTTCCTTGCTTTTTTTGACCACATCCCGCTGCCCTTCCGGCGGAGCGGGGGGGACCGGCTCGCCGGCCTCCAGCTTGACGATCGCCCGGAACTGGGGCGGGCAGGCCGCAAAGCAGCTTCCGCAGCGGATGCATTTGTCCTGCTCGATGATGTGGACCTGCTTCTTTGCACTGATGATCGCCTCCACCGGGCATCTCCGCGCACAGGTCATGCAGGCCTGGCACTTTTCCGGATCGATGTAGTACGAGATCTTCTCGCGGAGCAGCTTCTCCACTTCCTCCGTCGAGAACAGGTTCTCCACTTCCTCGTGGCTGAACACCGGCGTCCCCAGCTTCTCGTTCTTCATCACCTTGATGTAGGGAATCTGCCGGGTCAGCTCTTCCAGCCGGGCATCGAGGTCTTCCTTCCCGATTCCCTCCATCAGCCCGAGAGGACCGAGCTCCTTGATCTTCTTGATAAAGGCATTGACGGAGTCCGCGTACAGGTTCGCTTCCGCGCCGGACATGAAGTTCAGCCGCAGGCGCTCGGGGTTCATCCCGATGTATTCCATCAGCTTCTTCGTCAGCGCCACCATGTTCTGCGCATGGTAATTGCCGTTGGTGATGTAGTTGCACTCCCCAAGATGGCAACCGCCGATGAACACGCCGTCGCAGCCGTCGGCGAAGGCGCGCAGCACGTGGGTAAAGTCCACCCGCCCCGTGCACATGACACGGACGAGCCTCATATCGCTTGTATATTGCAGTCTGGAAACTCCAGCCAGGTCAGCGGCGCCGTATGCTCACCAGTGGCACACGAAGCCGATGATCCGGGGCTTAAATTTTTCGGCCATCTCTCTCTCCTTCCTGAGAATCTTTCTTCCTGCTTCTATCCCGAGGCCCCGGGGACGGCGGCAGCCCGCCGCTGTCCCCGGAAAGGCCCGGTCCTATTCAACAACAGCGGCCACCCGTTCCGGAACAATGGCATCGATCTGGGCCGCAAGCTCGTCTTCCGTGTAGTGCTTCAGGAAAATCGCCCCCGTCGGGCACATGGCGTTGCACAGGCCGTCCCCCTTGCAGAGAACGGGATTCATCGTTGCCTTCCGGCCCTGCTTGGTCTCGCGCATCTCGATGGCCCCGTAGGTGCAGACCGATGCGCAGGCCCCGCAGCCCATGCACTTCTTCTCGTTCACCTCGCAGACGGAGCCGGAGGCGGTGACCGTATCGCGGGACAGCAGCGTGATCACCCGGCCGGCGCAGCCGTAAGCCTGGTTGATCGTCTCCGTAATGTGCTTGGGATACTGGGCCAGGCCGCAGAGGAAAACGCCGTCCGTGGCAAACTCCACGGGCCGCAGCTTCACGTGGGCTTCCTTGAAGAAGCCGTCCAGACTCAGGGTCACCTTGAACTGGTTCGCAACTTCCTTCGTCGCTTCCGAGGGCAGCGTGGCAGCGGACAGGACAAGGTAATCGGCATCCAGGACCATGTACTGGCCCAGAATCGGGTCGGGAACGGTCACCCGCAGCACGGGCCGCCCCTCCTCGACCACCGGCTCCACCTGAGGCGCATCGGAGGGCTCGAAGCGGATGAACTTCACATCCTTCTCCGAAGCCTCCCGGTAATAATCCTCGGAGAACCCGTAGGTCCTCATATCCCGGAAGAGGATGTAGATTTCCGCCTCGGGATTCTTCTCCTTCAGCTTCAAAGCGTTCTTGACGGCATGGGTGCAGCAGATCCGCGAACAGTAGTTCCGGTCCTCGTTTCTGCAGCCCACGCACTGGATCATCACCAGATTCTGGGCATTGGCGATCCCTTCGTCTTCCTTGACGATCTTCTCCTCCAACTCCAGCTGCGTCATGACCCGCTCGTCCTGGCCGTAGAGGTATTCCGAAGGCTTGTATTCCTCGGCGCCGATAGCGATGACCGACGCCCCGTGTTTGATCTCCGTTTCGCCGCGGGGAGACTTCACCTTCGTGACGAAGTTCCCGATATAACCCGTGGCCTCCGTGATGGCGGCGTCCGTATAGACGTGCACCCGCTGGTTTTGATAGATCTTCTGTTTCAGCTCGTTCAGGTAGGCCTGAACATCCAGCCCTTCCAGGGTGTAATGAACCCTGTTGGCGTTGCCGCCCAGGTCCTTGGCCTTCTCGATGAGGTAGACCTCGTGGCCCTGTTCGGCGATGGACAGCGCGCAGACCATCCCGGCGATGCCGCCGCCGACGACCAAGGCATTGTTGTTCACCGGCAGGTCGAATTCCTGCAGCGGCTGCAGCATCCGGGCCCGGGCCACGGACATCCGCAGGAGGTCCTTGGCCTTCTGGGTGGCCTCTTCCTTTTCCTTCTGGTGGACCCAGGAGTTGTGCTCCCGGATGTTGGCCAT
>CAZKRB010000127.1:0-2218 GCA_964555065.1 uncultured Syntrophus sp.
ACTATTGGGCGAAGATGCCCCATGTCCGTGAGGCTTGGGGGCGGTCTCCTTTGGTTTCAATCCACGCCCCCGCGCGGAGGGCGACCGTTTAAGTGCAACTAAAGATTTTAAGACCGTTTTTTATAAAGCTTTCGCGAACAGATAAACAAAAGACTCTGCCAAGGTACAAAAGGACCAATCAGCCATTATTGAAAGCTAACAATATTAATCATTTATAATGCCCGCGAACTTCCTCCAAAAATCATGACAGCTTAAGGTTCGCGGCAGCTCAAATCACCAAGGGACCTTCCTGATCGATGGTTTTCTTTGCTCCGACATGTTCGACGCGTCGCCGCCAGTTCGACCCCATGAAGTAAAATCTCAAACTGTCTTCCTCAGGATTAATTTCATCCATCAACTTTTTGCGAAGCAGCGTCCATTGCGCCGGATCAACGATGCACTCAAATACCGAATATTGAACCCGCTGACCGTAATTCTGGCAGGTCTTTGCAACGCGCCGCAATCGCCGGGCGCCGCCACTATCGAGGTTCGCCACATCGTAACTTACAACAACCATCATCACTCTGCCCCTTGTTTACGAAACTCACTCAACTTGGATTGCTTGAAGATTACTTGTAAATGAACGGCGGATATCCATCCAGATCGCCACGTAAATACCGCGCAAGCAGCATCGCCTGGATATGGAATAACAGCCCGATGGAGATTTTTTCATCCAGAAAGGGGTGAAGCATCTCCTCCTGCTTCCGTTCCTGATAGGACACAAGGAGAGTGCGGCGTGTATCATCATCCATCAGGATCGCCCCGGATTCCGATCTTTTGAAGCCTTTTGCCTGAACTTTCCGGAGATTGATCAGAGACAGCACCAGTCTGTCCACGATAAACGGCCGGAATTCCTCCATGAGATCCAAGGCAAGACCCGGCCTGCCGGGCCGATCCCGATGGAGATAACCCACGGCCGGGTCCAGGCCTACCGCTTCGAGGGCCGAGCGGACGTCATGCACCAGCAGGGTATAGGCGAAGGAAAGAAGGCAGTTCACCGGATCCAGCGGGGGCCGACGGTTCCGTTCGTCAAAGGGAAAGGCATCCTTCTGCATCAGGATCATCTCACTGAAGACACTGAAGTAGCGATGCGCGGCGTCACCCTCGATTCCCCTCAGGTTATCCAACGATTTTTCCCGCGCCAGTGAAGCCAGGCATCGCCCCAGGTGAGAAACCGCCTGCCGCACCCGATCGGCATCGATTTTTTCCTGATGATCTCTCAATGCCCGCTGCAGCACGGTGCGACAATTGGCAATCTTCCCGGAGAGTACATACCGGGCCATATCCGCAGAAAATTCAGGATCATCGGCCCGCCGATACTGTTCCCGGCGTAACAGGACATTGCCCGAAACAGGCCCCTGCACCCTGGCCAGAAACCGTCCACGCTCTGATAAGAAACTTATACAGACGCCTTTTTCGCCGCAAAATCCCATTAGATAAGGGCTGCAGCCGACATTGCCGAAACAGACGATCCCACCGAGCGTATGAACCGGAACCCGGAGGCGGACTTCCCTGTCCACCTTGACGACGACCGTTTCCCCCTCTTTTGAGAGGTAAGCGCCCTGGCTGGTCACAAAAAGGGTATTGAGATGTTTTTTCATGGTTCGCTCAGCATCCGGGATAAATAAGCCTTGACCGGCCGTTTTTTCTGCATCTTTTTGGGGAGACATCCCTCAAGAAGCGAACAGCTTTCACAGTGTTTTCCATAGATCGGCGGAGGTGTCCGCCCGGCGGCGATCAGTTCGTGCGCCTGCCGTGCGACCGTTTCCGTGTCCTGGCGGAGCGCCTTATCAAAGGCGACATCCAGGCGGCGGCGTGTTTTGCCATAGAACAACGCCCCACCGGGAATCTCCACCTCCAGCATCTCTTCCAGGCACATCGCCTGGGCGCACAGTTGAACTTTATCGCAGTCGTCCGACTTAGGTTTCCCGTGCTTGTATTCCACGGGAAAAGGAAGCCAACTGCCGTCCCTCGACCGGTAGAATTCCACCACATCTGCCATGCCGACCAGCCCGAGGCGAAAGGACCTCAGCATGACAGCCCGCGCGATACGCACATCCCCACGGGATTCCCCGCCTTCCTCATGCGCCCGCTCATGCATCAATCTGCCCTCAGCGGTCAGGCGGTTTTCCGACCAGACCTGCTCGACATGGATCAGGGCGCACTGGCGGGGACAGAA
>CAZKRB010000128.1:0-1829 GCA_964555065.1 uncultured Syntrophus sp.
GTTGAGTACGGGGCCGCCAACAGGATGGAGCGCGATGCCGTCGTCGATCGCTTCGTTGCGGAGAGAAAAGAGCTGAATCTCCGCATCCTGAACGACAAAGAGATGCGCATCTTCGGCGGTGACGACCTGGCTGCCCGGATGGCGGCCCTGGATGCCTTGAACAAACACGGCCAGCTGCTGCTCGCCCTGGCCGGCAGTGATGCGCCGGCCAGAGCCAGGGACGCAGCCAACGCCCTGGACGATGCCCTGATGGACCTCTCCCGGTCGCTGGGAAATGTCCCGGCCGATGAGTTCAGAAATCGGGCGGAGGGGTTCGCCGCGATCGCCGCGGAAATGACCGGGCTTGCCCTGGAGGCCGAGATCCGCAAGGCTCTCGATCAGGCCATCACTTTATCGGAGAATCACGTTGCCCCCCTGATCCGGCTCATTCGCAATGATATGAACGTCCTCTACGAGCGGCGGCGCAGCATCCTGAGCGCGGCCCGTGTTGCCGCAACGACTGCGTACAATGAGGAAGTGAGGAAGCCCGAGGCTGATCCGGAAAAGCTGAAAAGGGCGGCTTCCGAAATCAAGAAAATCGAAGACGCCTGGGATCGGCTGCCGCTGCTGCTGGGTGCCGGAGCCGGTCTCGACGCGATGGCTCAGACGCACCAGCAACTGGTCGCCTACGCCCGGAGTTCAAAAACCCCCCAGGACCTGTCCGAGCTCATTGATGCCACGGATGCGTTCGTTACCCGTGCCCGGATCATCGCCGATGCCGTTCACATGATCCGGGAATCCAAGGAGTGACGCCATGGCGGAAGCCAGACCCATGACCATGCTGGAGCTGATCCGGCTTATCGGCGATGTGATTGTCGAAGTGGATGTGCTGCGCTCCACGCTGGACCGCAGCACCTTGGAGAGGAAGCGCCTAGACAATATCCGTGACGAACTGGACACCTATCAGCGCAGGCTGGTGCGCAACGTCATCAACACGCAGACCGCCCGGTTCCGGGAGCTCACGGCGTCCCTGAAAGGCGTCAGTGGCAGTCTCCAGCAGACCATTGAAGAGGTGGACAGGATTGCCCAGACCTTGGAATCGCTGGTCAAGGTTGTCGGGATTGTTCAGAAAATCGCCGAGCTGGCACCGTAATCCGAACAATCCCGGAGGAATCCTTATTTCAGGGTGATGGACTCGATCACCACGTCTTCCACGGGCCAGTCCTGGAAAGGCCCCCGGCTGCCGGTCCGGACTTTCGCCAGGGAGTCCACCACGTCCATCCCTGCGGTTACCTTGCCGAAGACCGCATAGCCGTAGTTGTTCTTTCCGGCGTAATCCAGGAAGCCGTTGTCCGCAAAATTGATGAAGAACTGAGAGGTGGCGGAGTCGACCACCATGGTCCGGGCCATGGCCAGCGTGCCGCGCTCGTTTTTCAAGCCGTTTTCCGCTTCATTCTTGATCGGGGAACGGGTCGGTTTCTGCCGGCCCTCGCCGTCAAAGCCGCCGCCCTGGGCCATGAAGCCCGGAATGATCCGGTGGAACAGGGTCCCGTTGAAAAATCCGTCCTTCGCGTATTGCAGAAAATTCTCCACGGTGAGGGGCGCCTTGTCCTGGTAAAGGACCGCTTCGAAAGTTCCCATGCTGGTTTTGATGATAACCGAGGGGTTCTGGCCTTTTTCCTGATTTTCCATAATGGTTTCGTCTCCTTGGGGGATTCCGGGCCGGCGGTTGGAGCCCGCCGGTGAAACCCCTGAATTTTGCGGGAGTATAGAGGGAAAGCCGGGGGATTGTCAAGGCGGGATGAGGAAAACGCGATGACCCTTGCGGAGGGCGGCGGGTCGGGGAAGGA
>CAZKRB010000129.1:0-1827 GCA_964555065.1 uncultured Syntrophus sp.
AGACAGTGCGCTTCCCGCTGTGTGCGGCCGGGTCTGCCCCCAGGAAGACCAGTGCGAGAAGTTCTGCATCGTCGGCAAGAAGGGTGAGCCCGTAGCCGTCGGACGGCTGGAACGATTCGCGGCCGATTACGAACGGAACAGCGGTCAGGTTAAGATTCCCGAACTGGCGACTAAGAACGGCAAGAAAGTGGCTGTTGTTGGTGCGGGACCTTCGGGGCTCACCGTGGCGGGCGATCTGATCAAACTGGGATATGATGTGACGATCTATGAAGCACTGCATAAACCGGGTGGAGTGCTGGTTTACGGAATTCCCGAATTCCGTCTGCCCAAGGCCATCGTGGAAGCGGAAGTCAATTATCTGGAAAAACTGGGTGTCAAGATTGTCTGCAATGCCGTGATCGGCAGGCTGCAGACGATCGACGATCTCTTCGAGGAAGGTTATGATGCCGTTTTCCTGGGAGTGGGCGCCGGTGCACCGGTCTTCATGGGTATTCCGGGAGAGAATCTCAGCGGCATCTACTCGGCCAATGAATACCTGACCCGTTCGAACCTGATGAAAGCCTATCTGTTCCCCGAATATGACACGCCCATCGTCCGCGGGAAGAATGTCGCCGTCATCGGCGGCGGGAACGTGGCCATGGACTCCGTGAGAACCGCCCTGCGACTGGGCGCAGAAAATGCCTATATTATTTACCGTCGCAGTGAAGTCGAACTTCCGGCCAGAGCAGAAGAAGTGCATCATGCCAAGGAAGAAGGCGTGCAATTCAAACTGCTGACCAATCCCATCGAGTATATTGGCGATGAAAACGGCTGGGTCAAAGGGATCAAGTGCGTGGAAATGGAACTGGGCGAACCGGATGAATCCGGACGCCGTCGACCGATCGTGAAGAAGGGGTCGGAATTCATCATCGATGTGGATACGGTGGTCGTGTCCGTCGGAACCAACGCCAATCCGATCATTCCGATGACAACCCCCGGTCTGGAAACAAACAAGTGGGGTTATCTCGTGACCAAGGATGAATCCGGACTAACCACTCGTGAGGCCGTTTATGCCGGTGGCGACATCGTGACCGGTTCGGCGACCGTCATCCTGGCCATGGGGGCCGGTAAGAAGGCTGCTGCGGCCATCCACGAGTATCTTTCCAAAAAATAGGATTAAGAAAAAAGCCGCATTAAATTCGGCAATCTGAAACTGCGAACCCTTCCCTCACCACGATGAGGGAAGGGTTTTTTGCGGCTATGGCTATGTGCAGGAGGGGTCGTTTCTCTCCCCTCCGCCTGTCCTCTTTATTCCTCGCTCTGTGTAGCACATGGCGAAAAAAAGGAGACCCTCCCGCAGGGGAAAGGTCTCCTTTTTTGATTCGGCATGAATGTCGGTCAGAATTTAATGCCCATGGCCGGATTTCTTTTCCTCGCCGTAGACCACGAGCGTCCCTTTTTCTTCCATCTCATGAAGCCACTTGGCATGCTGTTTTTTCAGCCAGGGCCGCGTCACCCAGCCGGTCAACATGGCGGGCAGCGATCCGGGGGAACCGACCGTTCCCAGGTAGAGGTGGATGAAGAAAAAGGCGAAGATCGCCACAAAGCCCGCCGCATGAACCAGGTACATCAGCCTCACAAGCACCGCCGGCAAGTTCAAGGGAAAGAGCATGATCAGCCCCGAAAGGACCATAGCCGTCCCGCCGGCCGCCACCACGAGGAAAAAGGCCTTCTGGCCGGGATTGTATTTGCCCACCTCGGGAACCTTATCCACATGCCACAGATAGCCGCCCGCGGTTTTGATCCAGTCCAGATCTTCGGGGAAAACGAAGATCCCTGCCTCCTTCC
>CAZKRB010000130.1:0-1782 GCA_964555065.1 uncultured Syntrophus sp.
GATGGGATGTTGCCTCGCAGATCCAGAAGGGTATGGAGTTTTATCGCACCCTTCCGTTTCCGAAACTCTGCCCAGGGGAAAAGGGCCAGACAAAGATCGATGGTGGTCGAATCCAGGGCGTAAACTGCTTGATCCAGTTCGATACCGAAGGAATCTTCGGCGTATAGTTTTCTGGCTCTTGTAATCAGGATTTGGGCAAAATCGGCATAAATCCGCCAATCCCTGTTCTGATTGGCATGGGCCAGGGTGTTCCTGGAAACCTTTCCTCGGATGCCCAGATGATAAAGTTTCGACTGGGTTGCCCTCAGGCAGGCCTCGATATCTCGCAGGCTTTCCCGGTAGGTAAGCTGGGCAAAAGCCATGCACAGGCACTGATCCCAGCAGGAAAAGCTTTTCATCTTGAAATTGCCATTGTACTGATCGACGCATTTTCGGAACTCGTAGGCGGAGACAAAATCCATCCGTTGCGCAAAAATTGTTTTCCCGGAATTCATTTACCATCTCCTCTTTCATTGATGCGGGAGACTGGCACATCCGAGAAAATATTTTCAAATCGATAAATGAAATTTTACGCTATAACCGATTGTATTTCATAAAGTTGCAACATCTTCAAAAATCAACGTTGGGACACCAGTGTCCAATGCTGAACTTTGACTGGGTCTTGGCCGGTATCCAGAATCATTGGATTCCTGAAAAGATTTGCGCTATATTATCGCAACGATCATTACCGTTCCTTCGGAACCGAATCGTCATCGCCCCTTGTTCTTGCGAATGGGCGTAACCTGAAGGAGGCCCGGCAACGGTTTCCTGAAACCCCCTGGAGGAGGAGTTGAACCCATGGATAGAGCCGCTTTTTTCAAGATGAGCTATGGTGTCTACATCGTTTCTTCCCGTAAGGATGATCAGTTTAACGGCCAGATCGCCAATTCCGTTTTTCAGGCGACCTCGTCTCCGCCGACGCTGATTCTCAGCATCAACAAGAACAACCTCACCCATGAGTACATCCAGGCCAGCCGGAAACTGTCCGTCTCTATTCTGGCAAAAAAGGCCCCCATGACCCTCATCGGCCTTTTCGGCTTCAAATCGGGCCGCGAGGTCAACAAGTTCGCCAACGTGAACTACAAAATGGGCCTGCTGGATGTGCCCATCGTCCTGGAGGATACGGTGGCCTACATCGAGGCAAAGGTCACCGGCGAAACGGACTGCGGCACCCACACCCTCTTTATTGCCGAGATTGCCGACTGCCAGATCGTCAGCGACGAGGAGCCCATGACCTACGCCTACTATCATGAAGTCAAGGGCGGCAAGTCTCCCCAGAGCGCCCCCACCTATGTGGAGGAAAAAACAGGGCCGGCCGCGGCCGCCGCCGAGAAAAAAGGAGAAAAAATGCAAAAATACACCTGCTCGATCTGTGGTTACGTTTATGATCCGGAGGTGGGGGACCCTGACAATGGCGTTGCTCCGGGAACCGCCTTCGAAGATCTCCCCGACGATTGGACCTGCCCCATCTGCGGGGCGGACAAGTCCCAGTTTGAGCCGGGCGGATAGGGAAAAGCCGGCCTTGCACCTGCTTTTGATACCCCGTTGTTCATCCCCTCAAAGGAACGGCTGCCACGGATGGCGCAAAGCCAGGGGAAGGATCTTGACCGGCGCCCAGGTCCGACCCGGAAAAAAGGAAGGCAACAATGGAAGAGTACAAATGCACCATCTGTAACTATGTTTATGACCTCAACTTTCGCAGGCGCAAATGACTCGTAACATATTGTAATTATTAATTGTATA
>CAZKRB010000131.1:0-1667 GCA_964555065.1 uncultured Syntrophus sp.
AGGCGCTGGTCCGGTGGATCAAGCCCGACGGAACCTTTGTCCCTCCGCTGGACTTTGTCAACCTGGCGGAGGAAACAGGCCTGATCACCATTCTCGGCGATCAGGTTCTCGTCAAGGCCTGCGATTTTACCAAGCAGCTGGCCGCCGACAAGGGGATCGATCTTAGGGTCAGCGTCAATGTCTCCCCCTATCAGATCAAGATTCCCGGGTATGTCGGCGGGGTCAAGACCTCACTCCTTCAGAGCCGGCTCTACGCCAGCAACCTGGAGCTGGAGATCACCGAAAGCGTCTTTCTCGAGGACACGGAACGGGCCCTCCGGATTCTGTCGGAACTGAAGGAGGCGGGAATCTTCCTGGCGCTGGACGATTTCGGAACGGGTTATTCCTCGCTCTCCTACCTGAAACAGCTCCCGCTGGACACCGTCAAGATCGACCGGTCGTTCATCATGGACATCGAAAAGGACGCGGTGGCGCGGAACCTGGCAGCCAACATCATCCGGATGGCCCGCGACCTGGGCTATGAAACAGTGGCCGAGGGGGTCGAACTGAAGGACCAGGCGAACCTCCTGATCGAAATGAACTGCTCCCAGATCCAGGGATACTTCTTTTCCAGGCCGGTTCCCGAGGATCAGTTCCGCAAACTGCTCGACGATTTTTCCATGGACAAACGAATGGCCGAATAAAGCGCGAGCCTCCCCTTTCAACATACCCAAACCCTCCTATTTAACACCGGGGTTGTACACTGGAAACAACTTGTGTGAAAAAGGAGAAAGAGATGGGTCTTTGCGTTGAAGCGGAACGGGTGACCAAAACCTACCGCAAGGGAAAAAGCCGTACCGAGGCGCTTAAGGAGTTCTCGCTGACCATCCCCGACGGGGCGCGTTTTGCCCTGCTCGGCCCCAATGGCGCGGGAAAATCAAGCCTGATCCGGATTCTTACCGGGCTGTCGGTGCCCGACGGGGGGCGGGTCAGGATCTGCGGCATCGATCCGGTCCGTCACCCCCGAAAACTTCAGGAAAAAATCGGCGTGGCGCTCCAGGACAACGACCTGGATCCCGGAGTATCGGTGAGGGACCATCTGGTGCTGCAGGGGCGGCTTTTCGGCTTTGACCGGAAAGGGGCCCTGAATCGGGCGGAGGAGCTGGCGGCCCAATTCGGGCTTGATACCGTGGCGGACAAGCGGGCCGACACCCTGTTGGGCGGCTACAAGCGGCGGCTCCACTGCGCCCTGGCGCTGATCCACCTGCCCGAAGTGCTGTTTCTCGACGAACCGACGGTGGGGATGGATCCCGAGGCGCGGAGCGCCTTCTGGAAAGCCCTTCGGGAGTTCTGCGCCGCGGAGGGGACAACCCTGTTCCTCACCACCCAGTACCTGGAGGAGGCGGACCGGCATACCGAAACCCTGGCCGTCCTGAAGGGGGGAACAGCCCTCTTTACGGGAAGTCTGGCCGAATTCAAGGGACGGGTTTCCGAAACCGGTGACAGGGCCCTTACCCTGGAGGAGCATTACCTGGCGTTCATGGGGGGTGCCGCGTGAGAACCATGTCGCACCTTTTGATCGGCCGGGGAATCCTCAAGCTGGTGAGGAATCCGGGTGAGCCGCTGATGGGGCTCGGCATGAGCCTGTTTTTCCTTCTGGTGTACCAGGCGGGCTTCGGGGGCATCGG
>CAZKRB010000132.1:0-1582 GCA_964555065.1 uncultured Syntrophus sp.
GGTCGGTGGATAACTTCGAGTCGGCGGATCTGCAGGAAAAGAAGATGCAGTACCTCTACGAGGAAGAAGGCAAATATGTCTTCATGGATAATGAGTCCTACGAGCAGATCTTTCTGTCGGCGGACCAGGTGGGGGATGCCGCCCATTTCCTCATTGACAATCTCGAAGTGGAGATTCTCCTTTTCGAGGACAAGCCCCTGGGGCTCAGTCTGCCCAATTTCGTCGATCTCATCGTGACCAAGGCCGATCCCTGGGCCAAAGGGGATTCCGTCTCCGGCAACAGCAAACCCGTGATCCTCCAGACGGGCTACCAGATCCAGGTGCCGCCTTTCATCGAGGAAGGAGAAAAAATCCGCGTGGATACGCGAACGGGTGAATATCTGACCCGCGTCAAGGGTTGATGAGCGTTCATGGATGACGATTCCCGCCCCGCCGGCGAAACCGGCCGTCGGCAAAACGCGGCCGCCGGGGGGCCTTCCTCTTCCTGCACCGACAATGAAGAGGCCTGGATGCTGGCCCGAAAGCGAGAGGTTCTGCGGATCCGGGCGGAGATGCTCTTCTCCATCCGCCGGTTTTTCCGGGAACGGAACTACCTGGAGGTGGAGACGCCGGTTCTGATTCCCGCGCCGGCGCCGGAGTCGAACATCGAGGCCGTTGCCTGCGGGGATTCTTACCTGCAGACCTCGCCTGAACTCTGCATGAAGCGGCTTCTGGCCGCGGGCTATCCGAAACTCTTCCAGCTCTGCCGGTGCTTCCGGGAGGCGGAACGGGGAACCCGGCACCTGCCGGAATTTACGATGCTCGAGGTGTACGCGGCGGGGGAGGATTACCGCTTTCTCATGGAGGAGTGCGAGGCCCTCCTTCCTTTTCTGGCCGAAGCCCTTTCCGGGAGGGAAGCGCTTTCCTTTCAGGGCCGTCGCATTGCCCTGTCGCCTCCCTGGGAGAGGCTGACCGTCCAGGAGGCCTTCCGGCGCTACGGAGGGATCTCGGCCGATGAGGCCCTGGCGGAAGACTGCTTCGACGAGGTCCTGGCGACCCGCATCGAGCCCCGGCTGGGGATCGAACGCCCGACCTTCCTCTACGACTACCCCGTTGAACTGGCCTCCCTGGCCCGGACTCGGCCCGACAATCCCGCCCTGGCCGAACGCTTTGAACTGTACCTGGCCGGCATCGAACTGGCCAATGCCTTTTCCGAACTGACCGATCCCGTTGAACAGGCCTGCCGCTTTGAAGAAGCCCAGCAGCACCGGAGGGACCTGGGCAGAAAACCCTATCCCTGGCCGGAGCGGTTTCTGCAGGCCCTCTCCACGATGCCCCCTGCAACGGGCATCGCCCTGGGGATCGACCGGCTGGTGATGCTCTTGACGGATCGGGAAGCCATTGATGACGTGGTGGCCTTTCCTCCGGAAAAACTGTGACCGCCGGGAGAAAATCCGGAAATTGCCGTGGAAAAAGGCGTATTGACAAGGGTTTCTTTTTTTATTTAAAGTGATCTTTCGTAAGTGATCTCTATTTGAGGGAGAAATAAAGTGAAAGAACTTGCAGCAGTCAACACCATGGACCCGGGAGGTCAGTTCCAGGG
>CAZKRB010000133.1:0-1559 GCA_964555065.1 uncultured Syntrophus sp.
GGAAGCACTCATTTTCAGTACTTCTACGTCGTTTCGGAACAGGAAAAGAAGAAGTGCAATTATTGTGTCTGGATCGTGGATGAAGCCCTGGCTCGCTTTGCCCCGTCAGGCGACTTCGATTCCATCGTGTCTTCCCACCGTGACCAGTGGACGAAGTGGGTCAAGGGAAAAATCGATGCCGGGGATTTCGGCAACAAGGTGCTCAAATGTGACAGGGACGGCGAGAAGGAGATCGAATTGTCAGAAATGACATCCCACCTGTCGCCGGAGTAGATCCGCCCCCCAGGGGTCGGCGTCCGTTTCACCGCCGGCAGGGCGGAAGGCTTGTCCCCTGAGGGGAATCCTCAGGGGGCGCCCTCTCCGTCTGCCATCTCTTCGCCCCCGAGCCGTGCCGCCTGACGGTGCTTCCTGAAATCCAATCCCGAACGCCAAGGTCCGCCCACCGTTTGCGAGATCAATCCCGCTCAAATCTCTCCAACCGGATGGTCACGAGATTGTCCTTGTCCGGGCATTGCAGCTCGATCGTATCGCCTTCCCACCAGGGAAGATTTCCTCCAAACTGGAAGGTGGAAAGGCTGGGGAACATATCATGAAAGAAAAATCCACATAAGCCCGCGGGATTATGACAGCAGATTTCAAAGGTGTCACCCTCCTGATGGCCGGCGCTGCAATCCCCTTTCACCCCTGTAACGGTGACGATCATTTTTTTGCCGATACCTGGATCTTTTGCCATGGCTCCTGCCCTCCCTTTCTCATGAATTGCGGATCGCCCTGAGGCGCCCTTTCCAGGACGCCGGGCGACCTGAACATGGCGAGTCCGAACCGGCGCCTCCTCCAGCTTTGAAACATCCGCTGACGGGATCCCCTCAACTCAGGATGGAGATTCCTTTGTGAGTTTAACCCCTGACGCGGCAGTTTTCTCGACCATCGAGAATAATTCCATCGGCGATGCCGTGATGCCGGCCCCGCCGGCCGCTTGCACCTGCTCGCGGTATTCCCGGGCAACAGCTTCCGATGTATAAAGAACGACTGGAATTTGCCGCACGCGCAGTTCTCGGATGAGGCTCAAGCCGGCCGTTCTGCGATAGGTTATGCCTTCCCGGCGGCCCATATCGGAGATGACCAGCACAGGCGGCGACGTCATCCCTTGAAGCTGTGTTAAGGCGACCGCTGTAGACTCCGCTGTAGAAATATCCCATCCGTCGTCCTGCAGTTTTTTGATTTCATGGGCGTTATTCTGAGGGTTGTCGTCCACCCAGAGAAGGGTCCCTTTGCGGATTGCAGCAGATGGTTTCTGTTTGCTTTCAGCGGCCGCACCGGTCACGACACCCGCGGGCGGCCCTTGCATCGAACGAACCTGGTTCTGCAAGTCCTCGATCTGCTTGCGCAGCCCATCCGCGGCATCTTGGACAGATATTTCCATATTGCCATACTTGATGGAGAATGCACGTGATTTTGCAACGCGGAGAATCGACGGCAGCAAGGCGAAAAAAATGATTGCCGCCAATATCGGCCACGCCAGATCAGCCAACGCTTTCAGGACTTCGGGGTCCAACATC